>NZ_JBNTJW010000002.1:0-372978 GCF_051195055.1 Halobellus sp. EA9 | reverse complement strand
ACTGCGACGACAAGTGGTTTAGCTCGACAGAGGACGAATCCAGCGAGGTAGCGATGGCACTTGCTGGTGCCATCGCGGGGTTTCGTGTGGCAGAGTTCGCCAGCGTCAGCGTGTGGACAACCGTGGTAATGGATATCGACGAAGTCGAGGCAGATGATCCTTGGGCCGGAGCCGAGGATCATCGCGGCTTGTCGAGCGAAGATGTCGTTGACGGCGGCTTCAAGGTGATCCGCTGGAACGGTGTGGAGCTGTTCGAGAGTGTAATCGTCGGAGTAGGTTCCACGAGTGGTTCGGTGACGGCTTTGATGGACTTCTGATCGACAGCGGCTTGCAGAATCGTTTGACGGATGATCCTAGAGTCGAAGCCGCAGCCTTTGACTCCGAGGATCGGAATCTCTGCGAGCAGATCAAGCGCTAAGGTTTCAAGGTCAGAGGCCGTAAGAACAGTGTCTGGATGGTATAGGAAGTTCACAACATCCATCCAGACGCTTTCTGCGAACGTAACCTCGTCAGTCGTGACTATCAGCTGACTCGATGGGAACTACCGACAGTGACAGACGGCGTTCCAGCACCATTAAATAACGGTGAGAGCAATCCACCGACGATCGATGGTCGAGTTGTCGACGTTGTTCACGCTCTCGCTCGTCGTCGGGACGCTCATCGTCGTACGGTCGCTGTACAGGGTGCTGGTACCGGCCGGTGCAGCGGGCGACGCGTACGGGCAGATGTTGCAGATCCAGGACATCAAGGATTCGGGTCACCGCCGTCCCGACGAACCCTCTCCGGTCGTGACGAGTGGTCACTACGCCTACCCGTACTTCGTTCTCTGGCTCCTCTCGTACCTTCCCCGCTCGCTGCTTGTTCGAACCGAACGGTACTTCAGCGCAATTATGGATCTCGTGTTCGTCGTGGTAATCGCGGCGCTGGTGCCGCTCGAACTGCTCTCTGTATCCCAGTTGTCGTTCGTCATCCTCTTGCTGGTCGCAACGCCTCAGTTTATGCGGCCAGACCTAGCGCACGGCCAGGGATTGAGTTCGAGAAAGCCCGGGCAAGTCCTCACTACTGCGAGCATCTTCGCCTTCGTCCTCTGGGTGGACACCGGATGGCTCGGTTGGCTCGCGACAAGCGTAGTGCTCGGCGGACTAATGTGTCTCTCTAGCAAGTTCAGTCTTCAAGCGTACCTGTTCGTCATCGTCGGCTTCTCGATCGTGCTCTCACCGATCGCACTCTTTCTTGTCCCGGGATCAATCCTGGTTGCCGCTGTCCTCTCCGGCGGCCGATATCTTCGGATCCTCCGTGGACACGCCGAGCACGTGTATGACTACGCGGTTCGAAAGCAGTACAAGATGTTCGATCACTCGTTCCCGGACCCCATCGGATGGTTCCGTAGAATCGTCGGTGTCCGATCAGGTGACGACGTGCTTGAACTGTTCAACGACAGTCGGTTCCTCAGACCGTTTATCGACAATCCGTTCGTGATCGCGGTCGTCGCTGCCCTGGTCGCAACGACGCTCTCGGATCCATCAATTACGACCCTGGACGGTGTCCGCGCGTGGATCGTCGCCTGCCTGTTCGCGTTCGTCCTGACGTCGCTCCCACATTTGCTCTTTTTCGGGCAGGCCGAACGCTATTTGGAGTACATCTTCCTACCGAGTGCGCTGCTCATCGTTGAGGGACTCTCGACGTTTGGGGCCTGGTACACGTGGCTGATCGGCGTGGTGATCGTCAGTGGCCTCGCGGTCGAAGCCGTCTATGTGTGGGCATACAAGAATATCTTCCACTCTCCCGACCGTCAGGAGAAACTGGACGGTGTAATCAAGTTCCTTAAAAGTCGGGACGCTGGTGTCGTCGTCGCACATCCGACTTACATCTCCCGCGAAGTCGCTTGGAGAACGCCACACAAGGTCGTCGAGTTCATCGGCGGCAATGCGACGACAACCGAGCGAAGCGTGGAGGAACTGAACCGGCTGTTCCCCGACCAGTTTAGTTTCGTCACAAACGATGTGGACTGGCTCGCGACGGCGTTCGACCCGGACTGGGTCGTCTTCGATCTAGAGAAACTGGCGGAAATGGACCGGCCGACTGACGACCTCGAACAGCCGTCGGCCGATCCGTCGTTCTCCAACGACCGCTTCGCAGTGTATCCGTTCGAGGTGCTCGTATCGGCCGCCGGGACGACGGCGACCAACGAGTGATCGCTTACGTATCGAAAACATATAGAGACGTCTGCGTCTTGTAAGGGAACAAAGAATGACTCGCCGCCCGAACGTCGTCTGGATAACGCTGGATAGCGTCCGTCAGGACCACACGTCGATGGCAGGATATCGGCGGGATACGACCCCCCACTTGGAACGTATCGGGAACGGGTCGGCGAGTCAGTCGTTCTCGAACGCTTTTTCGCAGGGAATCTGGACTCTCGCTTCGTCGGCTTCGATCCTGACCGGCACCTACCCCTCACACCACCGGGTCGGGTTCGACAGCGAACGTCTCGGGGACGAACTCCGGACTGTCGCAGAGCTGTTCAAAGACGAGGGATATCACACCGCTTGCCTCTCGCGGAATACGCATCTGAGCTCGGCGACGAATCTCGACCGTGGATTCGACGACTTCAAGTGGATCGCATCGTCGACGCTACTGCGTGAGGCCGGGTTTAAGACAACACTTAAGTACCTCCTGAATATCCGCCGTCATTCGGCCGGATTGACGCGGGATCCAGCGAAGCACGCGACGCCGTTCGTGATGAACGACCTCGCAAAGGATATGCTGGACCGCTACGGGTCGCAGTCCGAACCTTTCTTCTTCTATCTTCACTACAACGAACCCCACCGACCGTACTACCCACCGCTCCCGTTTCTCAACCGCTACACGGAGGACATCGAGATGTCGCCGAAGGAAGCAGCCGACTTCGCAATGTGGATGCACTACAATCTCCACGAGGCGGTCGCGAACGGCTGTGACTTCACCGACGAACAGTGGGAGGCTCTCTTTGCGATGTATGACGCGGAGATAGCGTACACTGACGAGTGCATCGGACGTCTGTACGACTATGTCCAGTCGCTCGACCTGGACCACACGATATTTGTCGTCACGGCGGATCACGGCGAACTGTTCGGAGAGGGCGGGATGCTCGCCCACAAAGTCCTCCTCGACGATGCGCTGATCAACGTACCGTTGATCGTTGACGGACTTGATCTCGATGCCGAGGACTTCGTGCAACACGTCGACATTATGCAGACTATCCTCGAACGGATCGGCGCCGACACAACGCAGTTGCAGGGCTTCAGTCTCGACTCGTCGACCCGTGACCACGTGATCACCCAGCGGGGGGCTGCAGAGTTCGACCCGTTCCTCGAAGCGAACCCAGACTTCGACGTGTCGCGCTATCACGAACCGCCGCTCAGTTGTCTGCGAACGAGGAAGTTCAAGTATCAACGGAGCGCTGACGGTGAGGATCTCTATCACCTTCCAGACGAATCGGCGGACGTCGCCGAGATGTATCCGGAAGTTCACGACGAACTACGGTCACGACTGGAGGTGTGGCTTGAGACTGATGGGGCGCCCGTGTCGACAGTCGCGGAAGCAGAGTTCACCGACGCGATGAAACGACAGCTCCGAGACCTCGGGTATGTCGAGTAACGATGCGCCTGGCGAAGACGACGGTCGCGTACTTCCTCGCACAGGTCGGTAAGTCGCTCGCTGGATTCGTCGCGACGCTCTACATCGCACGGGTCCTCGGCCCGACCCCGCTCGGACAGTATGCGGTCGTTCTGGCGCTCTCGTTCTGGCTGGCGCTTCCGGCCGGTGCGATATCGAGTGCGATCAAGAAGCGTGTCAGCGAGGGCACCGATCAGGCCGAGTACCTCTGGACAGGCGTCGCAATGAGCGTTACGATCGCGGTGCTGTTCGCCGTCGTCATCGTAGCGTTTCGTCCGTACGTCAACGACTACATCGGTACGGATGTCACCCTGCTATTGGGAGTACTGATCGTTTCGAAGTCGCTCTTCCAGACGACGTCTACGGGGCTCCACGGTCTCAAGATGGTCGCAAAAGGTGGATACTCCCAATTCATCGAGCGTCTCCTCCGGACGGGACTCCAGATCTTTCTCATCTGGTTGAGTTTCGAGGTGTTCGGTCTGGTCCTCGGTCACATACTGTCGCTCGCTGCAGCGACGGTCGTCGCAGTCCTCTGGTCAACCGTCGGGGTCTCCCTCCCGAGTGTCGATCACGCAAAGGACCTCTACTCGTACGCGAAGTACGCTTGGCTCAGTTCCCTCAAGGGACGCGCTTTCAGTTGGATCGACACGATCGTCCTCGCACTGTTCGTCTCGTCGTCGCTCATCGGGATCTACGAGGTCGCGTGGTCGCTGGCGTCGATGTTCGCACTCGTCAGCATCTCGATCCACCAGACCCTGTTCCCGGAGTTCAGCGACTTGGAGACGGACGGTAACTTCGACCAGATCCACCACTACCTGAACGAAGGGTTGGTCTTCATTGGCGTGTTCGCGATACCGGGATTGTTCGGCGGAACGGTCATTGGTTCACGAGTGCTCGAAATATACGGAAGCGAGTTCAGCAAGGGAAGTCTCGTGTTGGTAGTGTTGATCGCGGCCCGACTCCTCGCCGCGTACGAACAGCAGTTCCTGAGTGTTATCAACGCGATCGACCGGCCGGATGTCGCATTCCGTATCAACGGGCTGTTCGTCGTGGCTAACGTCTCGCTCAATCTCGGACTCGTATACCTCTACAGTTGGATAGGCGCTGCTGTCGCGACGCTCATCTCGGTCGTCATCACTACTGTCGCGGGCTATATCGCCCTTACCAAACTCATTGGCCGGCCGGACGTTCCATACCCAGAAATCGCACAAGAGATAATCGCGGCACTCGTGATGGTAGGAGCAGTTATCCTGATCGAACCGACAGCCCCAGAGTCGGTCGCAGGGACGGTCGCCCTTGTCTTGCTCGGTGCTGGAGTCTACGGAACTATACTCGTCGCGATCTCTTTTCGGATCCGGCAGAAGACCCGATCTGTCGTCGTTTCGCTCGTATAGGGCCTCATATGTAGCCGAGGTCCTCAAGTTGGTCTTTTACTCGCGCGGATTGTTTTGCGTCTCGCTCTCGGTTGATGTCCCGCGGTGCGGGTACGTGTCGGCCGTCCGAAAGTGCCGCTTCGATCGTCTCGCGTACATCAAGGACACTCTCAACACCATCTACGAGCGCCGGGTCGGTACTTGCCACCATCGCGGTGTCGGTGTGGAGGCCATCCTGAAGCCCATGGTCACTCACCAGTAGAAGTTCATCGTCATCATCGAGGTCTTCAACAAGATCCGCGACAACTCCGTCGACCACGTCGTACGCGGTTTCCTGTAATCCGGGCCAGTCGTAGGTGATATGACCGATCAGGTCAAGGCCACTTGTGTACCCGAAGACGAGTTCGTGCTGGCTCGAATAGTGCGCAGCCCTGGTACGAGCTGCCCGGACCATAATCATTTCTACGCACTGGTCGTAGAAGGTCAGCGGATCGGCCGAACTGTGGCCGCCGGTCGCGTCAGGGTCGCGTTCGAACAGGTCTCCCATCGACTTCCGCAACTCGTGTTCCCTGTCCGTCTCGTCGGTGTCTGTGACGTAGTTCGGAACACCGATGGCCGTGGCTTCGTGTCCGTCGAATACTGTTGAGAGGTTATGCTCGCCGTAGTACGTCGCGGGGGTCCGGAACGCATCTTGGTCAGTCGTGTTGAGTAGCCACATTCCGATCTTTGTGCGTACGGATTTCGGCAGGACACCCTCCGCAAGATCGCTCGCGAGGTTCAACCACTGATTGTCCCACGCGACGCCGTCTTCGATGACAAGTCCGTGCTCATCAGGATGAAGTCCAGTGATGATCGTTGGCCACAGCTCGTGCGTGTTTGGTTCACCAGATGCGCTGATGATCGTTTCAATCGGTCGATGACTATCCAGTGTGAGATGTGGGTGGCGATCTGGTTCGACGAGATCGGGGTCCATTGCGTCGATCCCGAAGACGATTAGAGTCATAGGAAAGTATAGACAAACCCTTCGTTTATCCGTTACGCAGCGTGTTCTTCCAGTGCTGCCAGTGCGTCAGCCGGAATCTGTACCTCTCCAAGTCTGAAATTGCCGGATTTCGGGCCGTGACAGTCGGAGCCACCGGTTTTCAAGAGGTCATACCGCTCGGCGAGTGCAGCAGCGTCCTCCTCTGTGATATCGGCATACTCATCACTCGTCTCAGATCCGTATGGGTACCAGACTTCAATCCCGTCAAGCCCAGCATTGGCGAGTGTCTCAACCATCTGCTCAACAGTGGAAGTATCGCTCCGGATCCGTCCCGGATGTGCGAGCGAACAGACTCCACCTGATCCGTGGATCGTCTCAACCACTTCCTTGTAACCGAGTCGTTCCATCGGAACGAATGCCTCGCCTTCCTTGGCTAAATACTGCTCAAACGCCTCACCAATCGAATCAACGACCCCGCGTTCGATGAGGACCTCTGCGAGATGGGGACGACCGAGATTCCCCTCAACCTCGGCGTTCAGTGCCTCGTAGCAGAGGTCAAGATCTGCAAAGGCCGAGAGATTCTTCACTAGTTTACGATTACGTTCAATTCGGAAACTACGGGCTCGTTCGAGCATCGTCTGAAGTTTCGGATCGTTTGGATCGACAAAATATCCAAGAATTTCGATCTTCGTATCGAAGAGGTCGGCGCGGACTTCGACACCAGTGATAACTTGGACGTTCTGCTGAGTCGTACTCCTTGTTTCGAACCACTCGTCAATGACATCGTGATCCGTAATCGCGATTGTTTCCAGTCCTCGGTCTGCTGCAATCGTAACGCGCTGATCCACACCGATCGTCCCATCTGAGGCGGGAGTGTGCATATGTAGATCAGCAGCTCCGTCGCTGTGACTCATTTGAATTTGGTTATAAGCGAATGATTTTAAATAGTGGCATTGAGCATCCACCCGTATGATCGAACCGCACGGAGGTCGATTGGTCGACAAGGTCGTCGGCGACAAGTATGCCGACCAGTTGCGGAACGAAGTGGGTAGTGGGCCTCGAATTGATCTGAGTGTGAGTCAATATCAAGACGCTATCAACATCGCGACCGGGCGGTTTAGTCCGATAGATGGTTACCTCACACAGAACGATTTCCTGAAGGTTGTTCACGATATGACGCTTGAGAATGGCGTCACGTGGCCCTTGCCGATCACGCTCGACGTGGACTCAACTGTTGCCGAAGATTTGACACCGGGAGAGAAGGCACTCCTTCGTAGTCCAGCAGAGGAACCGATTGGAGTTATTGCTGTCGAGGAGGTGTACAAGCATAATAAAGATGATACCGTTGAGTATGTGTTCGGGACTGCTGATCAGGATCATCCCGGCGTCGCCAATTATCTTAATCAAGAGGACTTTCTCGTCGGTGGTCCGATCTATCTTTTCGACGAGCACCGCTACAACAGCCGCGATCTTCTCCCCGCAGAATCCCGCGTCCTATTTAGTCACCGCGACTGGGAGACTGTCGCAGGATTTCAGACACGAAATGCACCACATCGAGCGCATGAATACATCCAAAAATCTGCACTCGAACAAGCTGACGGTCTCCTGATCCAGCCGAAACTCGGTGACAAGAAAGTCGACGATTATCGCGACGATACGATCCTCGGTGCGTACGAGACACTCATAGAAGAGTACTACCGAGAGGGTATGGTTGCGCTATCAGTGTTCCCTAGTCAGATGCGCTATGCGGGACCCCGTGAAGCGATCTTCGATGCAATCGTCCGCAAGAACCAAGGGTGTACGCACTTCGTGGTCGGTCGAGATCACGCTGGCGTCGGAGACTACTATCACGAATTCGGAGCACAGCGCATCTTCGATGATATCGCGGACATCGGTATCGAGCCACTATTCTACGACTATGCATTCTACTGTCACAGCTGTGATGGAATGACCTCCGAGAAGATTTGTCCCCATACGAGTGAAGAGCAAGTCCACCCGAGTGGGAGCAGGATCCGCTCACTTATTGGAGAGGGAGAACAACCATCGACAAAGATGATGCGCCCGGAAGTCGCGTCGTACGTGATGAATGTGGACGAGCCTTTCGTCACAGAGGATGCTCCGGTTGGAGGCGTACAATGACGTTCACGCTGTGGTTTATGGGTCGGCCCGCAGCCGGGAAGTCAACGCTTGCGAGTCGGACAGAGACATTCCTTCGCGACCAAGGCATCCAAGTTGAGAATCTCGACGGTGACGAGATTCGTAAGAACCTGCACCCAGACTTAGGATTCTCCCGTGAAGACCGCGAGATCAACAACCGTCGAACGGCGTTTATCGCCAAACTGCTGAACAGAAACGGGATTGCGACGGTGACGGGGATGATCACGCCATTCCGTGATTCACAAGCAATGGCGCGAGACATTGTAGAACCGGACGGAGATTTTGTTCTCATATACGTAAAGTGCTCTGTCGACGAAGCAGCACGGCGAGACCCAAAAAACCTCTACGAAGAGGCTAGAGCGGGCAAGATCAAGAAGTTCACCGGTATTAATCACCCATTTCAGGAACCGCACAATCCGGATATCATCGTCGATACAGAACAGAACACTGTCGATGAGAACCTTGCGCACATAAAACAGCAATTGCATAATCTGGGCCTTCTTGACGGTGATTCCGAAGGAGATTACGGCGTCGATATGGATCGACAACAAGAACAAGAGGTACTTGATCGGTTGCACTCCCTCGGCTACATCAAGGACAGCAGGGAGTAATCAGCACTCAGAGATAGTAAGTCGCGGTCAATACCGTCAAGTGCGAAGCCAAACTGTACTTCGAGTTCGACTCGGCCGTGGAAATCACTTTGTAAGGTCAATTCCCGTCAATACACAATCTATTGTCAGCGGTTGCAATCATAGCTCCAAGCATTTGCTGCCTACTTCAATCAGCTAATCTGAACAATGCCTCAAGAGGGCGTTCTCGTCAGATCTCCCAAGATGGATATCTATTCCCCACCCAAGGAGGAGACAACGACGTCTTAACAAAAGGCTTATTCGCGCTTTCCGAAACATTCCGTGCATAATGGGTTCGCGTAGCGAAACTGACGACGGAGGAGGTCAGTCCGTCCTCGACATCGTCGAAGACTGGTATCAGGTCCCTGCTCTCCTCCTCGTGGTAGTCGTAATGTTCGCCTGGCGGATGCAGTCGTATTCGAACTTCATCCGCAACGGCGAGGTTTACTTCTCCGGCAACGACGCGTGGTACCACTTCCGGGAAGTGATGTACACAGTCAAGCATTGGCCCTCTACCATCCCGTTCGATCCGTGGACATACTTTCCCTACGGGACGTTCGTCGGCCAGTTCGGGACGCTCTACGATCAGATCGTCGCAACCGTTGCACTAGTCTTAGGACTCGGGTCTCCGAGTCAAGCGCTCATCGGCAAGACGCTTCTCGTCGCCCCAGCTGTCGCTGGCGCGCTCGCAGCTATCCCGGTATACTTCCTCGGTAAGCGGCTTTCCGGCCGACTCGCCGGTCTCTTCGGCGCGGTCGTTCTGATGCTCCTACCGGGAACGTTCCTTGGGCGTACGCTCGCTGGGGTGGCCGACCACAACGCGGTCGAACCGCTTGCGATGGCGCTGGCCGTCCTCGGATTCGTCATCGCTCTCCAGAAGGCCAAATCAACGATGCCCGTCTGGGAAGTCGTCAGGGAAGAGCTTCTCGAAAGCCGCAGCCTCAATACACTCAGTGAACCACTAAAGTGGAGCCTCCTTGCTGGATTCCTTACCGGACTCTATATCTGGACCTGGCCGCCAGGTGTGATCCTCGTGGGTATTATCGGCGTCTTTGCCCTCGTCAAAATCCCGAGCGACGTCGTCAACGGCCGTACGCCAGAGCCAACGGCGTTCGTCCTCGTGGCGAGTATGCTTG
Source organism: Halobellus sp. EA9 (assembly GCF_051195055.1). NCBI lineage: Archaea > Methanobacteriati > Methanobacteriota > Halobacteria > Halobacteriales > Haloferacaceae > Halobellus > Halobellus sp. EA9. The sequence continues at coordinate 363,047 of NZ_JBNTJW010000002.1, read as the reverse complement.
TTGTGACAGTAATGTCGCTCATCGTCGTGGAAGACGTTGGGTTCAATACGACGGTTCCTTCCTTACTCCAGCCTGCGTCCGCACTGGGCGTCGCTGCCGCTGCGATCGTGCTCTCGTGGCTTGCGCGGGTCTGGGAAGGGTCCGATCTCAACGCATCACTCTATCCCGCCGGAGTCGGCGGCATCTTGCTCGTCGCTCTCGGTGTTCTCGCAGTTCTCCCGTTCGGTCTTCTTGACCTCATCGCCAGGAATCTCCTGCGTATCGTCGGGTTCTCTGCCGGGGCGACCGCCCGAACTATCGGCGAAGCGCAACCGTTCATCGCACAAAGCACTCTCCAACGATATGGCGTTGGTGCCGCTGGCCGGATCTCTCTCGAATACGGTCTAACCTTCTTCACCGGTCTCGTCGCCGCCGTCTGGCTCCACGCTCGCCCGCTCATCGATGAGGGAACCCAACGAACCTACGGCTACATCGCAGGCTCGCTCGCCATCATCGCGCTCATCTTCCTCGCGCCGTTCATCCTCGGCGGCATCGAGAGCGTCACCGGCATCGACGAACAAGTCGCCGGTCTCCTCATCGTCTCGGCGCTCATCATCGGCGCGACCTTCTTAGCCGACTACGACGCCGACAAGCTGTTCCTGATCGTCTGGGCGGTGTTCATCACCTCGATGGCGTTCACCCAGGTGCGGTTCAACTACTACCTCGCGATCGTCGTCGCGGTTTTCAACGCCTACCTCTTCGGCGAGATCCTCGGCTGGCTCAATCTCCGAAAGTCGATAACCGAGATCGCCAACAACATCGATGGCTACCAAGTGCTCGTCGTCGTTGCCTCCGTCCTCCTCATCCTCGGCCCAGCGCTCACTATCCCAATCACCGTCGGCAACGTCCAGGCGTCGCCGGCCTGGCAATCGAACACCAACGGCCCCGGTGCGGTCACCGTCTGGGACGATTCGCTGGAGTGGATGCAGAACAACACCCCCGAGGAAGGCAACTTCGGCGGCGCAGGCAACGCCGATCAGATGGACTACTACGGCACCTACGAGCGCACCAGCGACTTCCAGTATCCCGAGGGGTCCTACGGCGTGATGTCGTGGTGGGACTACGGCCACTGGATCACCGTCGAAGGGAAGCGCATCCCCAACGCCAATCCGTTCCAGCAGGGCGCCACCACGGCCGCGAACTTCCTGCTCGCGCCGAACGAAACCCAGTCCCAGAACATCCTCGAAAACCTCGGCTCCGAGAGCGAGGAGACGCGCTACGTGATGGTCGACTGGCAGATGGCGACGCCGGGCTCGAAGTTCGGCGCGCCGACCGTCTTCTACGACGCCCAGGAGAACGTCTCACGGTCGGATTTCATCCGGACGCTCTACCGGTTCAACAGTCAGGGACGGTTCAGCGGGACCGGGAGCGTTCGCACCCAGCGCTTCTACAACAGCACGATGACGCGGCTGTACTACTACCACGGGAGCGCGCGTCAGCCCTCGCCGGTCGTCGTCGACTGGGAGCCGCGGCAGGTCCAGACCGGCAGCGGCGAGACCGTCACCGTGCCCGCGAACCCGCGCGGCAACAACTCGTTCGTCCGCGTCTTCGACAATATGAGCGCCGCCAGAGAGTACGTCAGCGACGATCCGACCTCGCAGATCGGCGGGATCGGTCCGTATCCCAGCGAGCGCGTCGAGGCGCTCAACCACTATCGGCTCGCGCACGTGAGCAACACCTCGGCACGGAACTCCATCCTCCGGACCACCTACCGGAACTCCCAGACGCTCGGCATTAATCCGCAGGTGACGGTCCCGAGTAGTCCCGCGTGGATCAAGACCTTCGAGCGCGTGCCCGGCGCGACCGTCCGAGGAAGCGGCGCGCCCGCGAACACGACGGTGACCGCGAGCGCCGAGCTCCGGATCCCGAACACGAACTCGACGTTCACCTACACGCAGCGGGCGCAGACGAACGCCGACGGGGAGTTCACGATGACGCTCCCGTACTCGACGACCGGCTACGACGAGTACGGTCCGCAGAACGGCTACACGAACGTCAGCGTGCGCGCGACGGGCCCGTACACCCTCTCGACGACGCCGACGTTCCAGAACGGCTCGATCGTCGCCTACCGATCGAACCTCACCGTCTCGGAGGGCGACGTCAACGGTGATCTGGACGGCACCGTGCGCGTCGAACTCGAACGCACCTCCCAAGAACTCACGATCGGGGGCGGCGACTCCGGCTCCGATTCCGGCGGTTCGTCCGGTGACAGCTCCACCTCCGACGGATCGACGTCGGACGGCTCCACCTCCGGGACGAGCACGCAGTCGCTCCGGACACCGGCCGTCGCGGTCGGCGCTGTGCGGGCGACCTGAACGCGACGGGCCAGGCACCGCGCGACGGCGGCGACAGTTCTGGAGTCGACTACGACCTCACTCACCCGATGAGACGGAACGAAGTCACCGTCTCGGCGCCAGTTTCATCTGTCGATGTCGTCAACGCCAACGTATGGGAACGAAACAGATCCGCGTGAGTGAAGATCTCTATGCCCGGATTCAGAGCGAAAACCGGGACGGTGAGACGCTCGGTGAAACGCTGGAGCGGCTCGTCGACGACTACACGCTGGAAGACTTCGCTGCGGATGCGGCCCCCGCAGCCGACGCGTGGGATACCGAGGAACTAGAGGCGGATCTCGAGGAATCCGACCGGCAGAACCGTGACGAACTGGACGAGCAGCTGCCGTGATTCTGGACACCGAGTTTCTCGGCAACGTAGTCGAACAGAAGCCGGGAGCGCTCGTGAAGTCGCGGGAGATCAACCGGATGGAAGTCCCGCAGCGGATCCCGTCGGCCGTTTACTGGGAACTGTTCTACGGCCTCGGCAAGATCTCGGATGAGGAGAAGCATCGTCGTCTCAGGGCGGCCTACGAGAAGCTGATGCGATCACGTGCGAGTCTCGATCTCGATGAAGCCGTTGCACGTCGGGCGGGAACGCTCCGAGCCTCGTACGAACTCTCGAATCGGGCGAATCTCGACGGCGCGGATTCGATCGTGGCTGCCCACGGACTGATACTCGACGAACCTGTCGTTTCGAACGACAGAGACTTCCAAAGTGTCGACGGACTCGACGTCGTCACCTACTGACGACTCGTCCTCGCAACGACGAGTCTGTGGGGGCTGGCGAGGTCACGACCGGCGCATACAAGAGTCCGATCTGGAGTCACGACACCGCAATCGAGACGGCGTCCATCCCGAAGAACGCCGTCTCGTAGCCGTCGTGCCGGGCGATCTGCGGCGGGATCGTCGGCCTGACCGTGAGCGCGTCGCCGGATCGAACACTCGAAACGGACATCCCGTAGTGGTACCCCAGTTCGGGGTCGAGCGTCCGCCGGAACCGCCCGTCGGCGACCGTCTCGCCGTCGCGCCGCAGCGTCGCCGCCAGCCCCATCATCGGCAGGACGAACCGATTGTACGGCGTCCGCGCGGAGACGTAGAGATACGGGTCGGCGCCGAACCGCTCCTCGCCCTCGTCGACGACGAACGCCTCGAAGACGGCGTCGCCGGAGCGGCCACCTCCCAGGTGATGGCCCGGGAGCGACTCGACCGCGGGCGCGCGGCCGACCGGAACGCCGTTCATCGCCATCGGGTCGATCGCGCCCCGCTCGCCCGCGTTCTCGGGGCGTTCGAAGGAGATCTCGGTCACGTCGCTGGAGTTGAACTCGAACGAGACCGTCGCCGTCCGCGCCGACTCGAAGGCGTCCGCGAACCCGCCGGTCCGGCGGAGCGACACGGCGCCGATATGCACGCGCGCCTCGTAGGCGCCCTCGCCGTCGAGCGCGTAGTTCGAGCCGTAGTGGAGACCCATCTGCTGGGAGAGCATCGGATAGGCTAACTCCTCGGTCACCAGGTCGCCGTCGCGGCGGATCTCGATCGTCACGCCCGAATCGAGCGGGAGGGCCTGCCCGGTTTCGGTGTCCCACAGCGAGACCATCAGGTGGAGGTCGTGGTCGGCCTCGACGACGTTCTTCGACAGTTCGGTCCCCGAGACCGTCCAGAACCGATGCGGGTACGAGTAGGTGAGCGCGACGCCGAACCGCCCGGCGGTCGTCTGCCCGTACATCTTCATCCCCTCGGTGACCGCCGGGACGTAGACCGCGTCGGGCCGGTCCTCGACGAGCGTCGGATCCCGCCACGCCGACTGGCGGCGGAATCCCAGCGCTCGCAGACAGCCCGCGGTGCTCAGCAGGGCGCCGGTCGCGACGCCCCCGAGGAGCGCCCGCCGAGTCGTGTGGGATCGCAGCACGTATCCAGGTAGCGACCGGACGGTGATGACGGTTCCGGACGGCTTCGAGAGGTCACCGCACGTCCTCGCGCGTCAGCCAGTCGTACTCCGCGTCCGCGCGCTCGCGGGCGTCGCTGCGGATGCCGCCGTAGTTCCGGATCAGATCCGTCGTGGAGACCACCCCGACGACGTCGATGCCGTCGACGACGACGAGCCGGTGGACGTCGTGCTCGCGGAGTTGCTCCGCGGCACGACGCGCTGACGCCTCGGGACCGATCGTGACCAACGGCGCGCTCGCCGCGCTTCGGACGGGGATGGACGACAGCGGCTCGTCCGTCAGATGGGTCGCTCTGAGCACGTCGCTCTTCGTGACGATCGCTCCGGGCGCGCCGTCGTCGGTGACGACCGCACTCCCGACGTCGGCGTCGAGCATCCGCTCTACGGCGACCGCGAGGGTGGCGTCGACGTCGACGGTGACAACGTTCCGGGAGCAGACGTCGCTGACGCGCATTGCTTCCTGGCCGTGCCACGCGAACTTAGCCCTTCCGACGAAACGCGATCTCGGTTCGGACACACTGAGCTAGTGGGTTATAGTGGGCAACAAGTAAGTAGCAGCACAGACTACGGACGGTATGGAGGTAGACGCCGACGACGTTCGGACAAAAGAGACCGACGACCGGGGACGGATCTATCTCGGAACCGAGTACGCGAACAAGCGCGTCACCGTCGCCGTCGTGGAGGTGTCTACTGATGGTCCCGACGAGGACGAACTTGCCGACGCGTATCGAGATGCGTCACAGAGTGCCGCGTCACTGGCCGATACGTGGGAGGAGACGTCCGACGAAGCGTGGGAAGATTCCCTCGAATGAGCGAGGCACCGGAGATTCGACGCGGAGACGTCGTCATCGTCCGCCTCGATCCCGCCGAAGGGCACGAGTTAGAGAAGACGCGTCCGGCGGTCGTCGTACAGAATGACGTCGGTAACGCGAATTCGAGTACGACCATCGTCGCTCCGGCGACCGGGACGCATCGAGGGTATCCGTTCGAAGTTCTCGTCGAGAGCGAGGATTCGCCGTTCGAGAAGGACTCTTCGGTGCGACTCGATCAGATCCGTGTCGTCTCGATCGCGAAACGGATTCACTCGGTCGCGGGGAGTCTCGACGCAGCAACGATGCGAGAAATCGACGACGCGCTCGAACTGAGTCTCGGACTCGACTGACAATAGTCGGTATGAGAGTCCGAGCGCCCGGCCGCGTTACAGGAAGTCCTCGATGTGGTCGGCGACCTCGTTGGGCGTGTCGCCGACGGGGACGCCCGCGTCGTTGAGCGCGTCGATCTTCGATTCCGCCGTGCCGGTACCGGACCCGGAGACGATGGCGCCCGCGTGGCCCATCCGCTTGCCCGGCGGCGCGGTGCGGCCGGCGATGAAGCCCGCGACGGGCGTGTCCATATTCTCCGCGATGAACTTCGCGGCCTGCTCTTCGTCCTCGCCGCCGATCTCGCCGCACATCACGACCGCTTTCGTCTCCGTGTCGGCCTCGAACGCCTCCAGCGCGTCGACGAACGACGTCCCGATGATCGGGTCGCCGCCGATGCCGATCGCGGTGGTCTGGCCGATGCCCCGCTCGGTGAGGTTCGAGACGACCTGGTAGGTCAGCGTGCCCGACCGCGAGACCAGGCCGACGTCGCCGGACTCGAAGATGTTGCCGGGGAGGATTCCTAATTTGGCCTCGCCGGGCGTGATGATGCCGGGACAGTTCGGGCCGATGAGGCGGGTGTCAGTCTCAGAAAGGCGCTTGTTCACCTTCGCCATATCCTGGGTCGGGATGCCTTCGGTGATGGCGACCGCGAGGTCCAGATCCGTATCGAGCGCCTCGAAGATCGCGTCTCCCGCGAACGCCGGCGGGACGAAGATCACGGAGGCGTCGGCGTCTTCGGCCTCGACGGCCTGATCGACCGTGTCGTAGACGGGGACGCCGGCGACCTCCTGGCCGCCTTTCCCGGGCACGGCGCCCGCGACGACGTTCGTGCCGTACTCGATCATCTGCTCGGTGTGGAAGTTGCCCTCCCCACCGGTGATTCCCTGTACCACGACGCGGGTGTCGTCGTCGACGAAGATGCTCATTGGCTTGCCTCCTTTGCGTTACCGACCGCTCGCTGGACCGCGTCTTCGAGCGTCGCTTCGACCTCGACCAGATCGGTGTTGAGGATCTCCATCCCCTCCTCGGCGTTGGTGCCGGCGAGGCGGACGACGACCTTCTTCGGGATCTCGTCGAACTGCTCCAGCGCTTCGTTGATGCCCTTGGCGACCTCGTCGCCGCGGGTGATGCCGCCGAAGATGTTGAAGACGACCGCGTCGACGTTCTCGTCGGCGAAGACCATATCCAGGGCGTTCGCGACGCGCTCGGCCTTCGCGCCGCCGCCGATGTCGAGGAAGTTCGCCGGCGTGCCGCCGTAGTGGTCGACGAGGTCGAGCGTCGTCATCACGAGGCCGGCGCCGTTGCCGATGATGCCCACGTTGCCCGAGAGGCGGACGTAGTCGAAGCCGTACTCGTTGGCCTTGCGTTCGAGGTCGTCCGAGGCGGCCTCGTCTTCCATCTCGGCGAGGTCCGGCTGCCGGAAGAGCGCGTCCTCGTCGATGTTCATCACGGCGTCCGCGGCGACGACTTCCCTGTCGGAAGTGACCATCACGGGGTTGATCTCGATCTCGGAAGCGTCCTTGGACTCGTAGAGGTCATAGAGCGTCGAGAGGATCGAGGCGACGTCGCCCGCGACGTCCCGGGGGATGCCCGCGTCGTAGACGACCTTGCGGGCCTGGTAGGAGTGCAGACCGAACGCGGGGTCGATGTGCTCGCGGGCGATCGCCTCGGGGGTCTCCTCGGCGACGGACTCGATGTCGACGCCGCCCTCGGTCGAGACCATCGCGACGGGTTCGCCCTCGCCGCGGTCCATCGTGATCCCCACGTAGAGCTCGTTCTCGAAGTCGACACCGGCCTCGACGAGGACCTTCTCGACGGTGTAGCCCTTGAGGTCCATTCCGAGAATCTCGTCGGCGTACTGCCGGGCCTCGTCCTCGTCGGTCGCGATCTTGATGCCGCCGGCCTTGCCGCGACCGCCGACGTGTACCTGTGCCTTGATCGCCGCCGGGAAGCCGATGTCCGAGACCGCCTCGACGACCTCCTCGACGGTCGTCGCGAGGCGGGACTCGGGCACCGGAACCCCGGCGTCGGCGAAGACGTTCTTCGCCTGATACTCGTGTAAGCGCATCGTCCGAGAGACGGGTATGCGCCCGCATAAATCCCGCCGATATCGGTCTCCCATCCGGCCCGCGACACTTCGATACGAGCATATCGGAGGCATCGGTAGGCGAGCCAATCGCCGCACGGGCGGCCGCGAGCCCGACGCCGCGCCCCTTCGCCGCACTTTATGCCGTCCCGCGTCGAACAAGAGCCCCGATGCGCGCAGTCAGATTCCACGAGCACGGCGGACCAGAGGTACTGACCGTCGACGAGGTCGACGAGCCCGACCCCGACTACGGCCAGGTCGTCGTCGACGTCGAGGCGGCCGGAGTGAATCCGGTGGACACCTACTTCCGCGAGGGCGCCTATCCGGTGCCGCACCTGCCGTTCATCGGCGGCGGCGACCTCGCCGGTACCGTCGCCGAAGTGGGAGAGGGCGTCGAGCAGTTCGCCGTCGGCGACCGCGTCTTCGGGACCGGGCTCGGCAACGGGATGCCCGGGAGCTACGCCGAACAGGCCGCCGCGCCCGCGGACTTCCTCGCGCACCTCCCGGAGGAGGTCGACTTCGACGCGGGCGCCGCGCTCGGGACCGTCGGCGCGACCGCGTGGCAGGCGCTCGTCCACCACGCGAGCGCCGAGCCGACCGAGGTCGTCCTCGTCCACGGCGGGAGCGGCGGCGTCGGCCACGTCGCGATCCAGCTCGCCGAGACGATGGGCGCGTACGTCCACACGACGGCCTCGCCCGAGTACGAGGCGGAACTGGAAGACCTCGGCGCCGACGCGGTCTTCGACTACGCCCGCGAGGACCTCGAAGACGCGGTCGTCAACGCCGGCGGCGCCGACGTCGTCGTCGACCTCCACATGGACCGGTACCTCCAGTTCAACGCGGACGTCGTGAACGCGGGCGGCCGCGTCGTCGGCATCGGCAACGACACCGCCGAGGGCGGCTTCTCGGACATCGGCGTCACGAAGGGCAAGGAGGTGCGGTACCAGTTCATGTCGATGTTCAACGCCGACGACATCGGCGCCGTCCTGGCGAAGGTGGCCGACCTCGCCGCGCAGGGCGAGATGACGCCGGTGGTCCACGAGACCTACGGCTTCGAGGACGCGGGCGAGGCCCAGCGCGCGGTCCTGGAGGACAGTTTCCTCGGGAAGCTCGTGCTGGAGCCGTAACTAGATCCGCGAGAGCGCCGCCCAGACCAGCGCGCCGACGGGCACCAGGAAGAACGGCGCGAACACCAAAGAGACGCCCCACGCCAGGCCGTCACTGACGTCGGGCGCGGCGAACAGCCCGGCGGGGACGGCCAGAAAGCAGAGCGCCAGGATACTGGCGGCGGCGATGACGGCCGGGTCCCGATCGGGCCGGTCGGTCTCCCGCACCGGCAGATCCAGTTTCTCGACGGCGCGGTCGACGTCGCGAACGGGACCGAGCCGCACGTCGCGGTCGACCGACTCGACGTCCGAGATCGTGAGCGTCCCGGTCCCGAGCAGCCGGTCGGCGATGGCGTTCCGGACCTCGAAGTCCGTCCGCGGCCCGACCGCGGCGATCCACTGCGGGGCCTCCAGCGCCGTGTCGTAGGCGACGAGGTCGTCGCCGCGGCGCTGGTACTCGACCGTGCCGTACCGGAGGAAGTAACTGAGGACCCGTGCGGACGCGATCGCGAGGATCACGAGCAGGGCGAGGGCGATCAAGAGCGGATCGCCCGCGACGACGGCGAACACGAGGAACAGGACGGCGAGCAACCCGACGCGGTTCGCGAACCCGAAGAGGACGGCCCCGACGCTCCCGAGCAACACTGACCGGGCGTCGACCGCGACGCGGTCTGTCACCTCGGCGTCCGGGAGGTCGAGCTCCGGCGGCGGCTCGCTGTCCCGCGGACCGTCGGGGAGCCACTCGCCCAGCCTGACGGGCGAGCGCCCCACGTGCTCTGTGTAGTATCGGTACGTCGACGTGGCCGTCTTCGCGATCACGACGAGCGCGAGGACCGCCAGGCCACCCGCCCGACCGTCAGCACCGGTGCCCGCGAGCAGTCCCACAGAGAACACGACGAGCGACAGCTGCGTCGGCGTCCGGACGATCTCCTGGGCCGAGACCTCGGCGTACTCGTCGCCCCCGATGTACTCGAAGGCGAAGTCCGACGCCTGCGCGACGAGCAGCGCCGCGATGCCGAGCGCCAGGTCCGGCGAGAGCGCGAACCGCAGGTCGGCCGCGAGCCAGTAGAAGACGCTCAGCGGCAGGACTGTGACGAGCCAGAAGCCGAGGATCGAGAGCGCGAACGGGACGTTCCGCGGATAGATCGGCGGCCATCCGGACCGAAACCGCCAGCCGCCGCGCTTCTCGCGGAGCTCGTGGAGCGGCTCGATCTCGCCGGGGATGCCGGGCGAGCCGCGCTCGGCGAACAGCGCCTTCGCCGCGGCCAAGAGGACGGTGCTGAAGGCTTCGGCCCAGTAGGCCACGAGCAGCGACGAGAGGTCCCAGCCCCAGGCGAACACCCCGACCAGCGGCAGGAGGTTCGCCCCCACGACGGCGACCCCGCCGAGCAGGCGCGTCGCTGTCGAGTCGGGCGGGCCGAACGGAGGGCGCATACTCGTGAGCGGATAGGGAACGGCGCGGCATGGGTGTACCGATTCGGACATTCACCGCGTCGCAGAGCGGATCGACGCGACCGGTCGGAAAAAACGGAGCAGACCGATCCACTGTATGTGTGAAATTCTCACTCGGTCCGTAGTTCCGGATCGCGCCGCTTATCAGGTGACCACCGAGTAGCCCGATGCGACTATGAGCCAACGAGAGACCTGGGCGACCCGCGCGGGGTTCATCCTCGCGGCCGTCGGCTCGGCGGTCGGACTGGGCAACATCTGGCAGTTCCCGTTCAAGACCTCCGAGTACGGCGGCGCGACGTTCCTCGTCGTCTACCTGATCGCGGCGCTGGGCATCGGCCTCCCGGCGATGCTCGCGGAGTTCGTCATCGGGCGGAAGAGCAACCTCAACGCCATCAGCGCCTTCGAGAAACTGGGCCACAGCAACTGGAAGTGGGTCGGCGTCCTCGGCGTCGGCACCGGCTTCTGGATCCTCTCGTACTACAGCGTCGTCGGCGGCTGGGTCCTCCGCTACCTCGGCGGCAGTCTCACCGGCGCGTACTTCGCGGACCCGGCGGGCTACTTCGGGTCGATCTCGGCCGGCCTCGACGCCCTGGTGCTCCACGCGGTGTTTATGGCGCTCGTCGTCGCGATCGTCGCGGGCGGCGTCGAAGACGGCATCGAGAAGGCGACGAAGCTGATGGTGCCGAGCATCGTCGTCATCCTCGGGATCCTCGCGGTGTGGGTGGTCACCCTGCCCGGCGCCGCACCGGGCTACGGCTACTTCCTCTCGCCGGACCTCTCGACGCTCAGTCTCTCGGTCTCGTTCGATCCGCTGCCCTCCTTCAGCGGCCCGCTCACGGACGTCATCCCCTTCGCCGTGAGCCAGGCGTTCTTTTCCCTCTCCCTGGGGATGGGCGCGATGATCACCTACGCCTCCTACGTCGGCGAGGACCAGAGCCTCTTCTCGGACAGCCTCACGGTCGTCGTGCTCAACAGCGCCGTGGGCGTGCTGGCGGGCCTGGTCGTCATTCCGCTCCTCTTCGTCCAGGGCATCGAGCCCGGTAGCGGCGGCGCGGGCGCGCTGTTCGTCAGCCTCGCGACCGCGTTCGGCGAACTGCCCGCGGGCCGGCTCGTCGGCGTCGTCTTCTTCGCCGTCGTGTTGATCGCGGCGCTCTCGTCGGCGATCAGCCTCCTGGAGGTCGTCACCTCCTACGTCGTCGACAACTACGGCGCGCGGCGACCACGGATCGCCAGCGCGCTCGGGACGCTGATCTTCCTGCTCGGGATCCCCTCGGCGCTGGACACGGCGTGGCTCGGGTGGTTCGACACGCTCGCGTACCAGCTGCTCCTGCCGCTCTCGGTGCTCGGCGTGCTCGTCTTCGCGGGCTGGGTGTACGGCCGGCCCGCGGTCGAGGAACTGCTCTCGGGCTCCGGGCTCGGCGAGGGCGTCGGCGTCGCGTGGCTGTGGCTCGCGCGGACGGTCGTGATTCTCGCGGTCCTGCTGACGCTGTGGCTGGGCGTCCAGACGCTGTTCGTCGACGGCGCGATCGTGCCGCCTATATAACGATCGTTCGCGGCTTTCCCGCCCGTCTCGTCGGGTCGGTGCCGGCGCCGAGAACTACGAATTGCGGTCGATCCAATCGCAGAACTCCTCGAAGTCCTGTGCGCCCGCGTTAGCTGCGATCTCTCTGAGCGTTCCGACGCGAAGCTCGTCGTGAAGCGGGACCGTCACGTGCCGCCTGTCGTCTTCGTTCGTCGGGTGCTCGTAGTACAGTCGGGCGTGGTCGCCGGTGGTCCGTCGCCACTCGAACCCCCCGGTATTGACGAGAACTTTGATGACCTCCTGCCCCGAAAACGTCCGCCTGCCCATTTACTTCAGGGCGTCCGGCGGTTCGCGTTCGCCGGTCGTGTTGTCCTCCGGATCGATGCCGGCCGCTTTCAGTTCCTCGTCTGTCGGCTCGCGGCCACGCTCGCCCTCGTAAAGGGCCACGGCGTCATCGAGATTTGCCAATGCCGCGCTTCGTGACGGCCCCTGCGTCGTAATTCCCGTTTCAACGTCTTTGGCGATCCACCCGTCGCCCTCACGCCAGAGGCGGATCTCGTCTTCGTGGTCGTCGCCCTCCCACGTCGAAGTTGCCATTACGTACTCCTACAGGATGGGCGAAGTAAGCATTTGCCCTGTTCTTCCAAAATCGCCCCGCGAGCCTAGCTCCCTTCTTCCCCGCGACACTGTCGGAGCACCTCGCCGACGACGTCGCGGTCGGCCGCGACGAGGTACCGCCGCCCGCCGATCAGTTCGGTCGAGTGCTGCACGGCGACGTGGCCGTCCGCCTCGGCGATGACGACGGAGCCCTCGGGCAAGGCGTCCGAGACGACCTCGCCCGCGGCGGGCGCGTCGTACGCGATCCGGACGTCCAGGATTTCGAGGTCGCCGGTGACCTCCTCCAGCGTGCGGACGTCGCTGCCGGTGAGCGCGTTGACCGCCGCGCGGACGCTGGCGCGCTCGGGGAAATACACCTGATCGACGTACTCCTCGTACTCGTCGCCCGCGCCCTCTTCGATCCGCGCGACCGTCCGGATGCCCGTGGCGTGGCGCTTGGCGGCCATACAGACGACGAGGTTCGTGTCCTGCTTGTCGGTCAGCGCGCCGACGACGCCCGTCCGGTCGGTGATGGCGTCGCCGAGCACCGAGGGCTTGGTCGCGTCGCCGACGACGACCTCGACGTCGTCGTCCTCGATCGCGCTGCCCGGTTCCGGGTCGACGACGGTGACGTCCCGTCCCCGGTCGGCGAAGTGCCGGGCCACCCGGTGGCCGACGCGTCCGCTCCCTGCGATCACGACGTGGTCGGAGTCAGTCATAGTTGTTCATTATAGTAAAGGCAAATAAGCGTCCGCCCGGCCAACTCGGGGTGTTCATAAGGGTTCGGCGGGCGGCCCTCGCCGGCGACGCGTGGGCGATTCCTCACGAACGACCGTGTTATCGGTCGAGGAGACGGAATCGGTCCGAAAGCCACTTACTCGGGGGCGGGCGAGTGAGAGCCAATGGCACGTGAGACCTGGGCGACCCGCGCGGGATTCATCCTCGCGGCCGCCGGCTCGGCGGTCGGCCTCGGGAACATCTGGCGCTTTCCGTGGGTGACAGCCGAGAACGGCGGCAGCGCGTTTCTCGTCGTCTACCTCGGGATCGTACTGCTCGTGGGCGTCCCCGGCCTGCTCGGGGAGTTCGTGGTCGGCCGGCGGGGGAAAAAGAGCCCCGTCGGCGCGCTGCGGGACCTCTCGGGCTCGCGCCTCTGGGGGCTGTGGGGCGTCTTCTACGTCGTGACGGCCATCGCTCTCATCTCCTTTTACAGCGTCGTCGGCGGGTGGATCCTCCGGTACTTCGGCGAGAGCGCGCTCGGTCTCGTCGGCGCGCGGCCGGCGTACTTCGCGGCGCCGGGACAGTACTTCGGCGGCGTCGCCGCCGGCATCGACGCCCTCGCCTTTCATCTCCTGTTCCTCGGCCTGACGGCGCTCGTCGTCTTCGGGGGCGTCCGGCGCGGGATCGAACTCGGGACGAAGGTGATGATGCCCGCCGTTCTCGTGCTCCTGGTCGGCCTCGCGGTCTGGGCCGGGACGCGACCGGGCGCGGCCGAGGCGTACGCCTTCTACCTCCGGTTCGACCTCGCGACCGTCCGGGCGAACTTCTTCGACGTCCTCGGACCGGCGGCGGGGCAGGCGCTCTTCACCCTCTCGCTCGGCGCGGGGACGATGATCACCTACGCCTCCTACATCGACGAGGACCGCTCGCTACCCTTCGACGGGACCGTGATCGCCGTCCTCAACACCCTCGTCGGGGTGCTGGCGGGCCTGGTCGTCTTCCCGCTCCTGTTCTCGCTCGGCGTCGATCCGGCACAGACGGCGCCCGGACCGGGCGCGCTGTTCGTCGGGCTCGCGGGCGCGTTCGCCCAGCTGCCGGCGGGTACCCTCGTCGCGACGGCGTTCTTCGGCGTCGTGGTGCTGGCGGCGCTGTCGTCGTCGATCAGTATGCTCGAAATCCCGGTCTCGTTCCTCGTCGACGAGTACGGCCTCACGCGACGGCGCGCGGTCGCCGTCGTCACCGGCGCGGTGGTCGTGACCGGCGGGATCTGCGCGATCAACCCCACGATCTGGGGCACGGCGGTGTTCGGCTTCGTCGCCGGCCCGCTCGTGGACACGCTCCTGACCGCCGGGCTGGCGGCAGTGCTTGTATTCGTCGGCTGGGTGATGGGTCGGGACGCCGTCTCCGAGTTCCGCTCGGGCGCGGGGGACCTCGCGGCCGGCCTCGCCACGCCGTGGCTCCTCGGCGCCGGCGTCGCCCTGCCCGTCTTCCTGTTCTTCACGCTCCTGACGAACTTCGGCGTGGACGCCAGCCTCGGCTTCTGGCCGACGGTCGCCGTCGCCGTCGTCGCCGGCGGCGCGGCGTTCGCCGGCCTCCGGACCGACCGGTCTCTGGTCTAAAGCAAACGGCGGGCGAGAGCGCGGATCGCCCCGTTTCAGTCGCGATCGAGCGTGACCGTCCGGCGACGGATCGCTCCGCAGCCCGGACAGACGTGCCGGTACTCGACCGTCTTGCCGGAGGTCACCGCCTGCCAGGAGCCGCCGTCGTCGTCGTAGCCGCACTTCGGGCAGACGAGGTCGACCTCGCTGTACCGCGACTGTAACCGTTCGAAGGGTGACCGCGGTGTTGTGGCCATAGTCAACACGCACCACGATACGGACTGTGATAAATCATCGCGATCGTTCACGATTCCCACGCGGTGATATCGACGGACGACGAACCTTCCCTTGTCGGATTGCGGAAACCCTTTTGCCTCCCGTCGGCACGTACGTGACGATGATCGGAGGTGGTCCGACGTGACGATGGAGGACCGGATCGAGGAGCTACGCGAAAAGCGCGAGCGCGCGCTGAAGGGCGGCGGCGAAGACCGGATCGAGGCCCAACACGACAAGGGGAAGATGACCGCCCGCGAGCGGATCGACTACTTCCTCGACGACGGGACCTTCAACGAGATCGACCAGCTCCGCACCCACCGGAACCACAACTTCGGGATGGAGGAAAAACAGCTGCCGGGCGACGGGGTCGTGACCGGCTACGGCGAGGTAGATGGAAGAAAGACGTTCGTCTTCGCCCACGACTTCACCGTCTTCGGCGGCTCGCTCGGGGAGGTCTTAGCGGAGAAGATCACGAAGGTGATGGACAAGGCGGTGGAGGTCGGCGCGCCGGTCGTCGGCCTCAACGACTCCGCGGGCGCCCGCATCCAGGAGGGCGTGGGGGCGCTCGCGGGCTTCGGCGAGATCTTCCGCCGCAACACGGAGGCTTCGGGCGTCGTCCCGCAGATCTCGGCGATTATGGGGCCCTGCGCCGGCGGCGCGGTCTACTCGCCCGCCCTCACCGACTTCACGTTCATGGTGAAGGACACGAGCCACATGTTCATCACCGGCCCCGACGTGGTCGAGACCGTCACCGGCGAGGAGGTGAGCTTCGAGGAGCTCGGCGGCGCAGTCACCCACGCCGCCACCTCGGGCGTCGCCCACTTCGCCCGCGACTCCGAGGAGGAGGCCCTCGACGACATCCGACGGCTGCTCTCGTACCTGCCGCCGAACAACGTCGAGGACCCGCCGCGCGTCGAGCCGTGGGACGACCCCGAGCGCGCCGACGAGTCGCTGAACGACGTGGTTCCGGACGAGCCTCGCAAGCCCTACGATATGCACGACGTGATCGGGGGCGTCCTCGACTCCGATTCCTTCTTCGAGGTCCACGAGGGCTTCGCGAAGAACGTCGTGGTCGGCTTCGCCCGCCTCGACGGCCACTCGGTCGGCGTCGTCGCCAACCAACCGAGAGTCAACGCCGGCACGCTCGACATCGAAGCCTCCGAGAAGGCCTCGCGGTTCGTCCGCACCTGCGACGCCTTCAACGTCCCGATCGTCACCTTCGTCGACGTCCCCGGCTTCCTGCCCGGCACGGACCAGGAACACAACGGCATCATCCGCCACGGCGCGAAGCTCCTGTACGCCTACTCCGAGGCGACGGTGCCGCTCTTGACTGTGATCACCCGGAAGGCCTACGGCGGCGCCTACGACGTGATGGCCTCCAAGCACCTCGGCGCCGACGCCAACTACGCGTGGCCGACCGCCGAGATCGCGGTGATGGGGCCGCAGGGCGCGGTCAACATCCTCTACGACGACGAACTGGCCGCGGCGGACGACCCCGACGCGCGCCGCGACGAACTGATCGAGGAGTACAGGGAGGAGTTCGCGAACCCCTACACCGCCGCGGACCGGGGGTTCATCGACGCGGTCATCGAGCCGCCCGAGACCCGGGCGCGACTCGTCTCGGACCTCGAACTGCTCCGCTCGAAGCGCGATTCCCTCCCCGAGAAGAAACACGGGAACCTCCCGATCTGAGCGATGCCCGAAGACCTCACAGAGCGGCTGTCGCTCCCCGACGACGCCACCGACGAGGAGGCGGCGGCCATCGCCGCCGCGGTCGCCGCCCACGTCGCGGACGGAGAGCGAGCCGCCGTGGCCGCTGCGGCAGCAGCCGCCGCGTCCTCGGGACCGACCTGGGACGGCGAGCGGTGGACCTTCGCCGGCCGCGTCGATTCGACGAGCGGCCGACGGGTCCGCCGCGTTCCAGACGGTGCGCCGACGGACAAGTGGACGGCCGCCGGTCGCGCCGAGCGGTTCTGAACGGCACAGCAAGCGCTCACGACCGCGACACCGTCGAGAACAGAGACAGAACGGTTACGCCGAAGCCGACGAGGAGGGGTCCGAGCCGCCCTTCTTCCGCGTGATGTAGCCCGCGATCCGGTTGCGGACGCCCTTCGATTCGACGTTCGTGAGCGTCGCGACGCTTTCCTTGTTCGTCTCGAAGTCCGTGTTGAACGCCTCGGGATACTTCTCTAAGAGGAGCTTCCCGAGCTGTTTGACGTACTTGGGTTTGATCGCCATATCCCTTCTTCTGCCAGCGTCGCACTAAAACGATTCGTTCCGGCCCGCAGGAGTCGAACGTCGGCAAGGCGGTCTCGAAGCCTTCCGCGACCTTCGGAGAGAACCGACGCCCTACGGCGACCGCCCGAGCTGCTCGTCGAGGATGAGCCGCGTCTTCGTGTTCTTCACCTCGTCGAGTTCGCGTGCGCGAGTGATGAGGTCGTTCACCGCCTGGGTGTCGGCGGCGTCGACGACGAGGACGACGTCTTCCTCCCCCGAGACCTGCCAGACGAAGTCGACCTGGTCCCATTCTGTCATCTGATCGGTGATCTCCGTGGTGTCGACGTCGACCTTCACCGACACCTCGATCATCGCCTTGATGTTTCCCGTGCTCGTCGAGACGGTGAAGCGCTCGATGATCCCCTCCTCCAGAAGGCGCTCGACGCGGTTCCGAACCGTTCCCTCGGAGGTGCCGACCTGCTCGGCGATCTCCGTGTAGGGCGTCCGGGCGTCGCGTCGGAGGATGTCGAGGATCCGGCGGTCGAGGTCGTCCATACCTCGCCAACGGACTCGGAGGGCTTACCGATTGCGAAATTCGTAACTCAGCTACGAAAGTAACACTTATACCCCCAGATACCATCCGTTTCTCGTAATGTCGGACGCCTATCTGGCCCTGGAGGACGGCCGCGTGATCGAGGCTCGCGGACGTGCCTCGGGACGGACCCGCGGCGAGCTCGTGTTCACGACTGCGTACACCGGCTACGAGGAGAGCCTGACCGACCCCTCCTACGAGGAGCAGGTGCTCACCTTCTCGTACCCGCTCATCGGGAACTACGGCGTCCGCGAGGAGCGATTCGAGTCCGACCGCGTCCACCCGCGCGCGGCAATCGCCCACGAGTTCACCGAGGACGTCGTCGAGTGGCTCGAGTCGGAGAACGTCCCCGCGATCGACCACATCGACAGCCGCGAACTCGTCACCTCGATCCGCGAAGAGGGCGCGATGAAGTGCGGCCTCGCCGTCGGCGACGACGTCACCCCCGAGGACGCGAAGGCCGAACTGGAACAGTGCAAGGGGATGAGCGAGCACGTCGACATCGGCAAGCGGGTCACCACCGTCGAGCACACGACCTACGGCGAGGACGGCGACACGGACGTCGCGCTCGTCGACTGCGGCGCGAAGATGTCAATCGTCGAGTCGCTCGTCGAGCGCGACGCCACGGTCCACGTGCTCCCCTACGACACCACCCCCGAAGAGCTCGCCGACCTCGATCCGGATCTGCTCTTCATCTCGAACGGTCCGGGCGACCCGGCGAACTTCGAGGCTGCCCAAGAGCTCGTCGAGGAGTTCGTCGGCGAGCTGCCGATCGCCGGGATCTGTCTCGGCCAGCAGGTCGTCGCCCGCGCGCTCGGCGGCACGACCGAGAAGATGGACTTCGGCCACCGCGGCGTGAATCAGCCCGTCCGCGACCTCGAGTCCGGCAAGGTCGTGATGACGACCCAGAACCACGGGTACACCGTCGGCGAACCGGGCGACAAGCTCGACGTGAAGCAGGTCAACGTCAACGACGACACCGCCGAGGGTCTCGCGAACGAGGAACTGGACATCATCACCCGTCAGTACCACCCCGAGGCCCACCCCGGCCCCCACGACTCGCTCGGCTTCTTCGACGACGTGCTCGCGCTGACCGACGAGAGCGCTCACGCCGTCGCCGACGACTGAAGTCGGAACGCACGGCCCCTTCGTTCGATTTTTCGCGACCTACGTGTTCCGATAGCGCTGCGACTCCCCAACGCTAAGGTATTACGACCAGTATTACTGAATATGAGCGAGTCCACGCGCGTCACGGAGAAGGGACAGGCGACGATCCCGAAAGAGCTCCGGGAGAAGTGACAGGCGACGATCCCGAAAGAGCTCCGGGAGAAGTACGATCTGAACCCCGGCGACGAGGTCGTCTGGATGGACACCGACGAGGGGATCGTCGTCAAAAAGCGCACCCGCACCAGCGGTCGCGGGATGCTCGTGCCCGAAGACACGCCCGAAGAGAAGCGCGAAGAGATCGCCGAGGCGCTGGAACAGCGGGTCCGCGACCGTCGCGACCGCAACTACGAGGACGGCTGATGGCGACGTACACCGCCGACCCCGTCGCACTCTTGGCCTATCTCGTCGACGC
Organism: Halobellus sp. EA9; assembly: GCF_051195055.1. Taxonomy (NCBI): domain Archaea; kingdom Methanobacteriati; phylum Methanobacteriota; class Halobacteria; order Halobacteriales; family Haloferacaceae; genus Halobellus; species Halobellus sp. EA9. The sequence continues at coordinate 343,846 of NZ_JBNTJW010000002.1, read as the reverse complement.
GCTCCCGCCGGAGGCGGACCGAGTATTCGCCGAGGCCGAGGCTGGAGAGACGGTGATCCAGGCACCGAGCACGGCGCTCGCCGAGGTACTGTACTCGGTTTCGCGGGATAAGGACGTTCGGGGCGTGCCGCTCACGGGGACGCCCGAAGACGCCCGTCAGGCGCTGGTCGGGAGCGGGCCGATCTCGGTCGCGCCGGTCGGCGACGCCGAACTCGTCGAATACGCAGGGGTGGTCGATCGGTTCAGTACTCACGTCGGCCTGATCGTCGCCAGCCACCGAGCACGGGATACGGACGCGATCATCACTCCCGACAGCGCGATCGCCGAGGTCGACTACGAAACCGTCTGGGAGTAGGGGGCGCCCGTCGAGACCCACGGATTTATGACGAAACGCACGGAGAACGCACCTATGAGCCAACCGGAGATCGTCCAGGCCGACCTCGCCGGCGAGGACGTCGTCGCCCGAGTCGACCTCGGCGGCGAGGACGAACTGTACGTGACGCCGACGCGGACGCTCCTGTACCGCGCCGAGGGCCTGCTCTCCGACGAGTCCGTCGAGGAGTATCCGCACGAGGCCGAGCGGATCACGGTCTCGGAGGGCCGACGGAAGTCGAAGGTGACCCTCGATTACGGTCTCGACGGCGAAGCGACGATCTCGCTCCCCGCCAAGCGCCTCGACCGCGCGGTCCCGCCGATCGTCGAGGGCGTCCTCCGCGCGAACGGGATCCTCGACGACGACGAGGACATCGAGCGACTCTTCCGGTTCAGCGAGCTCACGATCGTGATCGCCGGAAAGCGCGTCGTCCGACACATCGGCGGCAACCTCTGGGACGAGGACTTCGAGTCGTACCACTACGGCGACGTCACCGACCTCGCGTTCGAGGACGGGAGCGTCGCCACCTCGGTCGTCCTCACGGTCGACGGTCGACAGGAGCGCTTCAAAACGCCGAACGAGGACGCCCGCGCGGTCCGAGCCGCCCTGGAGACGACGCTGCTCTCCTACTGGGAGGTCGACTCGCTGGGCGAACTCCGCGCGGCCGCCCAGCCCGACGAGCCCGAAGGCGAGGCCGAGCCCGAACCCGAGCCGGACAGGAACGTCTCCTTCGGCGACGGCCCCGACCCGCTGATCGCCGACCCCGAAGAGCCCGAAGAGCTCCCGGAGAACGCGACCCGCGAGTCCGACGACGGAGGCCAAGGGGGCGATCCGGGCGTCCAGGCGGACGCCGGGAGCGCGTCGGGCGGGAGCGACTCCGCGACGGGGACCGATCGGGCCACACAGCACATCGAGTCGTCGCCGGCGACTGAGGCGTCGGCCGGCACGCGATCTGATCGTCAGGAAAACGGGTCGAGCGGCGCCTCGGCCGACGTTCCCGGATCCGAATCCGCACGCGGCGGGTCCGAGACGGAGACGGAGCCGGAGCCGGAAACGGCGTGGGCGGACTCGATACAGGAGTCCACCGGCGCCCCGTCGGCCGAATCGCCGCGGCGAGGCCAGGACGCCCCGACGACCCACGAGGAACCGCCGCGCGGCAGCGGCGGGTCCGAGAGCCCCGAAACCGGATTCGAGGGCTCGGGCTTCGAGTCGGCGGCGCCCGCCGACGAAAAGCTCCGCGAGGAGCTCGCCGAGCTGCGCGCGGCGGTCGAGCGGCAGAACCAGGAGTTGCGCGCCCAGCGCGAGCTAGTGGAGCAGCTCATCGAGGAGCTCCGACGCGGGCGGTAATCCCCCGCGACGCCCCTCAGTCACTCCCGTCCGAGCACTTTTCGCACGCACGACGGCCCGAACGGCCCCAGTTCGCCGGATTCGAACCGCACGAAGTGTCCCGTCGAGAGCCCCGCGCCGCAGCGGCGGCACTCGTAGTCCCCGTCGCGCCGGACCACCTGCTCGCCGAAGGAGACGAACGTGCCGCCGCGGCGCGTGCGGAGGCGACCGTTCTCGCGCTCGATGACGCCCCTGAGTTCGGCCGTATCGAGGATCTCGCGGGTGAGCTCGGGGTTCGTCGTGACCGTCTCGATCCGGTCGACCGCGGCCGACAGCGGGAGCGAGTCGACTTCGAGGTGCGCGAGGAGCTGGACGCCGACCTCGACGCGCGCGTCTCGATCGAGGTCGTCGAAGGCGGTCGCGTCGGAGTTCGGACTGTCCGTATCGTCCACGCGCGCGCCGCTCGCCCGACACGAGCGGTCGCCGGCGTCGCTACTGTCACCACCGCCGTCTTCGCCGTCACCGCCGCCGTCGAACGCCCCGAGGTCCGCCTGGTCGTCCTCGCTCACACCAGCCACTCTGTCGGCGCGGTCAAAATAGTTGCTCGTCGTCGCCCGCCGGACTGCCGGCGGTCATCAACTGTTATGCCGCGGGGGCGGAGAACCGATGACGATGGATCACAGCCGACTCCGGGCGCGGGTCGTCGCCGGCGCGGCGCTCGCTGTCGTCGCCGCCGCCGCGCTCGCCGTCTCGCCCGACGTCGTCTTCGCGCGGGCGGCGTGGCTGGCCGCGGAGCCGATCCGACTCGTCGCCGCGGCGGTCGTCCTCGCGGCGATCCGGCCGCTCGTGGCGTGGCCCACGACGCTGCTCGCCGTCTTCCTGGGATACGGGCTGGGCGCCGCCGGCTTCCCGCTCGCGCTGGCGCTCGTCACGCTGACCAGCGTGCCCCCGTTCCTCCTGGCGAAGCGCTACGGTCGGATCGGCGCCGCCGCGGACGCCGGCGAGGCGTTCGTCGATCGGACCGGGGACCTCCGGAGCGTCGTCGCGAGCCGGTTCGTCCCCGCGCCCTCGGACGTCGTCTCGGTCACCGCCGGCGTCGCCGGCGTGCGTCTCCCCACGTTCCTCCTGGGGACGGCCATCGGCGAGATCCCGTGGGTCGCTGCCGGCGTCCTCGCGGGCGCGTCCGCGGAGCGACTCACCGCCGGGGCCGTCGCGGGCGCGGTCGACCCCCGCGTCGTCGCGGTCGCCGGGCTCACCGGCGTCGCGCTCCTCGGCCCGACCGCCTACGGGTGGTATCGGGAGCGGGGGCGCGGGTCGTAGACCGCCGGACACCGCCGCCGTCGTCGGACTTGCGAAGGTTTAAGAACGTCATCGAACAACGGAGAAGTGAGCCCGGGTGGCTTAGCTGGACATAGCGCCGCACTCATAGGGTTTCCTGAGATTCGGTGCGGTACGCCTTGGAAGCCTCCGCCGCTCCCCACGGGGCCCGCCGAGCCTCGGACCTGGGACATGCGGAGATCGTGGGTTCGGAGCCCACCCCGGGCACTTCTCACAATGGCCAGTCTCGTCTCTTACCGGTGATCGCCGTGACCGTGGGTGGCGATCACCGGCAAACAGTGAGACTAGTCAGTATCAGACGGAATCATTCTTAGCGCAGACCCGATAGCCCACTGCTCGTTTCTCCTCCAGTCGGTGAACGATCGACAGACGCCACCGACTGATTGCGCTCGTCTCTGCCGGCCGAACACCGCCAGCGGGAGCAGCGCTCGGCGGGAAACGGTGAGAGCAATCGGTAGCCGGCAGTATTTACCTGCCACGGACCGGTTGAACGAGTATGGACTCGCACCCTGGCTTTCACTCGCTCGAGGAAGAGCGGGCGACGTCCATCGCTGTCGAGGGATCGCTACCCGGGTGGTTGACTGGGAGTCTCATCCGCAACGGCCCGGGGACCTTCTCGCTCCCGGGCGGCGGGAGCGTCGATCACTGGTTCGACGGTCTGGCGATGTGTTACCGGTTCACGTTCGACCCCGGCAACCGGGCCGGGGGTTCCGTCACCAGAGCGGAAGACGCCGTCCACTACCGGAACCGATTCCTCGAGACGGACGCCTACGAGGAGGCCCAGACGGGGGAGTTCACGGGCGGGTTCGCCACCGGTGAGACCACGCTTCGGGAACGCCTCAAAGGGCTCGTTACCGAGCCGTACGACAATACCAACATCGTCGTCGAACGGGTCGGCGACGGCTACCTCGCGCTGACCGAATCACCGCGCGCCGTCGTGGTGGATCCGGACACCCTCGAAGTCGAGGGACACGTCCAGTACGACGGGCCGGAACCCGCCGGGCAACTCGCGTGTGCGCACCTGAAGCGCGATCCCGCCACGGGGACGCTGTTCAACGTCGAGACCGCGTTCGGCCGCACCAGTAGCTATCACGTACACGCCCTGACGGGCGACGGCGGACGGCGACACGTCGGAAGCGTCGAGACGGACGCGCCGGCGTACATGCACAGCTTCGCGTTGACGCCACGGTACGTCGTCCTCACGGAGTTCCCGCTCCGGGTGAACCCGCTCACCTTCCTCAAACCGGGACGGCAGGCCCCGTTCATCGAACAGTTCGAGTGGCAGCCAGACCGCGGAACGCGGGTGATCGTGATGGACCGATCCAGCGGCGACATCCTCGCGGAGCCCGTCGCGGAGGCCGTGTTCGGCTTCCACCACGTCAACGCGTTCGAGCGGGACGCCGGGACGGAACTGGTCTTCGACGTGGAGACCATTCCGGACGCGACCGCCATCGGGAAACTCTCCCTGGACAGCCTCCGAGACGGCGATCTGAACGCCATCGCGGGGCGCCTCGAGCGGTTCACCGTCGACCTCGGGGGCGTGACGGGACGGGCCCGGTACGGCACCGGAGACGCGACCGTGAGCCGGGAAATGCTGTACGACGACGGCACGGCCCTACCGACAGTCTCGCCGGCGCGCTGGTGTCAGTCGCATCGCTACGTCTACGCGATGAGTATGGACCAGCCGGCGACCGAGTGGGCGACCGGCGTGCTCAAGTACGATACGGAAACCGGCAACGTGACCGAATTCGATCGCGGCGGCGACTACTTCGGCGAACCGATATTCGTTCCCGGAGACGGCGCTGCCGAGGACGCCGGCGTGGTGCTGACGGTGGCGCTCGACGTCGACGCGGGCCGCTCGCGCCTGCTCGTCCTCGACGGCGAGCGGTTCGAAGAGCGGGCGCGGGCCGCCCTCCCGCACGCCGTCCCCTTCGACTTCCACGGCCGGTACTTCCCCGAGATCCGGGCGAAGCCCGCCGGCTGACCACAGCTCGCGGGACCCACCGCCGTCGCAGGATGATAGGTCCCTCGCCGCTCACCGCGACAGGAGCGTCGACACCCGCGCGTTCTCCTTGAGTCTGATCCCCGCACCGCCGACGGTGAGCGGGATGCGAGAGAGCGTGTCCACCCGAAGCGACGGATGGGACGCGCCGCGTTCGAGGATCTCGGTCCGGGGCTGGAGTAGCGCCTCGTCCGACAGCGACTCCCCCGCCAGGGACTCATTGTACTCCAGGAGGTACGTGCCGGCTTCGAGGTGCCACCACTGATACTCGTCGCCCTCGTCGCGCCAGGTCCGGCTGTGCGGGACGACATCGGCTTCTGTGAGTTCGCCACCGCCGAAGTCGACGCGGCCGGGGCCGTGGACCTCGTAGATCTCGGCCACCGTGAGATCGACCGCGCCGTCGCGGACCTGCGTCAGTTCGTGGACGATGCCGTCGACCGCCTCGGCGAGTTCGGGCATACGCACAGGTGTGGACGCGGACGACAAAAACGTCGGTCCCGGGAGCTACCGGAACAGGACCGTCGGACCGCGCTCTGCGTCCCCGACCGACGTGTCGTCGTCGATCGCCGGGAGCCGAACCGTCGCAGTCGTGCCGGCGACTTCCCCGTCCGATCGGACCTTTTCCCCTTGCGTCGCCTCAATCTGGAAGGAGCCGCCGTACCGCGTGACGATCCAGTTGATCAGCCACAGCCCGAGGCCGGCGCTGTGCTGGAGCGCGGTCTCGTTGCCCATAGAGACCACCGCGGCCTCCATCTCGTCGATTCCGGGCCCGTCGTCGGCGATGACGACCTCGATCCACGCCCCGTCGCCGCGGACCGAGACCGTCGCGGCGGGATGCTCTGCGGGGTTGTGCTTGATCGCGTTCTCGATCAGTTCGGCGAGCGCCTGCCGGAGTTCGGCCCCCGCACAGATCCCCCGGTCGGTCTCGACCGCGACGTTGATCCTCGCCCGGGGGTGGTCCTCGCGGGCCGCCGCGGCGACGCGCGAAAGCAGGGTCGCCGGATCCAACCGCGCCGGATCGCGCTCGCGACTGGCGTGGCGTTCGAGGTCGCGGGCGTGCTCGCTGACGCTCATCAGCCCGCGGGAGATGCGCTCGATGCGGCGCCCGGCCTCGGCGACCTCCTCGGCGTCCCCGCGGCGCACCACGTCGGCCCAGCCGGCGAGTGCGGTCGTGTCGTTGCGGAGATTGTGCCGGAGCACGCGGTTGAGCAGGCGGATCAGCGTGGCCGTCCGCTTGCGGGCGGTGACGTCCTTCTGGATGCCCAGGTAGTGCGAGAGGTCCCCCACCTCGTCGAAGACGGGGCTGAGTTGCACCTGATTCCAGAAGGGCGTGCCGTCCCGGCGGTAGTTGACGAGTTCGACCTGGACGGGCTCTTCGACCTCGATGGCCTCTGCGAGTCGCTCGATCTTCTCCCCGTCGGTCGCTTTCCCCTGGAGGAAGCGGCAGTTCCGCCCCTGGATCGACTCGGCGTCGTAGCCGGTGATGCGCTCGAACCCCTCGTTGGCGTACACGATCGGGAGGTCCGACCGAGACGGGTCCGCGATCGTGATCCCGACATCGGCCTCGTCCATCGCCCGCGTCTTGGTCCGGAGCTCCCGGGTCCGCGCCTTCCGCGCGGTGATGTCGCGGCCGACGCCCTGGATCCCGACGACGTCTGGACCGTCGAAGATCGGCGTCGCGTTGATCTCGATGATGACGCGCTCGCCCGTCCGGTCGAGGAACGTGAGTTCGAGCCGCTCGACGCGCTCGCCCTCGCATACGCGAGCGTACGCCGCCGTCGCGCTCTCGACGTCGGCGGCGGCGATGAACTCGATGAACGGGCGGTCGGTCAGCGCCTCGGGATCGTAGCCCAAAACGCGCTCGACGGCGGAGGAGACGTACGTGAATCGTCCGTCCGGACCGACGCGGAAGATGATGTCGAAGCTGTTCTCGGCGATCCCCTCGAACCGTCGTTTCTCCCGTTCGAGGTGATCGGCCCGGGTCTGGAGGCTCCGTTCGTACTCCCGGCGCTCGACGAATCCCCCCACGAGGTTCGCCAGCAGTTCCAAGAACAGCTCTTCGGTCTCCGAGAAGGCCGCGTTCCGCTCGTCGTGGTCCGCGAAGCAGACCGTCCCGTAGACCTCGCCGTCGACGACGACCTTGGAGCCGATGTAGGCCCCCAGGTCGAAGGCCTCGATCGCGCGTTCGTCGATCGGCGACTCCGACGCGTGCTGGACGGCGAGGGTTCCCTCGCGTTCGATGGTCTCCCGACAGTAGGCCCGATCGAGAGGGCAGGTCTCGCCCGGCCTGATGCGGTCGTGGTCGCCCGTCGCACGGACGATCTCCTGGGTCCTTTCGTCGATCCGGGTGAAAAATCCGATCGGGAGGCCGAGGTAGTCGACGCCGATTTCGAGCGCTCGGGTGATCGGGTCCTCGTCGTCCCGCGTCGCCTCGGCGAAGACCTCGTAGAGACGCTCGCGGGCAGACGCGGAGTTCATACGTACGCTTCGGTTACATACACTTAAACGGCGCGCCGAATCATTACTGTTGATAGCGAAGCACAAATCGCAGTAACACCCGTGTCACCACCTGATACCGGTGTCCGCGAGCGTTTAAGCGGATCGCGGTACTACGCCGTACTGTCGTAACCGACGCTACTCGAATCCATGTCACAGCAGAAAGCCGACTACCTCGACGACACCGACATCGACACGGCGCTCGACCGACTCCCCGACGACGAGACGATCGAAGAGACCGTCTCGAACCTCGAAGACCGCGGCTTCGACGTCGTCGTCGTCGACGACGCAGAAGAAGCGCTCGAAGCGGTCACAGCCCACATCCCCGCGGGCGCCTCGGTGATGAACGGCCACTCGACGACGCTCGAAGAGATCGAGTTCATCGACTACCTCACCGAGGGCGACCACGAGTGGGACGCACTCCCCAACGAGATCTGGAGCATCGACGACGACGCGGAGCGACAGGCCGCCCGCCGCGAGTCCCAGACCGCGGACTACTTCCTCGGCGGCATCAACGCCATCGCGCAGACGGGCGAACTCGTCGCCGCGGACCTCTCGGGCAGCCGGATCGGCGCGTACCCCTTCGCGGCGAGCAACGTCGTTATCGTCAGCGGCGTGAACAAGATCGTCCCGACGCTCGACGACGCGCTCGACCGCCTGGAGTCCGTCGCCTATCCCCTCGAAAACGAGCGCGCACAGGAGGCCTACGGCGTCGAATCCGCGATCGCGAAGCAGCTCATCTACCGCCGCGAGACCGAAGAGGGCCGCACGACGGTTGTTCTCGTCCGCGACCAGCTGGGCTACTGAGACCCGTTTCGGCTCTTTTTCCGATCGACGGTCCGGTCCGATTCCGAGCGACTCCCGAAGGTGAATCGTGATGGTTCGCGTGCGGTCACGAGTATCACTCTTGATCATCGGCGGAGAATCCTTATCTCGGGACCGTGCCAACGACCCGATATGTCGGTCCAGGAACGGTGTACGTCCACGTACACGATCGAGTGGGACGGGGAGGTAGAAGCCGTCGTTCATACCTGGGACGACTTCGCGGCCAAGGGATCGTTCAGGCGCGGGTGCGAGGAACTACTGGAGATCATCGAATCGCGCGGCGCGCGGAAGACGCTGATCGACACCAGCCGGATCAGGGCTCACGACGTCGGCGACCAGGAGTGGCTGCGGGACGACTGGGTCCCGCGGACGATCGAGGCCGGCGTCGAGTACACCGCCGTCGTCTACGGGGAAAGCGCCGTCGCCAAGATCGATATGGAGGACCTGCTCGCGAATCTGGACCACCTCGACTACACGACGAAGATGACGACCGACGTCGACGACGCACGGGCGTGGCTCGCAGAGCGGTGAGACATCGCGGTTCGAAACTGCCGAACCGCGACGATACGGCGGTAGAGGCCGACTCCCTGAGAGTCGGCCCCCACGCGCCGACCGGGTAGGGGTACTCGATAGCAAGGTGATCTGGAATAAAACGGTTTCCCCCCGAGTATCGATTCGGAGATTCTGCGTACAGTAGACTGTTATCCCCGTTCGTTTGGCCGCTGAGCGTCACGGAAACTCCCGACTGGGATACGAGATCGAATCGAGATACGAGATCTATCGAATCGGGGCCGATCGAATTGAAGCCGATAGATCCGAGACCGGAGCCGTCCAGCAGTCAGCGAACTGTACAATCCGCTCGTCCCTCCGAAAAATGGAAACCGCAGAAGCGGTACTCGCTTAGTCTCGCCGGATGGCGAGTAGGGCCGCGGCGACGAGCGCGGTCAGCGCGACGACCACGCCGAAGCCGGGCGTCGAGGTCGGCGTCTCGGTCGCCGGCGCCGACGTCTGGGTGTCGGGTGCCGACGTCTCAGTCGCCGTCTCGGTGTCCGGGGCCTCCGTGCCCGGCTCGGGCGTCGCCGTGTCCGTGTCGGGCGCCGCGGTCGTCGTCGGCGTCTCGACGACTTCGACGACGGTGCCGTCTTCTGTCACCGAGTCAGCGCCATTGTTACCGTCGTTGACGGTGATGTCGTAGGTGTCGCCGACGTTCTGGCCGCTGAAGTCGAACGTGACGTTCCACGTGCGGTCACTCTGGACGACCGGCGAGGCGGTCTTCAGGAAGCTCGGCCGGACCCCATCGTCGCTGCGGATGCGGACGCTGAGTTCCGTGCCCGGAGCGAGCGTGGTCGTTCCAGTGATCGTCTGGCCGGCCGCGCTCGAGACGTTGTACGGCTCGTTCACCGAGATGGTCGGCTCGACGACCTCGTATTCGAGGAGGCGCGTCTCGTCCTCGTCGTCGTCGAGGCCCTGGGCCGCGAAGTCCGTCGAGTCCTTGTTAAAGACGGTGAAGTTCGCTTCCAGCGCCGTGTCGTCCGACACGAGGTTGTTGTTGCTGTAGTAGCGAGCGGTCTGCGTATTGACGACCACGAAGTAGGTGTCGTTGTCGCCGTCGGCGATGACCGTCGTGTTCTCCTCGGTGTAGTTGAGCATCTTCGGATCCTGATTCGCGCCAGGATCAGCCTGCTCGATCGTCAGGTTGTAGATACCACCGTTGCCACTCGTGTTCTTGTACTCGAAGAACTCCTCGGTTACCTCTTCGCTGTGCTGGGCGTTGAGGACGCCTTCGAGCCCAGAGGAGACGAGCTGGTGAACGACGTAGTCACCGTTGGCGATGTCGGACGCCTGGGTGAGTTCGTTGTTCGCGAGTGCCTCGTTGACGTCTTCGAGGTCCGAGAGGCTCGTGCTCGTTGCGGACGTCCACGAGCGGAAGGCCGTCGTGTTGCGCTCTTCGAGGATCAGCGTCGCCACGTCCGTCGACGAGCCCTGAGCGTTGTCGCCGGGGTAGACTTCGAGGTCGTACTCACCGGCGTCGATCAGGTCGTCGACCGTCGTCGTGAGATCAGCGTCGACGATCTCGTCATCGCTGTCGTCGTCGAGGCTGTAGATCGGACCGCCGTCTGAACCGTAAGTGTACGGTGCGCCGCCGTCGGTTTGGTTGAACGCCCACGTGTCGACGTACAGGGTTACCTGTCCGTCATTGTTACCGTCTTCGACGGTGACGTTCGAGACGACGCCCTGATCGGGGGTACCGACCTTGACGGTCGCCCTATCGGTACTCGACATCGTGACGGTTACTTCCGCGATGTCACCGCGCTGCTCGGTGATCGTCCCGCTCGCGAAGTTGGCGTCGTCGTCGGCCGACTCGCTAACGGTGATCGTCTCCGTTTCGACGTTGATGCCGGAGTAGTCGTCGGTCACGCGGACGGTATAGTTTCCGGTGTCGAGGTCGAGATCCGAGACGTTGAAGCTGAAATCGTACTCGCCCTGGCCGTTGAGCCGGGCCGACGAGATCGTCGCGCCGCTGTCGTCGACGACGTCGCCGCTGCTGTCGAGGAGTTCGACGGTCAGCGGCCGGTCCGACGCCCGAGCAGTGACAGTACCCTCGATGGTGTCCTCGGTGGTCACCGACTGACTGTCCAGCGAGACCGAGAGGCCGAGATTCCGGAGATTGACCTGCGTGTTCGTGATCGTGCTACCGTCGATGCTGACGTTGTACTGGCCGAGAGCCTCGTTCGTGGAGTTGAACACGAACACTTCGCTGTTGGTGCCGGTCGAGCCGCTGAAGTAGTAATTGTTGGGACCCTCGATTTCGACGTCGACGTTCGTGCTGCTGTTGACAACCGCGACATTCGAGCCCTCGTAGACGTTCTTTTTGTCGTTGACCTTGACGGTCACCGGGGCGACCGTGACCGATTGGTTGTCGGTGTCGCTGATCGAGTTGTCGTCGGCGTCTGTGATATCGCTCGACAGTTTGACTTCGACGTCACCGGTCGCGACTGTCCCGCTCGTGTTCAGGAAGTACCGGGCCGCGTCCGGGCTGTCACTCGGTGCGGGCCTGATCGTATTGATTGCGACAGTACTACCGTCATCGTAGAGTGAGACGTCGCTCTTCTGTGGAATACTGACGGGTTCGCTGAACACGAGTTCGACGCCTGCGCCCTCGTCACCGGTATCGACGTAGTGGATGGCGCTGTCGAGTTCGGGCGCGCCGGATGGTGTGTTTTCGACTGTTAGCGTTCCGAGAGTTCTGGAGCCCTCCACCGAACCGTCGGTCTCGTTGTCCAGCGCAAATATCACGTCATAGTCAGTATCGCTCGATACGTCCGGAGCCTTCACCCCGACGAGATCGAACGTGAGGTTGACCTGATCGTCGTCAGCCGATCCCGCCCCGTCCGTCGAGACGTTCACCGTGAAGTTGTTCTGGCTCGTGTCGAACGACGTTCCGACGATAGTCACGTTGTCCGTAGACGCTTGGACCGTCGTATTCGTCGTCCCGTTCAGATCGAATTTCGTGTCGAACGAGACGTTGTAGTTGACGTACGCGCTCCTGCTTGTGTTGAGCGAGGCGTTGAGCGTGATCGAGTGAGTGTTGTTACTCGTCTCGGGAACGGTCTTGTTCGTGATTTCTCCCCCATCCGCCGTTGGATCGCCGATCGCAGCGACGCTCCCCGTGAATGCCACGGTCCCAGCGAACACGCTGAGGACCAGCAGCACCGCGAGAAACACCGCGCGATGTGCGTTCGTGTTTCCTGTCATAGATTTTGATCGGTGACGACGTTGTGTGTCACCAGTGCCCCCCCTCTTAGGCCGGAGACGACAGTGACCGTCCCGGACTACTGGGGTTACCAGGCCGTGTCATCCCTGTATAAAAAAAATTGCTACACGCTGGCCGCCGTATCGGATAACGCAGCGGCTACCGGATAGCGTCGAAAGAAATCGAATCGTGGGGCCGGACGAAGTCCGGTAGTTTCAATCGCGGAATCTCCCTCGAAGAGGGAACGCGAGAACTTCGGTAGTTCTCGCTTAGTCGCGGCGTCCTCGCCGGAGGCGAGGGCTCGTGAGAACTCAGTTAGTTCTCACGGCGGACGGCGAGCAGCGCCGCGGCGATGAGCGCGGTCAGCGCGACGACCACACCGAAGCCAGGCGTGCTGGTCGGCGTGGAGGTCGGCGTCGCCGTGTCGGGTTCGGGCGTCGCCGTCGCCGTGTCGGGTTCGGGCGTCGCCGTCGCCGTGTCGGGTTCGGGCGTCGCCGTCGCCGTGTCGGGTTCGGGCGTCGCCGTCGCCGTGTCGGGTTCGGGCGTCGCCGTCGCCGTGTCGGGTTCGGGCGTCGCCGTCGCCGTGTCGGGTTCGGGCGTCGCCGTCGCCGTGTCCGTCATCACAGCCTCAACGACGGTTCCGGATTCGGTCACGTCGCTGTCGAGGAGGTTGTCCTTGACCGTGATGTCGTAGGTGTCGCCGACGTTCTGGTTGCTGAAGTCGAACGTCGTGCTCCAGGTCCGATCGGACTGGACCACGACCGTCGCGGTCTTCAGGAAGCTCGGGCTCGTCTCCTGCGTGCTGCGGACCCGCAGGTTCAGTTCCGTGCCCGGCGCGAACGTCGTCGTCCCGCTGATCGTCTGGTTCGCCGCCTGCGAGACGTTGTACGGCTGGTTGATCGTCACTTCCTCTTCGACGACGTCGTAGGTCTGGAGCGTCTCTTCGTTCTCGTCGTCGTCCAGACTCGACGGCGTGTAGTCGAAGGTACCAGCGTCGTTCGACTTGACCGTGAAGTTCGCCTCCAGCGTCTCGTCCTCGGGGATGCCGTTCGAGCTACCGTTCCGAGTGACGCTTTCGGTGTTGACGATCACGTAGTACGTGTCGTTGTTACCGTCGGCGACGACCGTCGTGTTGTCGCTTCCGAGACTGAGGTTCCAGGCCTGCTGGTTCGCACCCGGCTCAGCCTGCTCGACGTCGAAGTCGATCGGGCTGTTCGCCCTATGGATCTCACCGAGGAACTCGCTCGTGATCTGTTCGTTGTGCTGGGCGTTGAGGAGGCCCTCGAGGCCAGAGGAGTGGATCGCGTGGACGACCTTGTCGCCCTGGGCGATCGTACCCGTTTGGGTGAGGTCGCCGTCGGCGAGCGCTTCGTTGATGCCTTCGAGGTCAGACACGCTGACCGCGTTCGGCATCGTCCACGTGTTGATGCGCGTGGTGTTACGCTCCCGGAGGACGACCGTCGCGATACCCGTCGTATCGCCCGGCTGGTTCGTTTCCGGCCGGACCGTCAGGTCGTACTCGCCCGCGTCGATCAGGTTCGACACGTTCGTCGAGATGTTCTGGGAGTCGATCGTGTCGTCGCTGTCGGACGGCAGACTGTAAACACTCGTGCCCGTCGTTTCAGGCTGGACGAGTGCGGTCGTGTTGAGGTAGGCGGTGACCTGACCGTCACCGTCGTCGTCGACGAACGTGGCGTTCGAGACGACACCCTGGTCCTGCGTCCCGAAGGAGACCACCGCGGTGTCCGTGCCGTCCACGTTTACAGTGAATTCGAAGACGTCACCGCGGTGCTCGGTGATCGTGTTCGACGCGAAACTGGCGTCGTCGTCGCCCGCCTCGCTGACGGTGATCGTCGAGGTCTCGGCGGTGATCGCGGTACTGTTATCAGTCACCTGCACCGTGTAGTTACCGGGATCGAGGGCGCTGCCACTGTCGGCGTTCTGGGCGTCGAAGCTGAAGTCGTACTCGCCCTGACCGTTCAGCGTGGCAGTATCGGTGGCTACTGTGTCACCGGAACTGTCCAGAAGCTCGATCTCGACGGGACGGTTGCCGTCCGCAGCCGAGACCGTGCCCTCGATAGTGTCTTCAGTCGTGACGCTCAGATCGTCGGCCGAGATACCGAGGTTGAGGTCACGAACCTCGATGTATGTCCGGTTCGAGGCCGTGTCGTTGCCTTGGATGTAGAGTTTGTACGTTCCGACCTCACGGTTGTTCGTGTTGAACGTGTAGACGGAACTGTTGACTCCCGTACTGCCAGAACTGAAGTACGAGTTATCTTCGCCTTCAATCGTAACATCAGTCTGATTGCCTTGCCAACCGGTCGTCGAGTTCGATACATTGAACGCGATCGTGGAACCCTTCCACGCAGTAACGTTGCTTTCGAGACCAGTTGTCGGGAACGTTCCTTCCAGGTCAACTTCGACTGTGTCCGACGCGAAGGCAATGGATTTCTCACCGGGATTATCGATGGAACTACCGCTACCATCGGTAACTTGATCACTGATTTCAACGGTGAGTTCGGTTGAGGCGATCACGTCATCAGCGCCTTCTTTATAGTTAGTGTCGCCATCCCCGCTCACCACTAGATAGACCGCCCCACTGCGGTACTCTACTTGGTAGTTCGACACTTCGTCCCCATCGTCATAGAGGGTGAAGTTAGAAGTGGTGAGTGAGTTATCACTGACATCTCCGGCGAACGGTACTTCGACGACTGCATAGTCCGAGCTGTTCAGGTAATGAACAGCGTTGCCCTGATAGACGGGCTGAGCCGCAGCAGCACTCCCCGTGAACGCCACGGTGCCAGCGAAGACGCTGAACACCATAAGCGCCGCGAGGAACACCGCGCGACTCTTGTTCGTATTGTTTCCTGTCATAGTTTGTTGGGTTCGCATCGGTCGTCGACAACAGCTTTGCGCGCACCATCACGCGAGTGCGTGGGTCCGGTCGCCCGGCGTCGGCCCGCAGTACTCGCTGCTGTCTCCATAGGTAGGGGTACAGGACAATCAAGCACCACGTCCGGTAAATACTTTGTGTGTTGTCTGACGCCGAACCGACGCGAGAGGGCGCCAGACGCCGGAATTATGTGAGAACAATTCACACACCGAAATGTAAAACACGGCTTCGGATTTCGGCCCGACTACCAATCCCTTTACCCCCACGACGCCCATTCCCGCGTATGGACTCGATCAATCGGATGGCCATCGAGCTCGTCGACGAGGCCATCGACTTCGCGGACGAACTCCGCGTCGAGCCGTACGAACTGGACTCGGGGGCGACCGTCCTCGACTTCGGCGTCGACAGCGAGGGCGGTATCGAGGCCGGGATGCTCCTCGCAGAAGTCCAGACCGCGGGGCTCTCGACCGTCCAGACGCGAATGGACGACGTCGCCGGCGCGCCGGTCCCGCACGTCGAACTCCAGACCGACCACCCCGCGCTCTCGCTGTTGGGCTCCCAGAAAGCGGGCTGGGAACTCGGCTTCGAGGATCCGCCGTTCGACGGCCTCGGCTCCGGGCCCGCCCGCGCGCTCGTCGCCGAGGAAGAGGAGTTCCACGCGCTCGAGTACTTCGACGAGTTCGACCTCACCGTCCTCTCGGTCGAGAGCATCGACCTCCCCGACGACCGCGTCGCCGAGCACGTCGCCGAGAAGGCGGGCGTCGAACCGAGCGGCGTCTTCCTCCCGACCTACGCCACCGGCTCGACGGTGGGCAGCGTCACCGGCGCCGCTCGCGCCGCCGAACTGGCGCTATTCCGGCTCTTCGAGCTCGGCTACGACCTCCGCGAGGTCCACTCGGCGTTCGGCTCGGCGCCGGTCGCGCCCGTCTCATACGACGAGAGCGTCGCGATGGCCCGCACCAACGACGCCCTGGCGTACGGCGCCGAGGTCCACCTCACCGTCGCCCGCGACTTCGACGGGTTCGATCAGGTCCCCTCTAACGCGCGAGAGGAGTACGGCGTCCCCTTCGCGGAAATCTTCGAGCAGGCGGACTGGGACTTCTACGAGGTCCCCGAGACGGTGTTCGCGCCCGCGAAGGTCACGGTCGACGTCGTCGACGGGCCGACGTACGTCCGCGGCGAGACCGACGAGGAACTGCTCGCCGAGTCCTTCGACTTCCGGTAACAGTGCGCTTCAAACTTCTCCCTGAGGCGCCGGACTCGCTGGATTTTATTGACGATGCCCAGCGCGCCGTCCCGCTCGTGCCGGGCACCGAAGACGACTGCTGTGCCCGCCTGATGCGCCGGCTCGACTTCCCCTCCCGCGACGTCGCCCGAACGTGGCTCACCTTCCTGCGCGCGCTCGAACTCGCGCGCGAGACCGAATCGGGGACCTTCGTACGGGAGTCTACCGAGTCGACGCCAGCGCACCTCCGTGAATCGTTCCGCGAGCGCGTGTACGGCGCACGTGAAGTGCTGAGGTCGCTCGATCCCGACGAGCCGAAGTCCGTCGACGAGGTCTTCGCCGCGTTCGAGGACCGCGTCCCCGTCTGGGAGACCCACCGCGCGGCCGAGGACTGGCGGGACGTCTGGCGCGAGCGCGTCGAGCGCATCCTGGCGTGGGCGGTCCTGCTCGACCTCGCGGCCGAACGCGACGGCGGATACGTGCGCGTCGCGGAGGAATAGCAGTCTTCGCGGCGTTACGTCGCCGGCGGCACGTCCGGGCCACCCTCGGCGCCGTCGGGGGCGCCGCCCTCGTCCTTTCCGTACTGCTCCCGCAGCCGCCGGATGCGCTCGGGGATCGACGGGTGGGTCAGGTGGAACGCGGCGTACGCCGGGTGCGGAAACGGATTGCTCAGATTCTCGCCCGCGAGCGTGCGGAGCGCGCGGGTCATCGCCGCGGCGCCGCCCATCGTCTCCGCGGCGAAGTCGTCGGCCTCGCGCTCGTGGGCCAGCGACAGCTGATTCGTCAGCGGCCCCGAGAGCGTCAGCACCGGCCCCGCATAGAGCAGTCCGATCCCGAGCGCGGCGTAGGTCTCGCTCGGGAGCCCGAACGCCGCGTAGACCCACTGGGAGGTCGTCACCCACCACAGGAACGCGAAGACGACGGCCATCTGGACCGCCGACGCCGCGAGCTGCTTCCAGATGTGGGCCTTCTTCCAGTGGGCGAGCTCGTGCGCGAGCACGGCCTGGATCGCCTCGCGGTCCATCTGCTCGACGAGCGTGTCGAAGAGCACGACGCGCTTGGCGCGGCCGAAGCCGACGAAGTAGGCGTTCGAGTGCGACGAGCGCCGGCTGGCGTCCATCTCGTAGACCTGCTCGCACTCGAAGCCCGCGCGCTCGAAGACGTCCGCGACCGCCTCCCGGAGGTCGCTCCCCTCGATCGGCTCGAAGTCGTTGAACAGCGGCGCGATCACGCGCGGGTAGACGACCATCATCAGCAGGGAGAAGGCCACGACGAGCGCCCAGCCCGCGAGGGGCCACAGCGTCGGCAGGGCCGCGACGGCGAGCAGGATCGCACCGGCGACGATCCCCCCGAACACGAGCGCGACAGCCGTGCCGACGACGAGGTCCCGGAGCCACAGCGCGGCGGTCTGATTGTTGAAGCCGAACCGCTCTTCGACGACGAACGTCTCGTAGGCGTCGAACGGCGCCGAGAGCACCCGCCCGGCGACGATCGCCCCCGCGAGGAGGACGACGCCCTGGGCGACGCTCGGGAGCCCGGTGGCCGACAGCGCCGCGGCGGCGTCGCCGTAGAGCCCCGAGACGACCGCGGCGAGGAGAAGGACGACGCCGAGCCACGACTGGACCCGCGAGAGTGTCGTCTTCGCGCGCTGGTACGCGAGCAGCTCCTCGGGGTCGTCGACGTCGAGCGCGTCGCGGACCCACTCGTCCGCATCCCGGACTGCTTCGGCGCCGTAGCGCACGTTCAGGTAGTCGAGGACCGTCTCAAGCACCAGTACCCCGCCGAGCAGGCCGACGAGCGCGAGCGCGGGCAACGAGACCATATGGGAGTGGAGGGCGTCGCTGGCCTTCAACGTCGCGGGAGCGGACCGGCGGCCGAAGGCTTTTGCGTCGGTCCCCCGCAGGGCTCACCGATGGCCGACCCCGTCGCAGCCGTCCTGTTCGACCTCGACGACACGCTGGTCCGGTACCGTCGGTCACCCGAGACGCTCCTGCGCGAGTCCTTCGACGCCGTCGGCGTCGATCCCGTCTTTCCGGTCAAGGCCTACTACGACCGCTTCGACGAGTTCGCCGAACGGACCGACTCGATGCGTGAGCTCCGCGAGGAGTGCTTCGCCGCGCTCTGTGCCGAACGGGACCGCGACCCGGATCTCGGCCGCGAGGTCGCGAGCGCCTACGCCGACGCCAGGGACCACCGCGACGTCGCATTCCTCCCGGGTGCGCGTGACGTCCTCGATGCGTTCGCCGCGGAGTACCGCCTCGGTATCGTGACGAACGGCGCTCGCGACGCCCAGGCCCAGAAGATCGACGCCGTCGGGCTGGACTCGGCCGTCGACGTCGTCGTGTTCGCGGGCCACGACGCGCCGCCGAAGCCCGCGCCCGAGCCGTTTCACCGCGCGCTCGACGCGCTCGAAGTCGGTCCCGAGGCCGCCGTCCACGTCGGAAATTCGCTCGATTCGGACGTCGCGGGCGCGGCCGCGGCCGGGATCCGATCGGTGTGGCTCGCGGGCGGCGACGCGGCCGATGGAGCCGCCTCGGCCGAGCGCACGGATCACGTCGTCGAGTCGCTCGCGGAGCTGTCGAGGCGGCCGTGGCTGGAGAAGTAGGCTCATAGTGATTACTCTCACTGTTTCCCGCCGAACGCTACCCCTGGCGACGGCGTTCGGCGGTAAGAGACGAGAGTAATCACTATCAGTCGTCGGCCGCGGCGGCCTCGGAGTCGTCGCCGTCGACCCCGCCGCCGACCTCCCGGACCGTCCCGACGCCCTTCGATTGGCCCTCGCGGAAGACGAACCGCTGGCCCTCCTCGACGAGGTACGGACGGAACTTGAACTCCACCGTCGCCGTCCCGGTGTCGCCGGGGAGCAACTGCCCGCCCTCGGGGCGGAAGACGACCGCCTCGCTCACGGTTTCGAGGTGGACGACCGGCTCGTAGCCCTCGCGGATCCGCGTCGGGTGATTGAGGACCATCACCTCCGCCTCGAAGGAGCGGACGGCCGGCGGGTCGGCGTCCGCGGGGAGCAGCGCCATCCCGCGTTCGATCTCGTCCTCGCTGACCCCCTTGAGCGCGATGCCGACGATCCGGCCCGCCTTCGCGCGGTCGACGCGGTGGTGGTGCATCTCGATCGAGCGCACCTCGACCTCCCGGTAGGAGCCGTCGGGCATCGGGCCCAAGAGAAGTTCGTCGCCGACCTCGACGCTCCCGGAGTCGACCGTCCCGGAGGCGACCGCGCCGACGCCCGTCACCGAGTACGTCCGGTCGACGTACATCCGGAAGTCCTCCCTCGTCTCCCGGGCCGTCTTGGGGAGGCGCTCGAACATCGCATCGAGGTCGTCGAGACCGTCCATCGTGACCGCGCTCGTCCGGAGGATCGGCACCACGGAGTCGCTCAGTTCCTCGACCGCGGCCTCGACGCCGTGGCGCGCGACGCCCAGGGGCGTGCGGCCGACGTCCCGGAGCATCCGCTCGACCTCGCGTTCGACCTCGTCTAATCTGTCTTCGTCGACGGCGTCGGCCTTCGTGATCGCGACGATCGTCGGCAGTTCCATCGCCAGCAGGATCCCGAGGTGCTCGCGCGTCGTCTTCGTCGGGCCGTCGTCGGCGGCGACGACGAGCAGGCCGTAGTCGAGGCGCTGGCCGACCAGGCCGCGGATCGTCGTCCGGAGCCAGGGCTCGTGGCCGACCGTGTCGACGAAGGAGACCAGCCGATCGGATTCCTCCACCACGCGCGCGCGGTCCGATTTCCGGTGAGGGTTGTCCATGTGGACCGCGCCGTCGTCGGCGAAGCCGTAGACGGCATAGGAGAGATCGGCCGAGAGCCCGCGCTCGACCTCGTGGGGCTGGACGTCGAGGAAGCCGCGGGTGCCGCCCTCGCCGTCGTCGGCGGTGCCGGTGACGAGCGAGCCCACGAGCGTCGATTTCCCGTGGTCGACGTGGCCGGCGGTGCCGACGACGATGTGGTCGTCGTCGACGTCGAGCACCGCGCCCTCCTGGACGGTTGCGACGCCGACGAGGCCGCGGTCGCCGTCGTCGCCGACGCCCCAGGTCTCGACGTCCTCGATGTGGGCGCCCGCCTCCTCGGCCAGGATCGAGAGCACGTCCATCGACTCAGAGAAGTCCTCGGGCGGGATGCCGGCGATCCCGCCGTCGTCTGTGACGCCGACGACGTAGGTCGCCGTGCCGTCGCCCGAGAGCACGCGGTGGCGCAGTTGCGCCGCCAGGCTCTCCAGGCGTCCGTCCGCGAGGTGGAGGTCCCGCGAGAGCCGCTCTTTGAATTCGACGTTGCCACCCTCCTCCTCGCCGCGCTCGAGGGCCGATTCGAGAACGGCCCGATCAGCGCTCATACCCGATGGGTAGCAACGGTAGGCTATAACCCTTTTCGTGGTGTGGGTTGGCTTGTCACAATAACGCTCCCGAGCGAACGGGCCGTCTCGCCCACGACCAGTATCAGTCCGTCAGCCGCTCGTACGCGCGGTTGACTCGCTTGAACGTCTCCTCGTCGCCGTCGTCGGTGTCGGGATGGACCGCCTTCACCCGCTCGCGGTAGGCGCGTCGGACCGCCTCCTCGTCGGCGCCGGGATCGAGCCCGAGCGTCCGGTAGGCCTCCTCGACGGTCGGTTCGTTCCGGTCGGTTCGGGGCGCGCGTCGTCCGTCGGGTCCGCCTCGCCGACGCCGACCCGTCTGTTCGCCGCCGAACGCGCGGCCCCCGCCGTCGCCGGCGGCGCGCCGGCCGGGGCCGAACCCCTCGAAGTCGCCCGGACCGCGCGAGGCGGCGCTCGCCCGCCGGCGCTCGCCGCCCTGTCTCGCGGTCTCGCGGATCCGCTCGCCGAGGCGGCCGCTCGCGTGGTACCACAGCAGGTACGTCGCGGCGGCGAAGGCGGCGGCGAAGAGCAGTAGAAAGGGCTGGAAGGCGAACGCGAGGACTGTCAGCAGGACCGTCGTCCCCGCGAACACGGCCGCGATTCCGATGAGGAGTCCGTCGCTGTCCACAGCGGAGGGAAGGCGCGGAGCACCGTAAGCGTCTCGCCGGGAGTGCCGGAGGCGACAGAACGATTACGCGCGTCGGGCAAGACCCGGCAATGTCGACGATTCCGCTCGAAGACACCTACATCGAGAACCGGGTGCTCGTCCAGCCGAACGACACCAACAACAACGACACCGCCCACGGCGGCAACGTCGTCAAGTGGATGGACGAGGTCGGCGCGATGTCGGCGATGCGGTTCGCCGGCCAGACGGTGGTCACCGCCCGGATGGAGGGCGTCGACTTCCACCGGCCGATCCCTCGCGGCAACACCGCGCTCATCGAATCGTACGTCTACGACGCGGGCACGACGAGCGTCAGCGTCCACCTCCGCGTGTTCAGCGAGGACCCGCTGTCGGGCGAGCGCGAACTCACCACGGAGTCGCACTTCATCTACGTCGCGATCGACGAGGCGAACGACCCGACGCCGGTGCCCGACCTGGAAGTCACCTCCGAACGCGGCGAGGAACTCAGAGCCGCCGCCCTCGACGAGGCCGTCGACGGACCGACCGAAGCGGAACAGACTCCCTGAGCGACCGTTCAGACCTGTTTCCTCGACCCAGAAGTCGTCAGCGACGCGTGTCCGCTCACTCTGATTCCCGTTCCGCGGAAGGTCCGGCGCGCGTCGAGTGACCTCGGATGTATCCGGTACGAGACGCTTTCCGGAACTTGATATCGCGTTATTCAATTTATTATATAAGTGCGCCTCGGAATCAGTATCTTCAACATCGACCACTCCTCACGCACCAGTATGAGCCTCGAACGCGAGTACGAGTGCCCCGAGTGCGGCCACGACGGCTTCTGGAAGACCGCGTCGATGGAACTGCACCTCGGCACGAAGACGAAGTGGTGCTGCAACGAGTGCGGCTACGGCTTCATCGAGATCGACGGGATCAGCACCGCAAAAGCGTAATTCGGCTATTCTTCCGGGTCGATCGATCGCCAGGAGAGCCGCGGGTTCCGCGCGGCGTCGGCCTGGTCGATCCGCCGCGCCGTCGTCTTCGACGGGGCGGATTCCAGCTCCGCAACGTCGGCGTCGAACGCGGCATTGAACGCCGCGGCGAGGTCCTCCAGAGAGTCCAGGCTCTCGGCTTCCGTGGGCTCTGTGAGCATCGCCTCGGGGACGAACTCCGGCCACTTCGTCGTGGGCGGGTGAACGCCGTGGTCCAGCATCGCCTTGGCGACGTCCGCGGCGTCGCGGTCGCCCGCGGTGGCCGCGAACTCGTGGTGGAACGGCCCGTAGGGGATCTCGCAGTCGATCCGCTCGGCGAGGTAGTTCGCGTTCAGGACCGCCTTCGCGGAGGCGTCTTCGAGCCCCTCGTCGCCGAGGCGGGCGATGTAGGCGTAGGCCTTCAGGAGCACGAGCCAGTTGCCCTGGTAGCCGTGGACCTTGCCGACCGTCTCCGCGGGCTCGAACAGTTCGTAGTGGCCGTCGTTCTCGCGGACGCGGGGGCTCGGGAGGAACGGTGCGAGCTCCTCTGTGACGCCGACGGGACCCGCGCCGGGGCCGCCGCCGCCGTGCGGCGTCGCGAACGTCTTGTGGACGTTGTAGTGCATCACGTCGAAGCCCATATCGCCCGGTCTGGCCCGTCCGAGCAGCGCGTTGAGGTTCGCGCCGTCGTAGTAGAGCAGTCCGCCCGCACCGTGGACGATCTCGGCGATCTCGGCGATGTCGCGCTCGAACAGCCCGACCGTGTTGGGGTTCGTGAGCATCAGCGCGGCCGTGTCGTCGGAGACGGCGGCTTCGAGGGCCTCCAGGTCGACGCGGCCGTCGTCCCCGGAGGGGAGTTCGACGACGTCGTAGCCAGCCATCGCCGCGCTCGCGAAGTTCGTGCCGTGCGCCGACGAGGGGACGATGACCTCCGAGCGGTCGTGGCCGTTCGCCTCGTGGTAGGCCTTCGCGACGAGGATGCCCGTGAACTCCCCGGCGGCGCCGGCGGGCGGCTGGAGCGTCACGGCGTCCATCCCGCCGATCCTGGCGAGGTAGTCCTGGAGGCCGTAGAGGACCTCCAGCGTCCCCTGGAGGCTCTCCGCCGAGCGGTCGGGGTGGACCGCGCCGTTCGGATCGGCCGCGACGTCCTCGGCGAAGGAGGGGTTGTACTTCATCGTACACGACCCCAGCGGGTACGGCCCGCTCTCGACGCTCCAGTTCATCTGGGAGAGCCGCGTGTAGTGCCGCGCGACCTCGGGCTCGGCGAGGCTCGGCAGGGAGAGGTCGTCCCGCGTCAGGTCGTCGGGGAGCGGCGAGTCCGCCCCTCCGACGTCGACGCTCGTGTCGTCCTTCTCCGAGAGCAGCGGTTCGTACCGGTCGTCGTCGCCGTAGCGTGCCTGATCGTGATTCATCGTGATCCCTCCGTTAGACCGCCTCCGCGAACGCCTCGACGAGGTCGTCCGCCCGTCCGGCGTTCACCTCGGTCACGCACACCTGAAGCCGGTGGTCGCCGACGACGTGGACCGCGAAGCCCCCGGCTTCGAGATCGGAGGCGATGGCCGGCGCGGGCTGGTCGGTGCGGACCAGGAACTCCCGGAAGTGGTGTCTGTCATAGACGGGGGCCCTGACGCCCTTGAGGTCGCCCAGCCGCTCTGCGAGCGACTCGGCCTCGCGGACGCACTCGCTCGCGAGGTCGACGAGGCCGTCGGCGCCCAGGAGCGCCAGGTGCATCGCCGTCCGCAGGGCCACCCACGCTTGGTTCGTGCAGATGTTCGAGGTGGCGCGCTCCTTGCGGATGTGCTGTTCGCGCGTCTGGAGCGTGAGCGTGTACGCCCGTCGCCCGCTTTCGTCCTCGCCGGCGCCGACGAGTCGGCCGGGCACCTGCCGCAGGAAGTCCTCCCGCGTGGCGAACAGGCCCAGGCCCATCCCGTAGGCGGTCGGGAGCCCGAGCGCGTCGGCCTCGCCGACGACGACGTCGGCGCCGACGCTCGCCGGCGGTTCGAGGAGCCCGAGCGCGACGACGTCGGTGCCGAGACAGAACAGCGCCCCGGCGTCGTCGGCGACCTCGCCCACGGCCGACAGCCGTTCCTCGATCGTTCCCCGAACGGTGGGGTTCTCGGCGTAGATCATCGCCGTCCCCTCGCCCGCCAGGTCGGCCAGGGCCTCAACGTCTACGTTGCCGTCGTCCATCGGATACGTCGCGACAGAGAGGTCGGTCCCGTCGACGTAGTTGTCCAGAACCGCGCGCTTGTTCTCGTGGAGGAGCTCCGGGACCAGCACCTCGGTGCCGGAGACGCGCCGGACGCGGTCCGAGAGCCGCGCCGCCTCGCCGAGCGCGGTCGCGGCGTCGTACATCGAGCAGTTGGCGACGGGCAGTCCCGTCAGCTCGACGATCATCGACTGGTACTCGAAGAGCGCCTGCAGGAAGCCCTGGGTGATCTCCGGCTGGTACTGCGTGTAAGACGTCAGGAACTCCGCGCGCTCGGAGAGCTCGTCGACGACCGACGGGACGTAGTGGGTGTGGTGGTCCCGCCCCAGGAACTCCGTCAGGTCGTCGTTCTTCGCGAGCGTCGCCGACAGCTCCGCTCGGAGCTCGCGCTCGCCCCGCGGGTCGATCCCGAGGTCGCCCTCGAACCGGACCTCGGGGGGGACGTCGAACAGTTCCTCTTCGCTCTCGACGCCGACCTCGTCCAGCATCGCCGCCGTCTCCTCGGGGGAGTGGGGCGCGTACGGACTACCGTCGGCGTCCTCGTGTCGTCGCTTGCTCATAGGTTCGTCTGGGGTCTCCGTTCGGATGCGCGTTGCGGTCGCGGTCGCATCGAGTGCGCGTTCCCGAACGCTCACTCGGTCTGTTCGCGGTACTCGTCGGCCGAGAGAAGACCGTCGAACGCGCCGTCGTCGCTCACGTCGACCTCCAGCATCCACCCGTCGCCGTAGGGGTCGTCGTTCACCAGCTCGGGCCGGTCGAACAGCTCCTCGTTCACCGCGGTGACGGTGCCCGAGATCGGCGCGTAGAGGTCCGAAACGGCCTTGATCGATTCGACGACGCCGAACTCCTCGCCCTGTGTGATCTCGTCGCCGACCTCGGGGAGCTCGACGAAGACGACGTCGCCCAGTTCGTCCTGGGCGAAGTCGGTGATGCCGACGGTCGCGGTGTCGCCGTCGGTGGTCGCGTACTCGTGCGATTCCAGGTACTTCCGGTCTTCGGGTACTTCGAACATATTAGTCTTCGATGAATGGTGTGGATACGACTTCCGCGCGCTTTTCCTGGCCGCGGACGGCGACCGAGAGCTCGGTCCCCGGCTCGGCGAGGGCCGCCGGGACGTAGCCGAGCGCGATCGCCTCGCCCAGCGTCGGGCTCATCGTCCCGCTCGTCACGTGGCCGACGGGTTCGCCGTCCGCGAGTATCTCGTAGCCGTGGCGGGCGATCCCCCGCTCGCGGAGGATCAGCCCGGCGAACGCCTCCTCGACGCCGTCGGACGCCACCCGCGCGAGGGCGTCGCGGCCGACGAACTCCGTGTCGAGGTCGACGGTCCAGCCGACGCCCGCCTCGTAGGGGTTCCGGGGCTCGTCGTCGGGGTCGAAGTCCTGTCCCGAGAGGAGGAATCCCATCTCGGTGCGGAGGGTGTCGCGCGCGCCGAGTCCGCACGGCTCGCATCCCTCGGCGTCGACGAACGCCTCCCAGATCGCCCCGACCCCGTCGGTCGGACACAGGATCTCGAACCCGTCCTCGCCGGTGTAGCCCGTCCGCGACACCCACGAGCGGACGCCCGCGACGTCGGCGTAGGCGCCCTCGCCCCACGAGAGCGGCTCGACGTCGGCGGTGGTCTGGGACCCGACCGCGTCGACCGCGTCCGGCCCCTGGACCGCGACCATCGCCCACTCGTCGGTCTCGTTTTCGACGTCGGCAGCGAGGCCCCACTCGTCGCGGTGGTCGACCCAGCGGCGGTACGCTTCCTCGTCGTGGCCGGCGTTCGGCACGAAGAGGTACCGTTCCCCCTCGTCGTCGGGGAGGCGGTAGACGATCGTATCGTCGATGATGGTTCCCGACTCGTCGGTGATCATCGCGTACTGCGAGTCGCCGACCGAGAGCCCGGACACGTCGTTCGAGGTGAGCCGCTGCATCAACGCCGTCGCGTCGGGCCCCGTGACCGTGATCTCGCCCATATGCGACACGTCGAAGATGCCGGCCGACTCCCGGACGGCTGCGTGCTCGGTACGGATCGAGTCGAACTCGACCGGCATCTCCCACCCGCCGAAGTCCGTGAACCGCGCGTCGGCACCGTATGCGCCCGACAGCGGGGGCTTCCGAAGGGCCATACCGGACGGTCGGGTTGCGGCAAGAAATGTTTTGGTATGTCGGCGCCCGGAATCGGAGCGATAAATTACATAGCGCGATATAAAATTCGATTCAGCGGGGCGACCGGTACGGCACGGAAGGTTCTGCGCGGAGCGACCGCTCTCGGGGAGAAAATCCGGAAAAACGAAAGATAGCGCTACGCGTCGGACGGGGTGGTGCTCTCGGTCGGTCGGTCAGTCTGTTCGGCCTGCTCGGCCCGCTCCGCCTCGTACCGCGCGGCCTGCTCGTCAAGGAGGGCCTGCCGCTTTTCGGTTGCGGCCTCGGACATCTGGTCCTCGCTCCACTCGAAGCCCGCGTCGGTGTCGAGGTCGACGCTCGCGACACCGTCGAGGTCGCTCACGCGGCCTTCGACCTCCTCGTAGAAGTACGGGACCATATGGCACATCGGAGAGGTGAGCCGCATCCGCACGCGGACGTCGCCGCCGTCGACCTCGACGGCCTTCACGAGCCCCAGTTCGACGATGTCGAGGTTCGAGCCGGTCGCCGCGCTGCAGGGATCGACGACGTCGCGCAAGCGCTCGCAGATTCGGTCCGCGGACACGCTCCCGTCCGCGTCGATCCGGTCGACGTCGTCCGTGGGAGCGGCAGGTCCGACGTCGTCGCCGGTCGCCTCCGCGTCGGCGCTCATCCCGCCACCTCGAAGTCCGTCGACTCCCACTCGTCTGTGAGTTCTTCGGTACTGTACTCGTCGCCCTCGATGTCCGACTGGATCTCGTCGATGTCGAAGCCGTGGGCCTCCGCCCAGTTCTCGCCGAGGATCTTCTTTTTGTCCTCTTGATAGTGATTACTCTCGTCTCTTACCGCCGAGCGCCGTCACCGGGCGTCGCATTCGGCGGTAAACAGTGAGAGTAATCACTATGAGTGATCTCGAAGGTGCCGGCGAAGCCCTTCATCTCCGGGAAGTCGTACTGCCAGAAGCGCTCCAGCAGGAGACCGGGGTAGAAGTGCGGCGCGCCGGTGCCCCAGAGGATCTTGTTGAGCGCCTGCTTGCCGCCGCCGTACAGGAGGTCTTCGAGCGTCTCCGCGAACGACTCCGGCGAGGTGACGAGCTCGGTCAGCGTGAGTTCGAGGTTGACGTAGACGTTGGGGTGCCGGGCGATCTGCCAGCCGGTCTCCTCGGCGAAGGAGAGGCCGCCGTGGACGATCTCGAAGGTGAGGTCCGGGAACGACGCGGCCGCCTCCTCGACGTCGCCGACCTTGTAGGAGTCCGTCGGGACCGCGCCGAACGGCAGCGCCTTGTGGACGGCGACGACGTCGAGGCCGAGGTCGGCGGCGTGCTCCCACAACGGGAACGCGACCTCGGGGTCGTCCATTTTGAAGCCGTGGTGGGTGCCGTCGGCCTCCCAGTAGGAGGGGTAGACCTTCACGCCGTGGGGGTCGAATTCCTCGAGCTGGCCGATCAGTTCGGCCTGCAGGTCGTCGAGTCCGACGGCGTCGATGCTCGCCAGCGCGGCGGTCCGGTTCGGGTCGCGCTCGACGAACTGCTTGGCCTTCCCTCGGCGGTGAGGCCGTCGTGGAACACCGTGATCGACTGCGGGTGGATGACCGCGAAGTCGGTGTGGCTCTCGCGGAAGACCGCGTTCTCGGTGTTCTCGATCGGCCAGTCGCCGAGGAACGACTTGTCGGTCCGCCGGTACCCGTCGGGCATCTTGCTCTCTAAGGCGCGGCCGATCTCTGCGACCTGCTGGGCGTACCGGGGCACCCGGAAGTTCGATTCGGTCTGGTGTACGCGTGCGTGACGGCGTCCGCGACGAACACGTCGTCCAATCCGTCCATACGACCGTAATGATAGACGGTGATGATAGTCGTTTGGGGTGCGTCGCAGTCGGGCGATTACGCGGGAGCGAGGGAGGGAAAACGCGTCGGGGCCGGCGTCGACGAGGAGAACGTCGGCGGAGACAGGAGGCAGTCGAGATCGAGAGCGTCCGGCCGGGAGCGTCGGCGATCGAGAGCGCCCGAAGGGCGACGGAGCGATCAGCTCCCCGCCGCGGACTCGGCTTCGGTCTCGTCGGCAGAGAGCCGCGGCGTGACCGTATCGGCCCGGCAGACGTTCCCGCGGCGCCCGACCCGCGAGAGGTCGAGCCGCACCGACTGCCCGCTGGTCAGCGACGCGAGCGCCTCCCGAGTCGCGTCGTCGGCGTAGTCGACGAGGTGGTACGTCGCGTTGGTTCCGGTCGAGCGGACCGTGACCGCGTCGTGGCCGTTCATTTCCGACACGATAATGAACGAACTGGCACCCTCGATCAGTTCTGAACTCATTCTGTTCAACGGATTCCCTTTTTTCCGTATAAATATACTCTACTAGATGTAATAAGTGTATGAATAAATATATCAAATGTTCTGTCGCCGGGCCGGCGGCCGTTCGAGCGAGGCCGCGCATCGTCGGCGTTATGTCGGTCCCCGCGGTAGCGGGGCTATGGACCTGCTGGGACGGCTGTTCGGCGCCGAGGACGAGGAGCCGCGGGTCGCGCTCTTCGTCGACGGGCCGAACGTCCTCCGCGACGAGTTCGACGTCGACCTCGACGACGTGCGGGAGGCCGCCGCGGAGGTCGGCCAACTGACCGCAAAGCGGCTCTACCTCGACGAGCACGCGACGCCGGGGCTGATCCAGGCCGCCGAGGCGCGCGGCTTCGAGGTGATCGTCACGAGCGGCGACGTCGACGTCCGGCTGGCGGTCGACGTCACGCGCTTCGTCGTCGAGGACCGCGCCGACGTCGTCGCCGTCGCCTCCCGGGACACCGATTTCAAGCCCGCCCTGGAGGCCGCGAACGCCTACGGCTGTCGGACGCTCGCGATCGCCCCCGGCGAGTTCGGCCGCTCCGACGCCCTCCGCAACGCCGCGACCGAACGGGTGACCCTGGAGTCCGGCGACGACGGACCGACTCTCGTCGGCTACGACGGGTAGCCCGGCCCTCCGGGCGGACGCCGACCGCGGCTCACAGGGTCTCGCGGACCGCCCCGGAGATCAGACTCGGGATCTCGCCGATGACCTCGGGGAAGGTGAGGCCGAGCTGCGCCGTCAGTTCCTGCTGGTCGTAGTACCCGCGGATGGATTCGATCCCCTCCGCGGAGAGCTCTACGACGCTGACGCCTTCGAGGGCGATCGTGTTTCCCGTCGGTGGGAGTCCCTCGCGCATCCCCTCGTGTGTCCCGTGCATCGTCCACTCCTCGATCCGGACGTCGTCGGACTCGACGTCCAAGAGGCGCCGCTGCTCGAACCGGAAGTCGGGGAACCGGTCGGCGGTGAGCCGAACGAACTCGCCGATTTCCTCGCCCGAGATCGGCCCGTCGAAGAGCGGGTCGACGTAGGTCCCGCCGTCGGCGAACTGCGCCATCACGGTTTCGGGGTCGTGATCGTTCCAGCCCTCGATGTACCGATCGTGGAACGCGGTCTTGTCGTCGGGCATCGTGTGCCATATCATAACACTACACTATCATATTTCGGGACGAGGGCCCCTCGACCCGCGGTCGAAACCGAAGCGAGTGGCCTTTCTGCCCGCCGTTTCGAACCTCGTGTATGGAAGACCTCGGAACGCCAGTACTCGACAATCACCTCCACCTCGATCCGGAGCACGGCCGCGGGCTGGACGCCGTCCGCGACTTCCGCCGACTGGGCGGCACCCACCTGCTGGTCGTGAACAAGCCCTCCTGGCACCTCGGCGTCGAGCCCGAGGCGGGAGACGACTTCCGCCCGGTCTTCGAGACGACGACCGAGGTCGTCGCCGCCGCGAGCGACCTCCTCCCCGGCCGGGCCTGGCCCGTGCTGGGCGTCCATCCCGGCCTGATCTCCCGGCTCGTCGACGAGCGCGGCTTCGACCCCGACGAAGCGGCGGACCTGATGTGCGCGGGCCTCGACCGCGCCGCCGAGTACGTCCGCGACGGCGACGCGCTGGCGCTGAAGTCCGGGCGGCCCCACTACGACGTCTCCGAGGCCGTCTGGGCGGCCTCGAACGACGTGATGCGCCACGCCTTCTCGCTGGCGAATGAGCTCGACTGCGCCGTCCAGCTCCACACCGAAGCGACCGAAGACCTGACCGAGGTCGCCGAGTGGGCCGAAGAGCGAGACGTGCCGGCCCACAGGGTCGTAAAGCACTACGCGGGCGGGCGGCTCGCGGGGCCGACCCCGAGCGTGATGAGCGAGAAAGAGAGATTGGAAATCGCCGCCGCGGCGGGCGATCCGTTCCTGATGGAGACGGACTTCGTCGACGACCCCGACCGACCGGGTGCGGTCCTCGGACCGAAGACCGTCCCGCGGCGCGTCCGCTGGCTCCTAGAGGAGGGCTACGACGACGCTGTCGCGAACGCGCACGTCGAGACCCCCGCGCGCGTCTACGGGATCGACACCGAGGCGACGCTGGAAGCGTAGCGGGGGCGTCGACGGCGGACTCGCGACAGTCGACAAGAAAGGCATTTGAATCCCGGCGGAAATGGTGGAGTATGACCGAGGCCGAAGAGACCTACTACACCGAAGAACGCTGGCAGAACTGGCTCTCGCGCGTCGAGGAGGAGGACCTCGATCCCGAGAACGAAGACTCCGCGCGCCTGCTCTTGAACCTCCAGGACGACGCCGCCATCGCGGTGGCGAAGATCGTCTCCGCCTTTGAGGAAGGCCGCCTCGACGAGGAGGAAGCCATCGAGGAGCTCGAACGCGTCCGCACGATCGTCCTCTCCGAGCCCGATCTCGACATCGAGGACGACGCCGCGCGCGAGGACAAGGAGATGCTCGTCGACGGCGTCCAGACGAGCCTGGTCTGTGTCTTTTACGCCGCGGAGGAGTACATCGTCGCCGGCGCCGCCGAGGAGGTGCCGCTCACGGAGTACGTTGAGGCCGCCGCGGCCGCCGAAGCGGAAGACGATATGGACGCCGCCCTGGGCTACCTGGTCCAGGCGGGGACCCGCATCATCGAGGGCGACGAACTGGACATGGCCGTCGCCGAGGACCTGGAGTACGGGCTCGTCTCCGAGTGGGTCAACGGCCTCGACAGCCTCCAGAGCGCGATGAGCGACCCCGAAGTCGTCGAAGAAGAGGACTGACGGGACTGCCGGCGGCCGCGACACGCCGGCGCTTCCGGCTCTTCGGAGCGGGCGCGTCGCTCCGCCGCGGCGCCCGCAGGTAGGTCGATCCGGCCTCTCGACCGCCGACGGCGAACTGTTCTCTCTCGATCCGGGATCCGGTCCGCCGCACGCCGGCCGGAGTTAGACGATCGTCGACAGCGCTATCGACAAATCAATAAGCGGGACGCGAGATAGCGGACGTATGACTGCCGTCGGCATCGACGCCATCGAGATCAGGACCGGGAAGCTCCGCTTGGACCTTCCCAACACGTTCGCGCCCGTGAAGGGCGAAGACCCCGGGAAGTACACGAAGGGGATCGGCATCCAGTACTCCTCGCTGCCGGACGTCTACGAGGATATCGTCACGATGGGCGCCAACGCGGCGAAGCGCCTGATGGACCGCAAAGGCCTCACGCCCGAGGACATCGGGCGGATCGACGTCGCGACCGAGTCCGCCTTCGACAACTCCAAGCCCGTTTCCACATACATCGCGGGCTGTCTCGAATCCGTCTACGACGGCGACTTCCACCACGCGAACAAGGGCGAGCGGAAGTTCGCCTGCCTCGCGGGGACCCAGAGCATCGACGACGCCTACAACTGGATCCGCGCCGGGCGCAACCGAGGTCGGGCGGCGCTCGTGATCGCGACCGACACGGCCCTCTACGAGCGCGGCGACCCCGGCGAGGCCACCCAGGGCGCGGGCGCGGTCGCGATGCTGATCGACGAGGATCCCGACATCGTCGCGCTCTCGACCGAGCAGGGCTACGGCAGCGCCGACGAGACCGACTTCCTCAAGCCGAATCAGCAGTTCCCCAGCGTCGACGGCCAGCGCTCGATCCAGGTGTACCTCGCGCGGATGCGCGAGGCGCTCGAAGACTACGAGTCGGTCGCGGGCGAGACCCACCCCGACGACTTCGTCTACTTCCCGTTCCACACGCCGTACCCGGGGATGGTCCGGAAGGCCGCCCTGCTTGGCTACCGCCACATCACGCGCGACACCGAGATCGAGGACGCGCTCGCCGACGACATCGGGATGCAGCCGCGCGAGGGGGACTACGCCGACCGCGAGGATTACGAGGACGCGATCCGGGCGTACATGGACGAACTGAAGGAGACCCGGCGGTACCAGGAGTGGTACGAGCAGGCCATCGAGCCGACCGTCGACGTCTCGGGGCAGGTCGGCAACTGGTACACCGGCTCGGTCCACGTCGCCCGGCTGTCGGCGCTCCGGGCGGCCGCCGAGCGCGGCGCCGACCTCGCGGGCGAAAAGCTGTTGGTCGGGTCCTACGGGTCGGGCGCGCAGGCGGAGATCCACAGCGAGACCGTCCGGGACGGCTGGCGCGAGGCGATCGACGCGGTCGACGTCGAATCGCAGCTGGACGCCCGCTACGACCTCGACTTCGAGGAGTACGAGCTCGTCCACGACGCCCACAACCACGAGAAGGACGTCGACATCGAGGAGTTCACCCAGCCCGACGGGGAGTTCGTCTTCACCGGCTGGGGCCGGATGAACGAGCGGCGCTACGAGTACGTCGAGTAGCGCCCCCGGGTCAGCAGCAGCCGTCCGCGTCCGGGTCCCACTCGCAGGCGTCGCCGCGCATCAGGTTCTCCTCGTCGACGTACGCCGAGAGGCACGCGTAGTTGCAGAAGTACGTGGGCGAGCCGCAGTCGTCGGTGCAGTCGCGGACGCAGACCGGGTCGTGAGCGAAGATCCGCGAGTCGCAGTAGGCACAGGCTTCGTCCGCCGCGGGCGTCGTGATAGTCGTTTCCATAGGCGACGTTCGTCGCCGGGGCGGGAAAGCGTTTCTCGGGTGTCGGCGCCGCCCTACGGTAACCGCCGGAGGTCCTCCAGCATCTCGTCGAGGTCGCGGTTCGAGATCGCCAGCGAGAAGCCGTCGATCGTCGCCAGCGAGGGCGCGTGCTCCCAGAGGTCGTCCTCGGTGAGGCCGTGGAGCACCACCGCATTCGGCGTCGGATTGACGACGCGCATCGCGACGAGCGGCGACTCCCCACGCGTGACGCCGGTGAAGACGAGCGCGCGCGAGGTCGACTGGCCGTAGAGGCGGTAGAACTCCTCCGAAGAGAGGCGGGTGATCGCCTCGATGCTGTTGATCACCGTGTGGCCGCTGATCCGGTCCTGGTCGCCGCGGACGAGCTCTGTCGCGTCCATCGCGTCGTAGAGCGTCTCCAGGGGGATCGACGTCGGGTACTCGCGGAGGTCCTGGACGATGTCGCTCTCGAACCCCGCCGAGATGACGCGGGCGTACTGGCGGATGCGGCCGCCGCCGCGTGACTCGTCGATGTCCAACAGCGCCTCGACCATCCGCCGGACGACGCCGATGCCGGGGCTCTCGCGCCGCCCGCTCTCGTAGTCGGAGATGACGGACGAGGAGACGTCCAACTGCTCGGCGAGGGCGGTCTGGGAGACGTCGAAGTCGGTCCGCCACTTTCTGAGCGTGGCGCCCGGATCGTCGCTCAGCGTGATCTCGCCCGCGATTCGGCGGGCGAGGTCCTCTCTGGGCACTGTGGTCACGACGCGGTGCCTCCCGCGCCGGAGAGCGCTCGACACATCCTTGCCTCACCTGAGCGAGGCGGCCGCAAAAGCGTATCGAAGGGAGGGTTCGACGAACGCCGAGTTGATAAACGGCGTACGCGAGGGCGCCGTTCGCGACGCCGCCGAACGCGCGTTCGGGGAACGTTCAATACGGCTCGCGCGTCAGATGCGCGCGTGCCCTCGACGCTCGTCCACGTCTCGATCGCGCTGCTTTTGGCGGCGGCGCTGCTCGGCGAGTCCTTCGACGGCCGGAGCGCGCTCGTCGTCACCGCGGCGACGGTCCTCCCCGACCTGGACGTCGCGCTCGAACCGCTGCTCTCGGGCGCGCACCGCTCTGTCGGCCACACGTTCCTGTTTCCGGCGCTCCTGCTCGCCCTTCTCGTCTGGGACGTGCGCTTCAGGCCCCGGTCGGCGATCCGCGAGCGGTACGGCGCGCGCGGCGTCGAGGTGGCGTTCGTCGCAGTCGCGTGCGTCGTCGGCGCCGCGATCGTCCCCGACCTCGTCGTGGGCGGGGTCAACGCCCTCTACCCGATCCACGACCAGTTCTACACCGTCGACGGGCATCTGTTCTACTCGACCGATCGGGGGTGGGTCCAGACGTTCGTCGACCTCTCGCCGCCCGAGCCCGATTCGGGGTCGGGATCGCAGCCGCGGACGACCCGGAACTTCGACTTCCGGACCGTGCTCGACGCGGAGCCGACCCTCGGCGTCGAGAACGGCGGCGACGGGGGCGGCGGAGAACCACAGCGGGTCGAGCGGCTCTTCCCCGTCGCGATGACGGGGTTCCGCGCGTGGCTCATCCCCCTCGCGGCGTTCGTGACGGCCGTGCGGCTCCGGCGGGCCTGAGCGAAGAGAGATGGGAGCGCTCTTGGCGTCGCGCGGTCGAGCGTGACCGATGACTGGCGAGGCGGACGCGGGCGACGGCGACATCGACATCCGACCGTACGATCCGGCGCGCGACGACCGCGCGCTGTGGGCGCTCAAGACGGGGTTCGAGCGCGGGATCGGCGCGGGGACCGGCGGCGACGAGAAGGAGAGCGCTTACAAGGCGAAGCTGACCGACGACTACCGCGAGCGCTGGCTCGCGTGGGTAGAGCGGTGCGTCGACGAGGACCCCGGCTGCGTCGTCGTCGCCGACGCGTCAGCGGCCGATACGGAGTCGGACAGGACGAGCGAGGGCCGCTCGCTCGTCGGCTACGCGTTCGTCCTCCCCGACTCGCTCTCGTTCGTCTGGGACGCCGCCGTCCTCAACGAGATCCACCTCGCGCCCGCCTCGCGCGGGACGGGCGTCGCCGACGACCTCTTCGAGGCGGCGCTCGCCTGCGCCCGCGGGCAGGACCTCCCGCTCGACCGGATGGTCCTGGACGTCGACCGCGAAAACGAGCGGGCGCGGGCGTTCTACGAGCGCTACGGCTTCGAGCACTGGGGCGAGATGGTCGCGCGCGGGCTGTGAGCCGAGGTCGGCCGTTCGATCACTCCCCGGACGCGAACGAGCCGAGCGCGCCGCCGACGGCCCCGAACACGAGCGGGTAGACGATCCCCGCCAGGAGGATCGCGGTCACGAGCGTCGGCCCGGCGTCGGTGTCGCCGACCGAGATGGCGAAGAAGAACGCCCCGACGGCCGACAGCGGGAGGTACGCGACGACCGCCGTCGCGCCACCGACGGCGCCCGACAGGAGGTCGTCGCTCCGGCTTGCGACCGCGACGAGCGCGCCCGCGAGGACGAGCAGGACCGGCGGCACGAGGAAGAGCCAGCCCGGGAAGGTGTCGCCGCGGCCGACGAGGTTCACCGCGCTGGACCCGAACAGGCCGGGGATCTCGGTGGTGACGAAGTGGGCGTTGAAGAACACCCAGCCGACGAGCTTCCAGGTGCCGGGGTCGCCGGTGGCGATCTCCAGGATCCGGGCCGCAAAGGAGTTCGCGATCTGCTGGCCGGTCACGGCGTAGGTGAGCGCGTAGCCGATCAGGTACGACAGGAGCCCTCCGACTCCGCCGTACAGCACGGTTCGACCGTCCGGTGCGATGCCCTGCGACGGCGACGGCTCGGGGCGTGACATCGCTTGGGCGTGAGCGCGCTCCCGTAGGAATCTTCTGGTCGAAAGCGGGCCGCGGCCGCTCACTCGATCCCGATCGAGGGCTTCTCGCGCCGCCCCGTGACCTCCTCGGCGTCGAGGCGGTAGAGCTGGTACGCCAGGTCCCGCGCGGGCTCGTCGTAGATCGTGAAGTAGGGGATGTCGATCGCGCGGATCGACTCCACGATGGTCCCGTCGATGGCCGCCTCGGGCACCTCGGTGAGCGGCCCGCGGACGACGACCGACGCCCAGCCGTCGTCCCCCTCGACGGCGACGACGAGCGCGGCGCCGTCGGACCGCGAGACGAACCGGCGCTTTTCGGACTCCTCGGCGTACCCGAACCGGAGGTACACCGCGCGCTCGTCGGCGTCGTAGCCGTACGACATCGGGATCGCGTACGGCTCGTCGGCGTCGGCGAGCGCCAACACCCCCACGCCGCCGGTGCCGAGCAGGTCGTCGATCGCCTCGCGGTCCATCGCGACCGCACTGTCGTCGTCGCTCATACCCGACGGTTCGCCCCGTTCGGTCATAAAACATCGCGTGAGTAACAGGACTGGCGACCCCCTCCGCAACCACTAAACGCGCCTCCGACCACGTTCCGGTAATGACCGACTGGACGGAGACGTACCGCCCGACGACGCTCTCGGAGGTCCGCGGCAACAACAAGGCCCGCGACGCCCTGCGGGAGTGGGCCGAGACGTGGGAGGACCACCGCGAGCCCGTCGTCTGTCACGGCGCCCCGGGCGTCGGCAAGACGTCGGCGGCGCACGCGCTTGCGGACGACATGGGCTGGGAGGTCGTCGAGCTGAACGCCTCCGACGAGCGGACCGCCGACGCCATCGAGCGCTACGCCGGGCGCGCCTCGCGGAACGCCACCCTCTCGGGCTCGGCCGGCGGCGACGGCGGCGGGCGACAGCTCGTCGTGATGGACGAGGCCGACAACATCCACTACCAGTACGACCGCGGCGGCGCGCAGGCGGTCACGCAACTGCTGAAGGACGCGAATCAGCCGATCGTCCTCATCGCCAACGAGTACTACGAGATGTCCCAGGGCCTGCGGAACGCCGCACGGGAGATCGAGTTCCGCGACGTCTCCGCGCGGTCGATCGTGCCCGTCCTGCGGGACATCCTCCGGAAGGAGGGGATCGGCTTCGACGAGGAGGCCCTAGAGCGGATCGCCGAGGCGAACAGCGGCGACCTCCGGGCGGCCGTGAATGACCTCCAGGCGAGCGCCGAGGGGACGGACCACGTGACCCTCGACGACGTCACGACCGGCTCGCGCAACCGCGCGGTGGGGCTCTTCGAGTTCCTCGACGCCGTGCTGAAAGAGGAGCCGGCGCAAGAGGCGCTCCAGACCGCCTACGACGTCGACGAGACGCCCGAGGACCTCCTGAAGTGGGTCGAGGACAAGGTCGGCCTCATCTACGAGGGCGAGGAACTGGCGCGCGCCTACGAGTTCTTCGCGAACGCCGACGTCTGGACGAGCCGCGTCTACGCCACCGACTACGACTACTCCTGGTGGCGCTACGCCACCGACAACCTCGCCGGGGGCGTCGCGGCCGCGCGCGACCACACCCGCGGCGGCTGGACCCGCTACGGCGGCGCGCCCTACCGCTCGACGCGGGATTCGACCCGCGACGAGGTCGTCCGCGCGATCGCGGAGTCGGGCGGCTTCTCGATGTCCACCGCCCGCCTCGACGTCCTGCCGTTCCTCGCGGCGATGACCCACCACTGCAAGCCGCGGGACCTCACGGTCGCGATGGCCGCGTGGTACGACCTCGACGAGGCCGCCGTCTCCTATATCACCGGCAGCGGCGAGACGACGAACAAGGTGCAGTCGATCGTCGAGGACGCCGCGGACCTCCGGGCGGACGCGGTCGAGGAGCACGCCGGCGGCGCGTTCGCCGGCGGTCGGAGCGAACGGGAGCGCGGCGACGGAGCCGACGAGACCGACGGCGACGGCGACAGCGACGACACCCAGCAGACGCTCGATGCGGACGTGATGGACCGCGAGAGCGACGACGGCGGCGACGAGTCCGAGAGCGAGGCCGCCCAAGCGGCCGACGACGACGGCCAGGCCGGGCTCTCGGACTTTATGTAAGCTGACGCTCACGCGACCGAGCCGGACCGATCGAACCGGGTCGCCGTCGCGTCGACCACGACGCCGAAGAGCGCGCCCGGGACCGCCAGGAGCGCGCCGAGGACGGCGCCCAGGACGTTCCCGGTCAGGAGTAGTCCCGCGAGCGCGCCCCCGATTCCACCGGCGGCGTACCCGGTCGTGGCACACCACACGGCCCGCGCCGAGCCGGTCTCGCGGAGCAGGACCGTCGCAAGGGCACCGAGGGCGATCGGGCCGCCCTCGAAGACGAGCGCGACGAGCAGCCCGACGAGGATCCCGCCGAGCGTGAAGCGGGCGAGCCCGAACGCCGCCGCGAGCGAGAGGTCGGGCGTGCCCGGGTTCGTGCCCGACCACAGCGAGGCGATGCCGACGACGACCGCGAGCGCGTGGACCGCCAGGAGCGTCGGGAGGAGCCGGCGACCGGTCAGCTTCGCGACGAGCAGACCCACGCCGGCGAGGAGGGGGAGGGCGAGCGCGACGGCCGCCGCGCCGAGGAGGGCGACGAAGCCGGCGCCGGGGACGTTGGTCATACGCAAGGCTACCGAACCGACCAGTAAGTGCTTTGTCGGGAACGAAACGGCGGCGGGGGCGGGGGCGGGGGCGGGAGCGGGCTCGCCGCTCAGAGGATCTTCGAGAGGAACCGCTCGCCGCGTTCGGTCTGGGGGTCCTCGAAGAACGACTCGGGCGCGCCGGTCTCGACGATCCGGCCCTCGTCCATCAGGACGACCCGGTCGCCGACCTCGCGGGCGAAGCCCATCTCGTGGGTGACGACCATCATCGTCATCCCGTCGTCGGCGAGCTCGCGCATCACTTCGAGCACCTCGCCGACGAGCTCGGGGTCGAGCGCGCTCGTCACCTCGTCGAAGAGCATCACTTTCGGGTCCATCGCCAGCGCGCGAGCGATCGCGACGCGCTGCTGTTGGCCGCCCGAGAGCTGATTCGGGTAGGAGTTCGCCTGCCCGAGCAGGCCGACGTCTTCGAGCAGTTCCTCGGCCCGGCGCTGGGCCTGCTCCTTGTCGATGCCGCGGACCTTTCGCGGGGCGAGCGTGACGTTCTCCAGGGCGGTCTTGTGCGGAAAGAGGTTGAACGACTGGAAGACCATCCCGATCCGTTGCCGAAGGCGATTGATGTCGCCGTCGGGGTCGGAGATGGACTGGCCGTCCAGGCGGATCTCGCCCGCCTGGATCTCTTCGAGGCGGTTCGCACACCGCAGCAGCGTCGACTTCCCCGAGCCCGAGGGCCCGACGAGGACGCAGACCTCGCCGTCTTCGATGTCCAAGGAGATCTGCTTGAGGACGTGGGTGTCGCCGAAGTACTTGTCGATGTGATCGAACTCCAGGAGGACGTCACTCATTCGTCTCACCGCCCCAGTCGGCGCGGTCTTCGAGGTACTCCACGAGCCGGCCCATCGGGATCGTGATCGAGAGGTACGCGATCGCGACCAAGACGAGCGGCGTCCACGGGTCGAACGTCGCGCTGTTGACGTCGCGGAACTGCTGGATCAGTTCGGGGATCGCGATCACCGTGAGAAGCGAGGTGTCCTTCACGAGGATGATTTGGTCGTTGCCGACCGCCGCGAGCGCGTTCCGCCAGGCCTGCGGGATGACGACCTCGCGCATCGCCTGCACGTAGCCCATCCCGAGCGAGCGCGCGGCCTCCATCTGGCCGTCGGGGACCGCGCCGATCCCGCCCCGGACCGCCTCGCCGACGTACGCCGCGTGGTTGAGCGTCAGCGAGATGATCGCCGTCGGGAGCCCCCAGTTCTGGACCGGGAACGTCCCCGGCCACAGCGTCGGGATCCCGAAGTAGACGACGAAGATCTGGAAGAGCAGCGGCGTCCCGCGGAAGAACTGGACGTAGGCCGCCGAGATGCCGTTCGTGATCCGGGTCTTCGAGACGCGCGCGAGCCCGACGAAGATGCCCGAGGTGACAGAGAGGACGCTGCTCGTGACGACGATGCCGATCACCAGCCCGTAGGCGCCGATGAACTGCGGGAGGATCGTCGGAATCAGCCCGTAGTCGACCTGTGTCGTGAGGATATAGAGCACCAGGAGGACGACGCCCAGCGCGAAGAAACTCGACAGGCCGACGCCGAGGTACTTCAGCGCCCGGTCGTCGAAGAAGCCGTCGGCGACGGCGTTGGCCTCCGGCGATGCGCTCGAATATGAGTCTGCCATAGCTGAGTCGAAAGCGCGGAGTGACTTGGAACTATCCCGCGAAGTACTTCGAGTAGATCTCGTCGTAGGTGCCGTTCTCCTTGATCGCGGCCAGGGCCTCGTTGACGCGCTTGCGGAAGGCGTCGTCGTCCTCGCGGAACGCGATACCGTAGTTCTCGATGGTGAGCGTCAGGTACGGCGGGGCCTGCTGGTCGCTCTCGGCGGCGACGCCGTCGCCCTTGAGGAAGACGACGTCGTCGCGCTTGTTCGCGAACTCGGCGTTCACGGTGTTGTCGTTGATGACGGCGTCGACCTGGCCGTTGATGAGCGCCTGGAACGCGCCGTTGATCTGGTCGTACTTCTTGAGATCGAGGTCGCCGCCGAACTCGGATTTCAGTTCCTCGGCCGCGTTGGCGCCGGTCGTTCCCTTCTGGACGCCGACCGGACGTCCCTTCAGGTCCGACTTCGAGGAGATCGAACTCCCCTTCCGGACGATCACAGTCTGGTACGCCGTGAAGTACGGGTCCGAGAAGTCGACCTTCTGGTCGCGGGTCTCGTTGATCGTCATCGCGGACATGATGACCCGGAAGTTGTTGTTGTTCAGCGAGGGGATGATCGAATCGAAGCTGGTGGCCTGGAACTCGTAGTCGACGCCGAGTTGACCCGCGAAGATCGCCTCGGCGATCTCGACGTCGAACCCCTTCAGTTCGCCCGAGGTCGTCTCGTACTCGAAGGGCCGATACGGGATGTCCGAGCCGATCGTGACCGTCGAGGGAACGACCGATTCGGTGGTCTCGGCCTGGGTCGTCGATTCCGTGGAGCCGCCGCTTTCGGTCGTCGATTCGCCGGACTGACCGCTCGATCCGCCGCCGGTACAGCCAGCCACGAGACCGCCGGCCAGGAGTCCGGTCCCGGTCTTCAGGTACGTCCGTCTGTCCATAACACCATCCCGTTATAGAGAGGAATATAACAACGTTCCGCTTCGATACACGTCCGTCCACTCATCGATACCCTTTCCGACCGGTCGTCTGCTATCGCTGACCCCACCGGACGATAGTTCACAATCGCCTCGGGCTGATCCGGTCAGTCGCCGCCGGGAACGCCCCGGGAGCCGGGTGCGTCGCCGCCGCGGCGCGCGGCGATCCACGCGAGCGCGACGAGGGCGAGCGCGGCCAGCGTCCCGCCGAGGGAGACGTACTGGAGCGTCCCGCCGTACACGAGTCGGCCGACGACGAGCAGCGCGACGACGACGAACGCCGCCGCTCCCGCCAGCCGCCGGACGCGCGCGGCGGCCGCGTCCGCGGACCCCGCGGGGCGGGTCGCCGACCACACCGCCGCCGAGAGGAGCGCCGCATAGGTAGCCAGGCCGAGCAGGTAGTAGACCGCCTGGACGGTCGGCCCGAACGTGACGAAGGCGTGCGGCGTCAGAACGACGAGCACCGGGAGGAGGACGCCCGCGGCGGCGAGGGCCGTCCGCGCGCGGGTCGGCGTCGCGTCCGAGTCGCCGTACGCCCACGCCGCGGCGAGCGCGACGCCGGTGAAGATGAGCGACGCGGTGCTGAAGTGCGCCAGCAGGACGACCCACTGGTAGGTCGTCACCGTGAGCGCGCCGAGGATGATCTGGGAGGGCAGGAGGAGCGTCGCGCCCGCGAGCGCGGGGCGGACCCGGCGGTCGGCGCCGCGGCGCCACGCGGAGACGGTCGTCCCGAGGACGACGAACCCGGTGATCATCGCGACGAGGCGGTGGAACCACTCGACGAAGCTGCTCCAGTTCGCCGGGAACAGCCCGAGGAAGCCGTCACAGAGCGGCCAGCGCCCGGCGCAGGTCAGCCCCGCGCCCGACGCCGCGGTGTACACGCCAAGCACCATCAGAATCCCCGTGAGCGCCGCCGAGACTCCGACGAGACGACGAAGACGCGCGTCCATACTCCCGGGTCGGGCCCGGAGCTACTTGAATCGCTCTTTCGGTTCGGGCAGGTGAGAACGGCCCCTCCGCGGCGGCCGCGTTTCGACACGTTTCAAACCCCGGCGACGAAACGCGGGGGTATGACAGCCGAGACAGGACGGCTCGACCACCGGCGCGAGCGCC
The DNA here is from genome assembly GCF_051195055.1 of Halobellus sp. EA9. Taxonomy (NCBI): domain Archaea; kingdom Methanobacteriati; phylum Methanobacteriota; class Halobacteria; order Halobacteriales; family Haloferacaceae; genus Halobellus; species Halobellus sp. EA9. Next base: position 301,258 of record NZ_JBNTJW010000002.1, on the reverse strand, counting down.
TCGCCGAGTTCCTCGACAGCGAGGGCCTCGACGCCGTCTGGTTCGGCCGCCCGAACTCATTCGCCTGGCTCACCGGCGGGAGCAACGTCGTCAGCCGCGCCGCCGACGTGGGGGTCGCCGCCGCCGGCTACACGCGGGACGACGGATTCGTCGCCGTCACCGACAACATCGAGGCCGAGCGCCTCGCGCGCGAGGAACTCCCCGACGCCGTCGACGTCTCGTCGGTGCCGTGGTACGAGTCGTCGCTCGCCGAGGCCGTCGCGGACGCCACGACGGGCGACGGCGCGGCCGACTTCGACGTCCCCGGACTGGGGGAGATCGACGCGAGCAGGCTCCGGCGGCCGCTGTCGCCGACCGACTGCGAGCGGTACCGGTCGCTCGGCCGCGACGTCGCCGACGCGCTCGAACGGGTCGCGCGGGAGCTCCAGCCGGGCGATACCGAACACGAGGTCGCGTCGGGCCTGCGCGTCTCGCTCGCGACCCGCGGGGTCGAGGCGCCGGTCGTCCTCGTCGGCGGCGCCGAGCGCGCGCAGTCGTACCGCCACTTCACGCCCTCCCGGAGCGAACTCGGCGGGTACGCGGTGCTCTCGGTGACGGCCGAGCGCGGCGGCCTCCACGCCAGCGCGACCAGAACCGTCGCGTTCGCGGACGCGCCGGAGTGGCTGTCCGACCGCCACGAGGCCGCGATGCGCGTCGAGGCGACCGCGCTGGACGCCACGCGGCGGGCGGTCGACGCCGACGACGAGCGGACCGCGGGCGACGTCTTCGAGGCGATCAGCGGCGCCTACGACGCCGTCGGCGAACCCGGCGAGTGGCGGAAGCACCACCAAGGCGGCGCCGCCGGCTTCGCCGGCCGCGAGTGGTTCGCCGCGCCCGACGGCGACGAGCGGGTCGAGGCGCCGCTCGGCTACGCGTACAACCCGACGGTCCGCGGGGCGAAGTCCGAGGACACCGCGCTGCTCACAGAAGGGGGAATCGAGGTCATCACCGAGACGGGCCAGTGGCCGACCGAGACCGTCGGGTCCTGTCTCGACGACGGTTTCGAGGTCGAGCGGCACGCGGTCCGCAGGCTCGACTGAGCCGAACCGGGGGCCGCGACGACTCGCCTCCGAGTTACTCTTCGTCGTCTGTCGAATCACCGTTCGACAGATACCTTTTTTTGTGCCGCTGTCCTCGCCGCCGCTATGGGACTCGACGACGACGCGCGGGAGTATCACCGCGAGGATCCTCCCGGCAAGATCGAGATTTCGACGACGAAGCCGACGAACACGCAGCGGGACCTCTCGCTGGCGTACTCCCCGGGGGTCGCCGCGCCGTGTCGCGACATCGACGCGGACGCGAACCGGGCCTACGAGTACACCGCCAAGGGCAACCTCGTCGGCGTCGTCTCGAACGGCTCTGCGGTCCTGGGCCTCGGCGACATCGGCGCCCAGGCCTCGAAGCCCGTGATGGAAGGCAAGGGCGTCCTGTTCAAGCGCTTCGCCGACATCGACGTGTTCGACGTCGAACTCGACCTCGACGACCCCGGCGGGATCGTCGACACCGTGCGCGCGATGGAGCCGACCTTCGGCGGCATCAATCTGGAGGACATCAAGGCCCCCGAGTGCTTCGAGGTCGAATCGCGCCTGCGCGAGGAGGTCGACATCCCGGTCTTCCACGACGACCAGCACGGCACGGCCATCATCTCGGGCGCGGCGCTCCTGAACGCCGCCGACGTCGTGAGCAAGGAGCTCGACGCCCTGAACGTGGTCTTCTCCGGCGCGGGCGCGTCCGCGATCGCCACCGCGCGCTTCTATACCTCCCTCGGCGTTCGGAAGGAGAACATCGTGATGTGTGACTCCTCGGGCGTCATCGGGACCGATAGAGAAAATCTCAACGAATTCAAATCCGAGTTCGCCACAGACACCGACGACGAGACGCTCGAAGACGCGATCGACGGCGCCGACGTCTTCGTCGGCCTCTCGGTCGGCGGCATCGTCTCCCAGGAGATGGTCGCCTCGATGGCGGAGAACCCGATCGTCTTCGCGATGGCGAACCCCGACCCCGAGATCAGCTACGAGGACGCCAAGGCCGCCCGCGACGACACCGTGATCATGGCGACCGGCCGCTCGGACTACCCGAACCAGGTCAACAACGTCCTCGGGTTCCCGTTCATCTTCCGCGGCGCGCTCGACGTGCGCGCGACCGAGATCAACGAGGAGATGAAGCGCGCCGCCGCCGAGGCGCTGGCCGATCTCGCGCGCCAGGACGTCCCCGACGCCGTCGTGAAGGCCTACGGCGACCAGCCGCTCCAGTTCGGCCCCGACTACGTCATCCCCAAGCCGCTCGACCCCCGCGTCCTCTTCGAGGTCGCGCCCGCGGTCGCGGCGGCCGCGATGGAGTCGGGATCGGCTCGGACGGAGGTCGACCTCGAAGCCTACGAGGAGCGCCTCGAAGCCCGGCTCGGCAAGTCCCGCGAAATGATGCGCGTCGTCCTCAACAAGGCGAAGTCCGATCCCAAGCGGGTCGCGCTCGCGGAGGGCAGCGACGAGAAGATGATCCGCGCCGCCTACCAGATGCAAGAGCAGGGCATCGCCCACCCCGTGCTGGTCGGCGGCGCCGACGAGATCGTCGCGACGGCCGCGGACCTCGGCCTAGACTTCCAGCCGGAGGTCGCAGACCCCTGGGACGGCGACTGGGACGACTACGCCGACCGCCTCTACGAACTCCGCCAGCGCGAGGGCATCACCAAGCGCGAGGCCCACGAGCTGGTCCGCGGCGACAGCAACTACCTCGCCAGCGTGATGGTCGAACAGGGCGACGCCGACGCGATGCTGACGGGGCTGACCCACCACTACCCCTCGGCGCTGCGGCCGCCGCTCTCGATCATCGGCACCGCGCCGGACGCCGAGTACGCGGCCGGCGTGTACATGCTGACGTTCAAGAACCGCGTCATCTTCGCGGCCGACACGACGGTCAACCTCGATCCTGACGCCGACGTGCTGGCCGAGATCACGAAGCACACGGGCGAGCTCGCCCGGCGGTTCAACGTCGAGCCGCGCGCGGCGATGCTGTCGTACTCGAACTTCGGCAGCGTCGACAACGAGGGGACGAGAAAGATCCGCGACGCCGTCGAGTCGCTCCACGGCGACGACGACGTCGACTTCCCGGTCGACGGCGAGATGCAGGCCGACACGGCTGTCGTCGAGGACATCCTCAACGGCACCTACGAGTTCTCCGAGCTCGACGAGCCCGCGAACGTGCTCGTCTTCCCGAACCTGGAGGCGGGCAACATCGGCTACAAGCTCCTCCAGCGGCTCGGCGGCGCCGAGGCCATCGGGCCGATGCTCGTCGGGATGGACAAGCCGGTCCACGTCCTCCAGCGGGGCGACGAAGTGAAGGACATCGTCAACCTCGCGGGCGTCGCCGTCGTCGACGCACAGGAGTAGGGAGGATCATAACGTCTATTGCCACTGTTTACCGCTGGTTCGCCACCCCGTCCCGGCGAACCGCGGTAATGACTGGCAATAGACGTTATCAGTCGCTGGCGCGTCCCTCGAACCGCGACGGCGGCGGGTACTGGGGCTCGGTGTCGCTCGCGCCCTCCCCGGTCGTCGACCGGCCGGCGTCGCGGGCCTCGGCGGCCCGGTCGGCGCCGATCGGCTCCGGGATCACACAGCGGTCGGCCCGTCGGTTCACGTGGGCGTACTCCTCCGGGGCGTTCGCGAGCGGGTGAGCGGGGTTCTCACGGCCGTCGATCCGCGCCGCCCGGAGTTCGGCGAAGCCGGCGATCCGAGCGCAGATGCCGCGCCAGTGGGTCTCGCTGCCCGGCGGGACACGCTCTCGGCCGCTGGGCCGCCAGTCGGCGGCGCCGCCCCCCGCGAGCACCTCGCCGTTCACCGCCGCGGCGAGGGCGTCGTGGTCGACGAGGACGCCGACGCGGGCGTCAGCGGGCGCTCGGGCCGCCAACACGTCGAGTCCGAGGTGGAGCGCCCGGTACTCGGCGACGTTGTTGTCGGGCGCCGTGTCGGGAAGGGACAGGCGGGCGACGCGGGTGCCGTCCCGCGCTTCGATGACCACCCCGAGCCCCCCCGCGTCGCCGTCGCGGCGATACGAGCCGTCGGTGGCGACGTAGAAGTGTCGGTGGTGGGTGCGCGGGGGGTGTGCGATGTGCGGCGTCGGCGAGTCATCGAACAGGTCACGGAGCGTCGAACGGCCGTGAGCGGCCATACGTTCACTATCTCGCGCTGATTCTTAAATATGACCCAGAGCGCCGGGCGATTCGACCGCCGACGGCGCGGCCGATCCGCACCGGAATTGTTAGCCGGCCGGGCGACGAACCGCGTCGGTATGGCCCGCATTTCCGAACTGACCGCGCGCGATCTGATGACCGGGGACGTCGAGACCGTCTCGCCGGACGACGACGTGAGCGAGGTCCTCGGCCGGCTCGCCGAGGCGGAGTTCAACGGCTTCCCGGTCGTCGACGACGACGGCGCGCTCGTCGGCATCGTGACCCAGCACGACCTCGTCGGCCTCTTCGAGGTCCAAGAGCGGACGCTGTGGATCCCCGTCGGCTTCCCGCCGTTCATGGAGACGCTCACCTACGCGATCGACGTCTCCTGGGACGACCTCGACCTGGGGATCGACCTCCTCCGGAACGCGGACAAGCCGATCCGGGAGGTGATGACGACGGAAGTCGTCGCGGTCGGCCCCGAGACGCCGCTGGACGACGTCCTCGATCTGCTGGCGGACGACGAGCGCGACATCAACCGCCTGCCCGTCGTCGAGGACGATCGCGTCGTCGGCATCGTGGCCCGCCAGGACGTCATCCGCGCGATCCGCGACGAGCGGCGGGCCGCCGAGGCGGACGCGTAACGCAGACGCGGGCGGGGAGCCGACGACCGAAACGGAGTGACCCCCCGCGAGACGAAACGTTGAGGGCAGAGCCGAGCGGACGTCCGCTGTGACCCGCTACCGGAACCTCCTGCTCTTCGTCCTGCTCGCCGCGGCGTGGGGGTCGGCGTTCATGGCCATCAAGGCCGGGCTCGCGTACATCCCGCCGGTCCTCTTCGCGGCGCTCCGCTACGACGTCGCCGGCGTCCTGATGCTCGGCTACGCGTTCTACGCCACCGACCAGCCGATCCCAGAGAGCCGCGGCCAGTGGGCGCTCGTCGCCGTCGGCGCGACGCTGCTCATCGCCGGCTACCACACCCTGCTCTTCATCGGCGAGACCGACCCCGCGGTCACCTCGGCGGCCGCGGCCGTCATCGTGAGCCTCAGCCCCGTCCTGACCACGGGCTTCGCCCGGCTGTTCCTCCCGGACGAGCGGCTCACGGCCGTCGGCATCGCCGGACTGCTCTTGGGCCTCGTCGGCGTCGTGATCCTCTCGAACCCCGACCCGGACAATCTGCTCGCCGGCGGCGCCGTCGCGAAGCTCCTCATCTTCGGCTCGGCCGCGGCGTTCGCGCTCGGCTCGGTCCTGACCCGCCGGATCGAGGCGTCGCTCCCGATCGAGACGATGGAGGCGTGGTCGATGGTCGGCGGCGCGCTCATCATGCACGGCGTGAGCCTCGGCCTCGGGGAGTCGCTCGGCGATGCGGTCTGGAACGCCGAGTCGCTGGCGGCGCTCGCGTACCTCTCCGTGGTCGCGAGCGCGCTCGGCTTCCTGATCTACTTCGACCTGCTGGACCGGCTGGGCCCGATCGAGATCAACCTCGTCTCCTACGTCGCGCCGATCGCCGCGGCGCTGGCGGGCTGGGCCGTCCTCGACGAGGTGCCGACGGTCTACACCGCGGCGGGCTTTCTCGTCATCTTCGCGGGGTTCCTGCTCCTGAAGCGGCGGGCGATCCGCGGCGAACTCCCGCGGGTCCGGAAGCTGGTGTCCCGGCCCTAGAGTAGAGACAGACGGGGAACGGCGACGGCGCCGGCGACGGTTACAGCTCGATGTCGTCGGTGTGGAACGCCCCCTCGTCGACCTCGGGATCGTACTCCTCGACCGCGGTGAGGACCATCTCCAGGGTCGCCTCGGGCGTCCAGCGGGCGGTGTTGATCGAGAGGTCGTAGAAGGACTGGTCGGTGACGTCGATGTCGTAGTAGGACTTGTAGCGGCCGGCCTCGCTGACCTCGCGGACGCGCATCTCGGCCTCCATCTCGTCGCGGTCGCGGGTCCGGTCGACGCGGACCTCCTCGGGCGCGTCGAGCCAGATCCGCAGATCCGCGCGGTTGCCCGCGAGCCACCCCGCGAGGCGCGATTCGAGGACGAACGGCTTGTTCGCGGCGCCCCACTTCTCAGCGATCGTCCGGAGGCGGTGGTCGAGCGCGTGGTCGATCTCGTCGGTCTCGTCGGTCTTCGCGATGAGCTGGGACAGCGAGAGGTCGCGCTCGTCGGCGAGCTGTCGGAAGATGTCGCCGCCGGAGACGTACCCGCAGTCGAGGGCCTCCGAGAGCCCCTCACAGAGGGTCGTCGCCCCACAGCCCGGCGGTCCCGAAACCGTCACGAAGAGGTTGCTGTCGACCGACCGGGCCGTCGGGACGTCGTCGTCTGTCATAGATATCCGGGACTTATTGCGGGAGCACAAAAAGCCGCTGAAGCGCGCTCTCGCTCGTCCCGCGGGAGCAGTTGCCGCGGCGACGGTTCCCGCGGGGCTCGCCGGCGTCCGTCCAGGGGCTGCGAGGAGGCGATAGCAGTCGAAAGATTAGAAGGCTCAATAAATGTTCTAGGCGGATCTAATCGCCTCGTGAAACGTCGTCAGATCTGGCTGCGGCGCGGTGAAGAGAGCTGAACAGACGCCAACGCTCGTACGGGTATATGTTGTCGGCAGTCCTTGGGGCGAGTGAGGTGTGTCCCCACTGATGTCAAACGCGCTCCCTCCATTCGACTCCGAACGTCTCGGCCGCCTCCGCGACGCGCTCAGTTCGTCGCCCGCGTCGATCGAACGCCCCGTCGAGGCCCTCGCCACGCCGCTTCGCTTCGTCGCGTTCTGGACGGCCATCGCCCTCCCGTTCCTGTACTTCCCGCTCCTCGCCGGCGGGCTGACCGGCAGCGAGCCGACCGTGTTCGTCGCCCTCCTCCTCGCGAACGCGGTCGCGCTCGTGGCCGGTCACGACTACCACGGCGCCGGCTCGGCGTGACCGTCGGGACGAACTCCCGCGCCGGGCGCGAGCGCGAACCGTCAAGGGTTACGGCGCGGCGGCCGTAAGTCGGCTATGAGCGACGATGCCGACGAGCGCCCCGCGTCCGACGGCGAGGGCGCGGACGGCGAGTACGTCGAGACGCTCCGGGCGAACCGCGAGGAGAAAGACGAGTTCTTCGGCACGCACCCGCAGTCGCCGGTGCCGCCGGAACACCGCGACGACTTCGACGGCCTGGACTACTTCGCGCCCGCGCCCGAGTACCGGATCGAGGCGACGGCGACCGTCCACGACGACCCCGAGCCGGTCCCGATGGAGACGACCGCGGGCGAGGAGGTCCGATACGTCCGCGTCGTCACCTTCGCCTTCGACGTCGACGGCGAGACGCACGAACTCCAGGGCTACAAGCAGCGCCCCGACGACCGCGAGGAGCCGATCTTCGTGCCGTTCCGCGACAAGACCACGGGCCAGGAGACCTACCGCGGCGGGCGCTACATCGAACTCCACCCCGAGGGCGACCTCGACGACGGCGACGAGGTGGTCGTCGACTTCAATCTGTCCTATACGCCCTTCTGCGCGTTCAGCGAGACGTTCTCGTGTCCCCTCCCGCCCGAGGAGAACTGGCTGGAGACGGCGATCCGCGCGGGCGAGCGCGACTGGTCGCCAGAGGCATAGTATACGCTTTCGGCCGCCGGATCGGCGGCGACCCGAATCGGCCCCCGCGACCGGGCGGTGCGAAAGGCGTTTGGTCCGGACGGCCAACGGGCTGATATGGACCCGCGAATCCGTGAGCACGCGCAGATCGTCGCCGAGCACTCGACCGGCATCGAGGCCGGGGACCGCGTCGTCATCAGCGCGCCCTCGGCGGCCGAGGACCTCGTCGTCGCGCTCCACGAGGAGTGCGCCGAGCGGGGCGCCCACCCCGTCCTCCTGAATAGCGACTCCCGGGCGACCCGGGCGTTCCTCCGGAACCACGACGGCGACTTCGAGACGCCCGAACACCTGCTGGCGATGTACGAGGAGATGGACGCCTACATCGCCGTCCGCGGCGACGAAAACGCCACCGAGACGGCCGACGTCGACCCCGACCGCAACGCCGCCTACCGCCGCGCGATGAAGCCCGTCCTCCAGGAGCGGCTCTCGAAGACCTGGAGCCTCACCCAGTATCCGACCTCGGGCAACGCCCAGCTCGCGGGGATGAGCACCGAGGCCTACGAGGACTTCGTGTGGGACGCCGTCGGCCTCGACTGGGACGAACAGCGCGAGCACCAGGAACAGATGGTCGAGATCCTCGACGAGGCCGACGAAGTGCGGATCCGCTCGGGCGAGGAGACCGACGTCACGATGTCGCTGGCGGGCAACCACACGCTCAACGACTTCGGCGAGGCCAACCTCCCCGGCGGCGAGGTGTTCACCGCGCCGGTCAGGGACTCCGTCGAGGGCGAGGTCCACTTCGATATGCCGCTGTACCGCCAGGGCCGAGAGATCGAAGACGTCCGCGTCCGGTTCGAGGAGGGCCGGGTCGAGTCCTACAGCGCCGGCCGGAACGAGGAGGTGCTCGACGGCGTCTTCGAGACCGACGAGGGCGCGCGCTACCTCGGCGAGCTCGGCATCGGGATGAACCGCGAGATCGACCGCTTCACCTACAACATGCTCTTCGACGAGAAGATGGGCGATACCGTCCATATGGCGGTCGGCTCCGCCTACCCCGACACCGTCGGCGAGGAGAACGAGCGCAACGAGAGCGCCGAGCACGTCGATATGATCGTCGATATGAGCGAGGACTCCGTGATCGAGGTCGACGGCGAGGTCGTCCAGCGCAACGGCACCTTCGTCTTCGAGGAGGGCTTCGACGAGGCGTAACCGAGATCTCGGCGGCGGTTTCCGGGAACGGGTCGCCGCGCGGTACTGTCCGAGAACGACCGAGCTCCGAACGGCGGTCCGGAGTCGCGAACGGGTCGTCACGGCGCCTTCGCATCAAAACTACTATGCCATCTCTTGTTGACTAACCTACAAGTGGTGTCCGTGAGCTCTCCACAACGTATCCGAATCCGGTGTGACTGCGGCGAGTGGCTGGAGCGATCGACCGACGCACCCACGACCGAGTGCGAGTGCGGCGCGACGTACGTCGTGACCGTCACCGACATCACGCCGCCGGAGACCGTCGGGGAAGCCGGAACGGAGACTCGAGGATCCGCGGTCGAGTCGCTGAATCCCGCCCCGAGAGACTGAAGACCGGCAGAGGGCTCGCCGCTCAGTCCCAGGACAGCCCGACCGAGTGCGCCGGCGCGTCGAGCGGACTCGTCGGAAGCCCCGTCCGCACCTCGGGGTCGTTGTATCCGCCGGGGGCGACGTCGTTCGGCCCGTCCGGGTAGAACAGCGCGGCCAGGAGTTGAATGTGGTCGCGGCCGACGCCGAGTTCGAACTGCCCGCCGCCGTACAACTGCACGCCGCGCGCCTCGGCCCACTCGATCGTCTCGAAGAGCGACTGCACGGTCCCGAACCGCGAGGGCTTTACGTTCAGCCAGCGCGGCTCGAACGGCAGGTCCTCGACCGACTCGACGCCCGTGATCGGGTAGTCCCACGAGATCCGCCCCTCCTCGCCGTCGAAGAGGGGGCGCGTCTCCGAGGTGAGCGCGGGATCCTCGATGACGGCGTCGGGGAACGCGTCGACGAGCCGCGCGTAGAGGTCCGGATCCGGCTCGACGTCGACCTCCGTGCCCTCGTAGAGCCCCTTCAGATCGAGGATCCGGACCGCGTCCGTGGCGGCGACCGCCTCGATCAGGTCGGCGTCCCAGTCGGGCGTCGGATCGAGCTTGAACTCGGCGTCGGGATACTCGTCGCGCATCGCGTTCAGGCGGTCCGTCGTCGGCGGGTCGCCGAGCCGCATCGAGGCGACAAAGCGGATCGGGTCGGGATCGCGGCCGACCGCCTCGCCGAGCGAGCGGTCGTTCTGTCGGAGCGCCAGATCCAGCCCCGCGGACTCCAGCGCCCAGCGGCGGTAGTGATACCCCGTCTCCCGCTCGGGGTCCTTCGTCGGGAAGAGGTCGATGTCGTCGAGCCGCTCCGAAAAGGACGCGAACGTGTACTCGCCTTCGAGGTCGAAGGCGGGCGCATCGGCGAGGGCGTCGTGGTCTTCGGTGTCGTAGGTGACGTCCTCGCCGCGGCCCGTGTGGGTCGTCCCCTCGGCGTCCGGGCCGGAGAGACGGAACGTCGTCGTGGTCCGGACGAAGCCGCTGGAGGTGTCGCGGTCGCGCCGCGTTCGGTCCGTGGACTCGATCGAGAGCGGGAGGCCGGAGACGGCGTCGAAGAGGTCGCTCATCGGAGGGGGTATGCGCGGCGCGGGGAAAAGGCTGGCAGTCGGCGCGGCGAAGGCGCGGGCGGGGTCAGTCCGACCCCGACCCGGCGAGCCGGAGTTCCAGTTTCTTCACCCGGGTCGCCAGCGCGGTGAACGTCGCCAGGAACGTGAGGACGACCGCGCCGGCGGCCGCGAGCTGGAGCGCGGTCGACCCCCCGACGACGGCGGCGTCGGCGACCGGGAGCGACGTGTGGTGGGGGTCGCCGACGATCGGGACGAAGTAGTCGACGACGTCGTTGAAGCCGTACCACGCGAGCGCGACGGCGACCGCCCGGACCGGGAAGTCCGCGATCCGATACAGGACGAACGCCTCGACGACCATCGCGAGGTGGCTCACGAAGAGGAAGACATAGAGCGGGAGCCAGGTCGTCCGCAGGAACGGCTCGGCGAAGGCCGCGAGGACGTACGGCGTCCACAGGCCTAGCTTCCAGCAGCCGAAGAACGCCAGCGCCGCGAGGTACTCGTTCGTCCGGCCGAGCTTCCAGCTGGCGAACGCCAGGGCGATAAAGAGCGTCGCCAGCGGGCTGTCGGGGACGAACGGCCACATCACGACGGGCTCGGCCGCGAACTGCCACGTGATCAGCGGATCCGACAGCGGCAGCGGGTGGAAGCCGTAGTACCAGAAGCCGAACAGGGTCCCGAGGAGGTTGATCGCGACGACGACCCAGGCGAACCGGAGCCCGACGTTTTCGAGCCACGTCGGCAGCGGAGCCAGCCACCGCGGGAGGGGTTCGGGATCGGGGAGTCCCGCGCCGGAGACGAGCCGGGAGAGCGGCGACGACGCGTCGGACGATGCCATTATCGACCGCTCGGTGCGGCGGGAAAAATGGGTGCCGATTCCGGCCAGACGCGGCGGGAGCCCGAGTGATTCGTTTAAGTGTGTCCGGCCGCAATTACTCTATATGTCCGAGGAGACCGATCTGTCCGAACTCCGCCGCGGGACCGATCTCGTCAAGCGCGGGTTCGCACAGATGCAGAAGGGCGGCGTCATCATGGACGTCGTCGACGCCGAACAGGCGAAGATCGCGGAGGAGGCCGGCGCGGTCGCGGTGATGGCGTTGGAGGCCGTCCCCGCGGACATCCGCAAGCGCGGCGGCGTCGCGCGGATGGCCGACCCCGCCGACGTGGCCGAGATCGTCGAGTCGGTCTCGATCCCGGCGATGGGCAAGTCCCGGATCGGCCACACGAAAGAGGCCCAGATTCTGGAAGCCGTCGGCGTCGACATGATCGACGAGAGCGAGGTGCTCACCCCCGCCGACGACCGCTACCACATCGACAAGCGGGAGTTCACCGCGCCGTTCGTCTGCGGCGCACGCAACCTCGGCGAGGCGCTCCGCCGGATCGACGAGGGCGCGGCGATGATCCGCACCAAGGGCGAGGCCGGCACCGGCGACGTGAATCAGGCCGTCCACCACCAGCGCAACATCAAGGGCGCGATCCGCGAGCTCCAGGGCAAGACCCACGAGGAGCGCGAGGCGTGGGCCCGCGAGCACGAGGCGCCCGCGGACCTCGTCCACGAGACCGCCGAGATGGGGCGGCTCCCGGTCGTGAACTTCGCCGCCGGCGGCATCGCGACGCCCGCCGACGCGGCGCTGATGATGCACCACGGCTGCGACGGCATCTTCGTCGGCTCGGGCATCTTCGGCGCGGAGAACCCGCCCGCGATGGGCCGCGCCATCGTCGAGGCCGTCAACAACTGGGACGACCCCGAGACGCTCGCGGAGATCGCCTCGAACCTCGGCAAGGGGATGAAGGGCGAGTCCAACGCCTCGCTCCCCGAAGAGGAGAAGCTCCAGGGCCGCGGCGTCTGAGCGGCCGTATCCGTTCTGTTCTTTGCTTCCCGTGTTCCCGATCAGTACAGCGTCGCGCCCTCGCTCACGCGCGTCTGATACGCCCGCGATTCGACGCCGGCCGTCGAGAACGCGTCGACCATCGCCGAGGCGACGTCCCGCCGGGCCGACTCGCGGCAGACCGCGATGACCGCCGGGCCGGCCCCCGAGACCGTCACGCCCGTCGCGCCCGCATCGAGGGCGGCCTCGCGGACCGCGTCGTAGCCGGTGATCAGCTCCGCACGGGCCGGCGTGACGACGCGTTCGTCCATCCCGCTGCCGACGAGGGCGGGGTCGTTCCGACACATCCCGACCGAGAGCGTCGCCGCCGAGCCGATCGTGTGGACGACGTCCTCCATCGACGCCGACTCGGGGACGACCCGGCGGGCGTCGCGGGTCGAGACCGCGATCTCCGGGAGGCACGCCACGAGCGGGATCGACGCGTCGACGGTCGTGACGGCGTCGCCGCGGGCGACGGTGAAGCCCCCGAGGAGGGCGGGGGCGACGTTGTCGGCGTGGGCCTCGCCGGAGACGACGGCCTCGCCCTCGGCGGCGACGGCGACCAACTCCTGCCGGGAGTAGCCGCGGTCGTAGAGTGCGTTCAGCGCGACCGCGGCCGCGGCCGAGCTCGCCGCCGAGGAGCCGAGGCCCGAGGAGGGGCGGACGCCCTTGTCGATCTCGATGTGCGCCGGCGCGTCCAGGGCGTCGGCGACCGCGCCGACGACGTTCTTGTCGGGGTCCTCGGGGATGTACTGGCTGCCGACGCCGCGCATCTTGATGGTTGTCCGGTCGGCCTTCTCCACGCGGACGACGTCGGCGGGACGGTCCAGAGCCACGCCGAACACGTCGAATCCGCTTCCGAGATTCGCGCTCGTCGCGGGGGCCCTGACCGTCTGCATACGCGTTTCGTTGCCCAACGGCCGGTAAAAAGGTAGCGAACGGTAGCGAACCGAACGCGGGCGACGGCGACGGGATGGCCGGGAGCGCCGTCGAGACGGCCGCGGCCCCGCGGGACTCATACTGTCGGACACAAGTCTGTGAAGAATTTCGGCGCCCGGGGCGGCGAATATCTTGAAACAGTTGTGTCCGACAGTATCAGACCGGACGGAACGGAAAGCACTTTTCGTCGCTCCGAGTAGGCGGCGTATGATCGGCGTCGTCGGCGGCGGGATCGCGGGACTCGCGGCCGCCTATCGGTTGCAACAGCACGGCCACGAGGTCCAGGTGTTCGAGGCGTCGGACCGGATCGGCGGACTGGCGGCGACCTACGAGACCGCCGGCGACGACATCGAGCAGTTCTACCACCACCTCTCGAAGTCCGAAGAGACCATCGTCGAGCTCGCCGAGGAGCTGGGCCTCGGCGACCGGATCGAGTGGCGCGTCGGCACCAACGGCTACTACGTCGACGGCGTCGTCCACCCGCTCGACACGCCCTGGGAGATCCTCGCGTACCCGCACATGAGCCTCTACGACAAGTACAGACTGGGAATGCTCACCCTCGGGGTCGACGTCCGCGGGCTCGTCCCCGACTTCGACGCCTACGACGAACTCGCGGAGTACGAGCACGTCACCGTCCGGGACTTCGTGGAGGAACACACCACAGAGAGCGTCTACGAGAACTTCGTCGATCCCCTTCTCGACGGGAAGTATGGGGATCGAAAAGACGACATCTCGGCGGCGTGGTTCCTCGGCCGCGTCCGGTTCCGGGGCGAGCGCGACCTCCTCCGCGGCGAGGTCCTCGGCTACTTCGACGGCGGCTTCGGCGTCCTCCTCGACGCCCTGCTCGACGCCGTCGGCCGCGAGAACGTCACGACGAACGCGCCCGTCACCGACCTCACCGTCGCGGACGGTCGGGTGCAGTCCCTGACGGTCGACCGCGGCGGCACGGAGGCCGCGCCGGGCGCAGACGCCACGGAGACTCACGACGTCGACGCCGCGGTCGTCGCGACGATGCCGAACGTCCTGGAGTCGCTGACGGGCTACGCCTGCGAGATCGACTTCCAGGGCGCGGTCTGCGGGCTCGCCACGCTGGAGGAGTCCCTGCTCGACACCTACTGGCTGAACGTCGCCCACGACGCGCCCTTCGGCGCGCTCATCGAGCACACGAACTTCGTCGAGCGGGCGCGCTACGGCGGCGACCACCTCCTCTATGTCGCCGCGTACGTCCAGGATCGCGAGGAGGAGCTGTGGCGGATGGACGACGACGAGGTCCGGGAGACGTGGCTCGACGAGATCGAGTCGATGTTCCCCGACTTCGACCGCGGATCGGTCTCGGAGTTCAGGATCGCCCGCAATCCCCGCGCGGCGCCGATCTACGAGCGCGGCTACCTCGACCTCGTGGTCCCCTACCACCTCGACAGCGAGGTCGGCGAGGGCGTCTACTACGCCGGGATGGCCTCGGCGGCGCAGTATCCGGAGCGGTCGCTCAACGGGGGCGTCCTCGCGGGCTACGAAGTGGCCGATCGGATCGACGAGCGGGTCGAGAGCGACGCGGGCCACGACGGCGACCGCGACACCGAAGCGAGCGGCTTCGAGTTCGGGAGACTACAGTAAGAGCCCGCTCGTCTTCCCGCGACCCGGGACGATTCGGCAACCCGGCGTTGCGTGTGCCTGTCCGAGACGAAACGGCGCGGTGTCCGGAGTCCGACGCGCCGGTCACGCCCCGGGGGCCTTGCCCACGTCGACGTCGTCCGGCTCGTCCTGCCCGCCGACCACGAGCCCGTCCTCCGTCTCGACGTAGACGTCATCGGCGAAACCGCCCTCCGCGTGGGGGTGCTCCGGATCGTCCAGTTTCTCCGGCGTCGACGGGGCGTCCGCGATCCCGCCCTCCGGGCGGAAGTCACCGAGCGGATCGGCGATCGTGATCGAGTAGCGCTCGAAGAACTCCTCGTACCGCTCGTAGTGGGCTTCGACCTCGTCGGTCGGGTACTCCATCATCTCGGTCCACCCGTGGTTGTAGAAGTCCATATTCGCCTGAACGTGCGTGATCTCGCGGGCCTTCGCCTCCGTGTAGCCCGCCTCCAGCGCCGCGACGTAGGTGTCCATCGTCGCGTCGAAGAAGTCGTCCAGATGCGCCTCGCGCTCGTCCCGCCGGTCCGCGTCGGCCTTCTCCAGGAAGACGCGGGTGTGCAGATCGACCAGTTTGTCGTTGACCGCGTTGCCGACGACCGGGAGCGTCAGCGCCTGCTTCGCCGCAAAATGTCGGACGTTCTGTTTCAGCTTCATCGATACGTTACGGTTGTCGCCCGATGCAAATGAAGGCGACGGCCCCCGCCGACGCCTTATCTCGGGCCCGGGATCGCTCCCAAGAGGTCGCTGAGCGCAGGAGAGACGACCGCAGCCTCCTTATAGTGATTACTCTCGTCTCTTACCGCCGAACGCCGTTACCGGGGGTGGCGTCGGCGGTAAACAGTGAGAGTAATCACTATCAGTCGTCGCTAGCGCCCCACGACTCGACGCGGCGCGGCCGGTCGGAGACGGCCTCGACGTCGATCGGGTCGTCCTTGACGTCGAGCGCTTCGAGCGCGGCGAACGCCGAGGGCGTCGTCGAGAAGTAGGTGATCTCCTCTTCGACGCAAATTTCGAGGGGGTCGCGGTCGCGGGAGACCACGAGGTCGATCTCGCCGGCGCGGAGCGCCGCGGCCAGGTCCTCCTCGTCGTCGAACTCGACGAGGTCGAAGTGGGTCGCATAGCCCTCGCGGAGCGCCTTGCCGTCCTCGGAATCCGGCTCGGGGAACTCCTCGGCCGAGAGGTCGACCCACGCGGTACCCGACTCGGGGATCGGCTTGCCGGTGGCGTCCTGGGCCTTGTCGTAGGCCTTCGCGAACGTCGAGGCCGTCCCCATCACCTCGCCCGTGGACTTCATCTCGGGGCCGAGGCGCGGGTCCGAGCCCGGCAGGCGGTCGAACGGCAGGACGACCTCCTTGACGCTGACGTCCTCGGGGATCTTCTCGTCGACGTCCAGATCTTCGAGCGTCTCGCCGGCCATCACCTTCGCCGCGAGCTTCGCGATCGGGACGTCCGTCGCCTTCGAGACGAAGGGGACGGTGCGCGAGGAGCGGGGGTTGGCTTCGAGGACGTAGACGTCGCCGTCCTTCACCGCGAGCTGGACGTTCAGCAGGCCGACGGTGTCGAGCGCGGTCGCGATGTCCTCTGTGACCTCGCGGACGCGCGCCATCGTCCCTCTGTCCAGGGAGCGCGGCGGGATCATACACGCCGAGTCGCCGGAGTGGACGCCCGCGCTCTCGACGTGCTCCATCACGCCGCCGATGATCGCGCGCTCGCCGTCGGAGACGGCGTCGACGTCGAGTTCGATCGCGTCCGCGAGGAACTCGTCGATGAGGATCGGCTTGTCCGGGGAGACCCGAACCGCCTCCTCGATGTACTCTTTGAGCTCCTCGTCGTCGTAGACGACGTCCATCGCGCGGCCGCCGAGCACGTAGGAGGGGCGGACGAGCACCGGGTAGCCGATGTCGTTCGCCAGTTCGAGCGCTTCCTCCTCGCTGGTCGCCGAGCCGCCCTCGGGCTGGAGGATGCCGAGATCGTCCATCAGGCGGTTGAAGCGGTCGCGGTCCTCCGCGAGGTCCATCGCGTCGACGCTCGTGCCCAGGATCTCACAGTCGAGGCCGCGGCGGTCGATCTCGGACTGGAGCGGGTGGCCGATGTTGACCGAGGTCTGGCCGCCGAACTGGACCATCACGCCGTCGGCGTCGGTCGCCTCGATCACGTCGGCGACCTCTTCTGCGGTGATGGGCTCGAAGAACAGCCCGTCGGAGGTGTCGTAGTCGGTCGAGACCGTCTCGGGGTTGTTGTTCACGACGTGGGCGTCGATGCCCATCTCGCGCAGCGCCTGGACGGCGTGGACCGAGCAGTAGTCGAACTCGACGCCCTGGCCGATCCGGATCGGGCCACCGCCGACGACGACGACGCTCTCGACGTCGCGGTCGACGCGGAGTTCGCCCGCCGCCGCGTCGCCCTCGTAGGGGCCCGTGTAGAACTCGGGCTTGCGCGAGGAGTAGTAGTACGGCGTCTGGGCGGCGAACTCGCCGGCGCAGGTGTCGACCTGCTTGTACGTGCGGCCGGGGACGTCGGTCTCGATCTCGCTGACGGTCGCACCCGTCGCCGAGGCGATCTCGGCGTTCGTCACGCCGGCGGTCGCCGCGGTGGTGAAGTCGCCCTCCTGGGCGGCGTCCATCGACTCGGAGACGCGCTTGTAGCGTTCGAGGTACCACTCCTTGATGCCGGTCAGCTCCTGGACCTCGTCGACGGTGTAGCCGCGGTCGAACGCCTCGAAGATGGCGAAGGTGCGGTCGGGCGTCGGGCGTTCGAGCAGGTCGGTCTCGAGCTCCTCGTCGGAGACGCTCTCGACGTCGGTGGCGGGCTCGTACTCCGTCGAGCGGATCGCCTTCAGCATCGACTCCTCGAAGGTCCGCCCGATCGCCATCGCCTCGCCGGTGGACTTCATCGCCGTCGAGAGCGTGAAGTCGACGTCGTCGAACTTGTCCTTGGGCCACCGCGGGATCTTCGTGACCACGTAGTCGATTGCGGGCTCGAAGGCGGCGGTCGTCTCGCCGGTGATCTCGTTTTCGATCTCGTGGAGCCGCTTGCCGAGCGCGACCTTCGCGGTCACGCGGGCGATCGGGTAGCCGGTCGCCTTCGACGCCAGCGCCGACGAGCGGGAGACGCGGGGGTTCACTTCCACGACGCGGTACTCGCCGCCGGGGGTGCCGTCGTCGCGCCAGGCGAACTGGATGTTACAGCCGCCCTGGATGCCGAGTTCCCGGATCACTTCCAGCGCGGCGTCGCGCATCTCCTGGTGGCCCTCGTCGGGGATGACCTGCGAGGGCGTGACGACGATCGATTCTCCAGTATGGATGCCCATCGGGTCGATGTTCTCCATATTGCAGATGATGATACAGGAGTCGTCGGCGTCCCGCATCACCTCGTACTCCAGTTCGACCCAGCCCGAGATGGACTCGGTGATGAGCACCTCGTTGTTGCGCGAGAGCCGCAGGCCCTTGCGGACGCGCTCGTAGAGCTCCTGCTTCTCGTGGACGACGCCCGACCCCGACCCGCCGAGGGTGTAGGTCGTCCGGGCGATCACGGGGAGGCCGCCGACCTCCTCGACGGCGTCGTCGACGCGGTCCCGGAGGTCGGCCTCGGTGAGGCTCTGGACCTCCTCGCCCTCGTCGAGGTCGATCGTCGTCGAGGCGGGGACGGGCTGGCCGATGTTCTCCATCCGCTGGCGGAAGAGGTCCCGATCCTCCGTGGCGTAGATGGTGTCCAGCGGCGTGCCCATAATCTCGACGTCGTGCTCTTCGAGGATGCCCTGCTCGGCGAGTTCGGCGGTGACGTTCAGGCCCGTCTGCCCGCCGAGGCCGGCGACCACGCCGTCGGGGTTCTCCTCGCGGATGATCTCCGCGATCGCCTCCGGCGTGATGGGCTCGATGTAGACCCGGTCTGCCATCTCCGGGTCGGTCATAATCGTCGCGGGGTTCGAGTTGACGAGGACGACTCGGGCCCCCTCCTCCTGGAGCGCGCGGCAGGCCTGCGCGCCGGAGTAGTCGAACTCGGCCGCCTGTCCGATCTGTATGGGTCCGCTGCCGATGAGCAGGATCGTCCGGTCTTCGGACGCCGTCCCTGGCGAAGTGTCCTCGTCAGTCATCACTCGGTTCGAGTCCGTACATCGTAATAAGCCCGGCGGATTACTACGAGATACGAAAGGCAATTTCGAAATTCGTAACTCCCGCGGCGACGGCCGAAGAGCGCGGTCGCGATACGTGGGACTCGCGCGGGAGGGCCAAGAGCGATGCGGAAACGGACGGGTGGATCGCGAGAAGGACCGCGGACGCGGCGGGTGGCGCTGTCGACCGCGACGACGCCGAGTGAGCGCTCACTCGGCGAGCCGATACCGGTACGGACTGCCCTCGACGACGTCGATGGCCTCGCCGCGCTCTGCCGCCTGACCGAGCACGGTCGCGACGCGGTAGGGGGTGTCGAAGGCGTCGACGCCGCGCTCTCGCAGGCGGTCCAGGATCTCGCGGGCGGTCAGCGGCTCGTCGGCGGCCGCGAGGACGTCGCGCACGTCCTCGAACCCGGACGGCCGGGTCGTGCTCATAGGGGTATGCAGGGTCCGACGGGGCTTAGATTTCAGTGTGACGCGCGTCTGACGCGGCCGGGAGCGGTCCGGCGGTCCGCGCGTCCGACGCGTGTGAGACGGGTCGGACGCGGGCGCTGGACCGCGGCGGCGAGACTACCGCGCGTAGACGTCGTCGCCGTCGAGGTCCCGCTCGGCGCGGTACTCCTCGACGAACTCGCTCACGTCGAACTCCAGCATCTGCGTCTCGAACTGCGAGACGGCCGCGTCGTCGTCGGCGTGGCTGACGGCGTGGTCCATCAGTTCGACGACGAGCTCGACGACGACCTCGTGGAGCCGTCGGGAGTCGAAGTCGGTCACCCAGACGATCCCGGCGCCGACGTCGCCGTCGTCGGAGACGTCCGCGGAGACGACCTTCCCGGGGAACTCCTCCAGGACGATCCCGAGCAGGTGGGCCGTGCCGAACTCGGGCATCTCGTCGCTCGTCGTCTCGACGGCCTCCCTGAGCACCGACACGAGGAAGTCCGGGAGGAACCGCTCCGGCGGGTGGACGTCCATCACGACCGCGTGGCGCTCCCCGCAGGCGCACTCGAACTCGCGCATTCCCAGGTCGAGCGCGCGGACGCGCTTCGTCTCCCCGCACGGCAGTTCGAGCGTCTCACCCCCGCCAGGAGTCCCGTCGCTCATAGTTCGCGTTGCGGACGGCCGCGGTTAAGGGTCGCGTTCCGGGACGCGGGGCGCGCGGTACGGAGTCGGGACACGGGTAGAATCAGTTGCTCGCCGTTGCGTAGAGGATCGGGCCGACGACGAGCAGGGCGATGCCCAGGAACAGGTAGTGAATCGGCACGATCGCCTGCGGCGTGAGCGCGAAGACCAGCCCGAACACGATGGCGTTGAGCGCGAGCAGTTTCTGGGACTTCAGGGGGAGTACGCCCACCGTCGCGAACGCGAAGACGAGCAGGAGCGCCTGCCCGACGTTGTAGTTGAGCAGGAAGCTGTCGACGAGCTGTAGGGGGAGCATCCTTACCCGGGAGTTCGGCGCGAATCGAGTATTAAAGTTCCGTTCTTCCCGGCACGGGCCGGGTCTCGTCGCGCGTCGCGAGCGTCCCGCGGCCGCCTTGTCTCATAGTGATTGCTCTCGCTGTTTACCGCCGAACGCCACCCCCGGTGACGGCGTTCGGCGGTAAGAGACGAGAGTAACCACTATCACACCGGGAGGCGCTGCCCGGCGACGACGGCGCCGAGACAGCCCACGCAGACGACGCCGAGCCCCGCGGCGTAGGTCCCGGTGAGGTCGTACAGCGCGCCGACGAGGAACGGCCCGAGGAAGCCGCCGAGCTCCCCCACGGCGAAGACGAGCCCGACGGCCGTGCCCGTGAGTTCGGGCCCGACGCCGTCCAGTTCGGGCGGGACCATCCGGACGAGCGGCGAGAGCCCGCCCACGCCGAACCCGACGACGAGCGCGCCGACGACGGGCACGGCCAGCGGGACCGGCGCGAAGAGGAGCGCGCCAGTCCCGACCGAGCAGAGCGTCGCACAGCCGGCGATGACCGACCCGCGCGCGCCGAGGCGGTCCGAGAGCGTGGGGACGAAGAGCGTCCCGGCGGCCTGTGCGGCGACGAACCCGCTCACGAGCGAGGCCGAAAGCGCCGCGCCGACCCCGCGGGACTGGAGGACGGTCGCGAGCCAGTTCTGGAGCCCGTGGGTCACGAGCAGGTAGACCACGCCCACGACGACGAGGAGCCGCATCGAGCGGTTCGAGAGCACGCGCGCGAGGTCGCGGCGGAGCGCGGCGACCGAGGGCAGATCCTCGCGGTCGTCTGCGTCCACGGCGTGCCGCACCGCATCAAGCGGCGTCCGCCTGACCACGAGCCACCAGCAGACGGCGTACGCGAGCACCGCGAGCCCGGTGTAGCGGAACAGCGGCCGCCACCCGCCGAGGGGGCCGCCCAGGACGGCCCGGCCGATGCTGAACGCCGCGGCCGTGCCCGCCAGCGACCCCACGACGTAGATGGACGACGGCGTCCCCGATTCCGCGGGCGGGAAGAGCTCCGAGACGAGCTTCGGGAGTCCGAAAGTCATCGCCGTCCCACCGATCCCGACGAGGACGGTCAGCGCGAGCAGCACGGGAAAGGTGTCCGCGGCCGCGCGCCCGACCTGCGCGCTCTCGAACAGCACGAGCCCCGCGCCGATCGCGCGGTAGGGGCCGACGTAGTCGGTGACGACCCCCGAGAAGAGCGCGACC
This sequence comes from Halobellus sp. EA9, assembly GCF_051195055.1. NCBI lineage: Archaea > Methanobacteriati > Methanobacteriota > Halobacteria > Halobacteriales > Haloferacaceae > Halobellus > Halobellus sp. EA9. Next base: position 279,620 of record NZ_JBNTJW010000002.1, on the reverse strand, counting down.
GGGACGTAGGTGAGCGGGATCGCGCCCGTGAGCAGTCCGGCCTGCGTGCTCGTCAGGCCGAAGTCGGCGACGACGACGTCGAGCCACGCCGGCACGGAGAACCAGACGAAGGTCAGCGCGGCGTAGGCGAGCGGTCCGAGCCCCAAGAGCCCGTAGCGGCGGCGTCTCGTCGACACGGTCGTCGACGGGGCGGGGGCGGCCTCAAAGGTCGGGTTGCGGCAGCCGTTCGGCTCATAGAGATTACGCTCGTCTCTTGCCGCCGAAGGCAACCCCCAGTGACGGCGTTCGGCGGACCAGTGAGAGTATCCCTATCAGTTCGGTCCGGTGATGTCCATCGGCCGGATCCAGCCGTACCAGATGGCGAAGATCATCCCGCCGTACCCGAGAACGAACACGAGCGCGCCGAGGCCGTTGTAGCCGAGTTCGCCGAGGTACCGGCGGACGAGCCCCGAGCCCGCGATCCCGACGACGAGCAGGGCGACGAGCAGCACCTTGTCCCGCGTGAGTTCGAAGAGCTGTCCGTCCGCCGCCTCGGCCTCGGCGTCCTCGTCGGTCATCGACTCGTCGTTGGGGCCGGAGGGGCCTGAGACTGTCGGAAGGGATCGGCGTCCGCGCGTCGGGTCCGCCACCGGGCGCGTTCGCGAAGCGGGAATCAGATCGATGGGGACTCACAATCGGCGTCCGGATCCGCGTCGGCGTCGGGATCATCGCCCGTCGGCACGAACTCGAAGCGTGCGCCGTCGGCCGAGCCGGCGGCGACGTGCCAGCCGTGGGCGACGGCGACGTCGCGGACGATCGCGAGCCGGAGATCCCGGCGATCGATCTCCCGCGCGGGCCGGTAGACGAACGGGTCGGCGTCGACGCGCCGTTCGCGGGCGGGCCCGTCGTCGGCGACATAGAAGCCGCCCTCGGCGAGCGGACCGACCCGAACCGTCGCCGACGAGCCGGCCCGATCGACGACTTCCTCGAAAAGCCGCTCCAGCGCCGTCCGGAGCTGTCGCTCGTTGGCCCGCACGGTGATCGTCCCCTCGGTGGAGAGCGTGGCATTCGGCGGCATAACGCGGTCGAAAACGTCGCGAGCGAGGTAGCCGACCTCGACGTCGCCGGTGTTTCCCGACAGCGGCTCGCCGCGGATCAGGTCCAAGAGGCTCTCGGTGAGGCGGTCCATCCGATCGACCGCCGCCCGCGCGGCGTCGAGGTGGCGCTCGTCGGCGTCGAGCCCGACGACCAGATCGAGGTGCCCCGAGGCGATCCCCACGGGGTTCCGGAGTTCGTGCGCCAGTAGCCCCGCGAACCGATCGAACCGCTCGTCCTTCCGTTCGAGCGCCGACTCGCGGTCGTCGAGAGTGTCCGCGTGCGCCAGCCGATCGAGCGTCGCCGCGACGGTCTGTCCGAGCAGCTCCGCGAGCGCGGGGTCGGGATCGGACCCGGCGTCGGACGGTTCGCCCGCGAACCACAGCACCCGGGAGTCGTCGAGCGGGACCGCGACGGTGGTCTCCTCCGAGTCGCCCGCGACGACGACTCGGTCCGCGGCGGCGGCGTCCCGCACGGCGTCGTCCGCGTGCGCAGCTGACCCGTCGGCACGCTCCCCGAGGGCTTCGAGCTCGGCCCGTACCGTCGCGAATCCGAGGAGGCTGCGGGCCGCCTCGCTCGCGCGCGCGAGCAGTTCGGCCTCCGATCCGGCGGCCGTCAGGTCCGGGAGCGCCGCCCGCGCGTTCGACGGCCCCGATTCGGCGTCACACTCACGTCGCGTGACCATACCTCAGATCGATCCGTCTCGCGGATGAGTGCTACTAAGAGGTCTCAATAGGAGTCCGTACGCCTCATACCCTGGGGTACCGGAGTCTACTCGGCCGCGGTCCGGATCTCGAACCGGGCCCCGCCGCCGTCGCTCTCTGCGATCGAGATCGACCACCCGTGGGCGTCGACGACCTGCCTGACGATCGCCAGCCCGTAGCCCGTCCCCTCGGCGTCCGTGCTGTATCCGAACTCGAAGACGGAGTCGCGGTCTTCGGCGGGGATGCCGGGGCCGTCGTCGGCGACGTAGAACCCCGAGTCGTCGTCGAGGTCGCCGACGGTGATCGCCACGCCCGTCCCGGCGTGTTCTACGGCGTTGCGGAAGAGGTTCTCGAAGAGCTGTTTGAGCCGGCCCGGCTCGGCCTCGACCGATCGCTCGGTCTCCACGTAGAGCGTGGCCCGTGGGGTCTCGACGACGTCCCACGACTCGCGCGCGAGCGCGCCGAGGTCGACCCACTCGGTGTCGGTGACGGACTTGCCCTCCCGCGCCAGCAGGAGCACGTCGTCGATCAGCGAGTCCATCCGGTCGACCGCGCTGGCGATCGCATCGAGGTGCTCGCTCTCGAACTCCTCGCGGGCGAGTTCGAGCCGCCCGCCCGCGACGTTCAGGGGGTTCCGGAGGTCGTGGGCGAGGACGCTCGCGAACGCATCGAACCGCTCGTTCTGCCGTTCGAGTTTGCTCGTCACGCGCTCGTGTTCCAGCTCGTAGCCCGCCCACTTGCTCATCAGCCGGATCAGCGTCTTCTCCGCGTCGGTGAAGGGGACGCCGCGGGGCTCCGTGGACGCGAAACACAGCGTCCCGTAGAGTTCCTCCTCGACGATGACCTTCCCCCCGATGTAGCTCCCGAGCTCGAATACCTCGTAGGCGGGGTCGTCCTCCCAGCCCTCCGCGAGCGCGTCCGAGACCGCGAGGAAGCTGTCTGTCTTGATCGTCTTCCGGCAGTACGCCTCCGAGAGCGGACACGACTCGCCGGGCTGGAGCAGCTCGTGGTCGCCGCGGGCCTGGACGATCCGCTGGGTGGGGTTCTCGGCCTCCGGATCGATCCGCGAGAGGAAGCCGTACGGGAGGTCGAGCCGCTCGCAGCCGAGCGCCAGTATGCGGTCTGTCTTCTCCTCGAACGACAGCTCCGTGTCGGTGGTCACGTCGTAGAGGTCCCGGATCAGCTCGACGGTCGTGTACCCGCCCGGGCCGCGCTCGTCGTCGATCCGCTCCCTGTAAGCGTCGACGCTCGTCTCGATCCGGGTCGCGAGCGCGTCGAACTGCTCGGGGGAGTCCGACCGGGGGACGTACTCGGAGACGCCCGCGGCGATCGCCTCGCTCGCGACCTCCTCGGAGCCGTCGGCAGTGAACAGGACGAAGGGGAGGTCCGGGTGGTCGGCCCGGACCGCATCGAGGAACGACAGCCCCTCGAAGCCGGGGAGGTCGTAGTCGCTGACGACGCAGTCGATCGCCTCGTCGGCGAGGAGTTCCAGGGCGCGGTCCGGGCCGCTCGACGTCACGTCGATCCGGTCGCTCTCGGCCGCCAGCCGTTCGGCGCCGGCCGGGTCGGCCGCCCCGGTGACGTACAGCGTCCGGATCTGGTTCGCCATAGGGGGTAGTGACCCCTCGGGTGCAAAAAGGTGTTCGCCGGCGGCAGGCCGCGGCCCCGGATCGCCCGACGCCCCGCGAACGACCACGGGACCGCTTATACCCCGGGGTCGCGGGAGTGATCGAGAGGGGGCAACGGGGGGGGAGAGCCGAACGCGGAATCCGGGGGTCAGAACAGGCGCTCGGAGGCGACCTCGGCGCCCTCGACGAGCGCTTCGAGCTTCTTCCAGGCGATGTCGGGGTGGACCATCGCGAGCCCGGCCTGGGTGTCGAAGCCGCAGTCGGGCGCGGCGACGATCCGGGTGGGGTCCTCGACGGCGTCGGCGACGCGTTCGAGGCGGTCGGCGACGACCTCGGGGTGTTCGACGACGTTCGTCTTCACGTCGACGACGCCCGGGATGAGCGTCCAGTCCTCGGGCAGGGGGTGCTCGCGGAAGACGCGGTACTCGTGCTGGTGGCGGGGGTTCGCCTCCTCGATCGAGAGGCCGCCGATGTCCAGATCGTAGATGATCGGCAGGACCTCTTCGAGGGGCTTGTCGCGGTGGTGCGGGCCCTCGTAGCTCCCCCAGCAGGTGTGGACGCGGATCTGCTCGTCGGGGATCGACTCCGTCGCCTCGTTGAGCGCCTCGACGTGCATCCGCACGACCGGCTTGAGCTTCTCGATCGGGCGGTCGCCGAAGCCGCGGTGGCCCGTCGTCAGGAGGTCCGGGGCGTCCAGCTGGAGCGTCGCGCCGGTCTCGGCGATCAGTTCGTACTCGCGCTTGACCGCGTCGCCGACGACAGAGAGGAACTCCTCGTGGGAGTCGTAGTAGTCGTTGACGAGCGTCGCGGCCGCGACGCCGGGCGAGGCCGCGGTGATGAACGTCCCCTCGAAGTCGGCGTCCGATTCCGCCAGGAGCTCGTAGAAGGTGTCGATCTCCTCTTTCGCGGCCTCTTCACCGTCGTACTCGACGGGGCCGACGACCGAGGGCTGTTTCGTGAGGTCGATCCCCTCCGCGGAGAAGGCGTCCTCGGCGTAGCCGGGGAAGTCCGCGAGGTCGTCCCACAGCGGCGCCTCGCGGGTGTCGCCGATGCCGGAGAGGCGGTTCGCGACGTACCAGTTGAAGGAGACGCGGGGCTGCTCCCCGTTGTTCACGATGTCGAGGCCGACGTCGGCCTGCTTTTCGATCGTCGTCTTCGTCGCCTCGACGACGGTCTCGTGCCAGACGTCTTCGTCGACCGCCTCGCCGTCCTGCCGGCGCTTCAGCAGTTCGAGCAGGTCCGGCGCTCGCGGGAGGCTTCCGATGTGTGTCGTCAGAATGCGGTCGTCGGTCATTCGTGGATGGAACTGACCACGCCGCGGCTAATATGACTTATGGTAGTATATTCATAGAAATTATGCTTTTCAGTTATTTGTCGGTGGCGGTGCCTCGGCGGCGACCTCCGGGTAGTCCGCACAGACCGCCTCCGCGGCGTGCTCGCCGCTGACGAGGCACATCGGCATCCCGATGCCCGGCGCGGTGTAGGCGCCGGTGTAGTAGAGGCCGTCGAGGCCGGCCCGGTGGGCGGGGCGGAGCGGCCCGGTCTGCCGGAGCGTGTGGGCGAGCCCCATCGCCGTCCCGCGCGGGTCGTCGAACCGTGCCGCGAAGTCGTCGACGCAGGCGGACTCCTCGACGACGATCCGATCGCGGAGGTCGACGCCCGTGGTGGTCGCGAGGTCGGCGAGGATCTTTTCCGCATAGCGCTCGCGGATCTCCGGCCCGTCGTCCAGGCCGGGGGCGATCGGGACGAGCACGACGACCGCGTGGTGGCCCGCGGGGGCGACGCCGTCGTCGGTCTTCGAGGTGACAGAGAGGTAGTACGCCGGGTCCTCGGGCCAGCGGGGCTCCTCGAAGATGGCGTCGAAGTGGTCGTCCCAGTCGGTCGGGAAGACCAGCGTGTGGTGGGCGAGCGGGTCGACGTCGCCCTCGACCCCCAGATAGAGGAGGAACGCCGAGGGCGCGTACGTCCGCGACGCCCAGTAGTCGGCGTCGTAGCTCCGGGCCGTCGGCGGCAGGAGGTCCCGCTCCACGTGCGCGGGGTTGGCGTTGCTGACGACGAGTTCGGACTCGACGGGGCCGGCGTCGGTCCCGAGCACGAAGTCGCCCGCCGCGCCCGTGATCTCCGCGACGTCGACGCCGGTCTCGATCTCGACGCCTTGCTCGCGCGCCAACTCTGCGAGCGCGTCGACGACACCGGCGATGCCGCCCTCGGGGTAGAAGACGTTCAGGTTCAGGTCGACGTGGCTCATGATGCTGTACAGCGCCGGGGTGTTGTGCGGCGAGCCGCCCAGGAAGACGAGGGTGTACTGGAGCAGCTGCTTGAGCTTCGGGTGCTCGACGAACCGGGAGACGTAGTCGTCCATCGTCCCGAACAGCCGGAGGCGGGGCGCCAGGGGCAGAAGCTCCGGGTCGACGAAGTCCCGCAGGCGATCGCGCCGCTCGTAGACGACCCGGTTCATCGCCAGTTCGTAGTTCCGCTCGGCCCGGTCGAGGTACTCCCGAAGCGCCTCGCCCGCGCCCGATTCGTAGGACTCGAACACCTCGTGGACGTTCTCGCGGTCGGGGCGGATGGCGACGCTGTCGCCGTCCTTCCAGAACACCCGGTACTGGGGATCGAGCCGTTCGAGGGCGTAGTAGTCGGTCGGCTCGCGGTCGAAGTGCCCGAAGAAGCGCTCGAAGGCGTCGGGCATCAGGTACCACGACGGGCCGGTGTCGAACCGGAACCCCTCGCGTTCGAGGACGCCGGCGTGGCCGCCGAGCCGGTCGTGCCGTTCGAGCACGCGGACGTCGGCGCCGGCCGCGCCGAGGTACGCGGCCGCCGCGAGCCCGCCGAATCCGCCGCCGACGACCGTCACGGTCGCGTCGTCCGGGAGGCGGTGTGACATACGAGACGGCAGGGACGCGACGCCCTTGCGCTCCGACCGCCGTTTTCAGTCGACTGGAATCGCGTCGGTCGTTTATGTGTGCCACGTCCTAACGTCCCGACTGATGAGCGCGATCGGCCTCCGTTCGGTGCGGCGGCGGTTTCTGCACAGCGACGCGCACCCGTCCCTCGCCCTCTCCCGGCTGTCGCTCCTCGCGTTGCTCGTCGCCTTCGCGGGCGCGAGCGCGGCCGGGATCGCGGTCCCGTTCGAGGCACAGATGGTGGTGTACCTCGTGGGGATGGTCGCGCTGAACCTCCCGCACGGCGGCTACGAGCACTTCGAGAACCTCCGGCAACGACGCCCCTCGTTCCGGTGGCGGTACGTCGCCGCCTACCTGGCCCTCATCGCGGGCTTCGTCGCCCTCCTGCTCGCGGCCCCGGTGGCGGGCGTCGCGCTCGCGATCGGCGTCGCGATGGCGAAGGGCGGCCTCGGCGGGCTGTCGGTCCTGGACGCCACTTCCGGGACCGACCACCTGCAGACGCGGCCGCAGCGCCTGCTCGCCGCGGGCGTCCGCGGCGGGGCCGTGATGCTCGTCCCGCTGGTGTTCCACCCGGGGACCTTCCGCACCTTCAGCGCGCTGATGGTCGGCCTCGTCGAGCCCGGCGGGCTCGCGCCCTACGCCGAGCACTTCGGGACGACCCGGGCGCTCGCCGCGGGCGGCTACGGCCTCGCGCTCGCGGCCCACGTCGGCCTCGGGTACGTCCGCGGCGGCGGGCGGTCGTGGCTCGTCGACGCCGGCGAGAGCCTGCTCCTGGCGTCGTACTTCGCGGTCGTGCCCGTCCTCGTCGCCGTCGGGCTCTACTTCCCGTTCTGGTACTCGGCCAGACAGGTCGCCCGGACGGTCACGGTCGGCGACGACGACGTCGGCGATCCCGAGTGGGACCTCGTCGGCGACTCGCGGGTGGCGCTCCGGGCCTGGGGCGTGCTCGTCGTGGGCGCGTTCGCGACGTTCGCGGTGCTGGCGGCGGTCTACTGGCTCGTCCCGAATCCCCTGGGGAACAGCGGCCTCCTCCCGGGCGCGGTGGCGTTCTGGAGCGTCTTCATCAGCGTCGTCGCCCTGCCGCACGTCGTGATCGGCTCGCTCCTCGACACCGAGCGCGGGATCTGGTACGTGCCCTGAGGAGCGCGACGGCGACGTCGCCGCCGCGCCGGCCGACGCGTTCACTACCGTCCGGCCCCTACCCCGCCCGTGCCCGATTCCCCGACCGTCGAGACCGCGCCGTGGGCGAAGACGGACGAGTGGACCGAGACGGCCTTCGAGAACCGATTCGTCACCGTGCTGTCGACGAACGCGGTCTACGAGGACCCCGCGTTCCTCGACCGCGTCGGGGCGCTGCTCCCCGACGGCGTCGACCAGTCCCCGCGGGCGGTCTTCACGACCGGCCTCTCATTCGACCCGCCGCCGCCCGGCGACAGGACGCCCGAGCGACTGCTCTCGGTCGCGGCGAAGTACGCGAGCCGGGAGTTCGAGACGAGCCTCGCCGAGGACGGCCTGCGGGACGTCCGCCTGACCGACTCCCAGGACCTCCGGCTCCACGGCCGCCGGACGGCGAAGGCGTTCCAGTACGACGCCGCGTACCCGCTCGACCCCGACGCCGTCGGGGCCCCGGGCGCGGAGCCGACGCTCGCGGTGCGCGTGTGGGCCGCGATCTGGCCGACCGCCGACGCCTTCGCGATGGCCGGCGGGATCTACCCGCTTGAGGACCTCGCGGATGCCGTCTCCCGGGTCGGCGGGGAGACGGAGGCGACGATCGAGGCCCGACCCGGCGGCGACCGCCGCGAGGTGCTCGATCGGATCCGCGAGGCCGCGACATAGGCGTCCGGCTCCGCGACGATTCATACTGTCGGACACAAGTCTGTGAAGAATTTCGCCGCCCTGGGCGGCGAATATCTTGAAACAGTTGTGTCCGACAGTATCAGTCCCGCCGCTCGAACCGATACGTGAGCACCTCGTCGCTGTCGTCCCACTCGAAGTCGCCGGGGTGGACCCGCTCCATTCGGCGCTTGTACGCCTCCAGGGACTCCGAGCCCTCCCGGCGGGCGTCGGCGTCGGTGAAGTCGCCGAGCGTCCGCCGCTCGACGCTCGTCACCTCGAACGTCGCGCCGCCGAGTTCGAAGGTGTCGCCCTCGCCGGCGTAGCGGTTGCTCGCGCCGCGCGTCAACTGCGACACGTCGCCGTCGAGCACGGACTGCTGGACGCGGTCGTTCGGCAGGAGGTCGTCGGGGTCGATTTCGGCCATAGCGGGCCGTAGGGGCGGCCGGCCAAAAGACCCGTCGGCTGTCGTGTGGTTCCATACTGTCTATTGTCACCGTTTGCCGCTGGTTCGCCACCCCGTTCCGGCGAACCGGCGGTAGTGGCTGGTAATGGACATTATCAAGTGGTGACCCGAACAACGGCCGGTATCCACGCAGATGAGCACCGACACGCCGGAGGGGACGGGAGGGAGACTGCCGAGGCTCGCGCGGGCGGCGCAGTACCGACCGCCGCTGCTGCTCGTCGCCGGGTGGGGGGCGCTGACGGGCGTCGCCCTGAGCCAGGCGGTCGTCGACCCCGAGCCGCCGGCGGTCCAGGTCTTCGAGATCGGCGTGCCGCTGTTGCTCCTCCTGCCGATCGGCTACGCGGTCCGGTACGTCGGCGGGTCCGAGCGCGCGACCGAGCGACAGTCGCGGATCCTGCTCGTGGCCTCTCTCTTCGCGGTGATCGGAGCCGGCGTCGTGTTCCTCACCTACCTGTCCGCCCTGGCCGACGGGGTCCGGTCCCACGAGCTGCTGTTTCCGATCCTGACCGGCGCCGCGACCGGGGCGAGCGTCGGCAGCCTCGCCGGGGTCAACTACGACCAGGTCCGGGAGACCCGAGCCGAACTCGAAGCGGAGCTCCGGCGGGGCCGTCGCCTCAATCAGCGCCTGACCGTCGTCAACCGCGTGCTGCGGCACAACGTCCGCAACACGCTGGCGCTCGTCTTCGGCCTGCTCGATCAGGTCCTCGACGGGGCCGACGACACCGAGGACACCGCTCGGCTCCGACGCGCGCGGAGCGCGCTGGAGACGCTCCACTCGAACACCGAGAACGCGCTCCACGTCGAGCACCTCTGGGACAGAGAGACCGAGACGGTGCTGACCGACCTCGAACCGATGCTCGCGACGGCCTGCGAGCGCGTCCTCGAGGAGGCCCCCGCGGCGACGATCGACGTCTCGGCGCCGTCGAGCGTCCGGGTCCGGGCGCATCCGCTGCTCCCGGTGGCGCTCGAAGAGACACTCGAAAACGCGGTCGAACACAACGACGCTGAGGCCCTGACCGTCGAGGTCGCCGTCACGCGCGGCGACGAGTGGGCCACGATCACGGTCGCAGACGACGGGAGCGGGATCCCGGAGTCGGAGATCGAGGCGCTCGGCCTCGACGAGGAGACGCCGCTGCAGCACGCGAGCGGCGTCGGCCTCTGGGTCATCAAGTGGGTCGCGGAGGCCTCCGACGGCGAATGGGCGATCCGCTCGACCGACGACGGGACGACGGTCGAACTGCGGATTCCGCGGGAGTGAAGACCCTCATCCGAGAATCCCGGTCTGTTCACCGCGCTCGCTGACTCTCTGAGACGCCTATGAATCGTGCTCGTTCCGGTGGTCGTAGCATCCGGATGCCGCGCTCGACGACAGCCTCGGACACGAAGAGGCTCGTCTCTCGCTGGAGCGCCCGCATACGCGATGCCGCGTCGTCCCGGTCCAGTAACCCACGGCTGTACCCGAGTGCGACGACACCGATCGAGCCGTGTACGTCGATGCCGTCCGCCGACGCCGAGTCCCGGGCGGCGAGATCGTCCGTCGGGAGAACGATCTCACGGTCCCTGGCGACGGCGATTGCGGCGCGTTCACCCGGATCCAGTTCGTCGGAGTCGACGCTGCTCTCCTCGGCGTCGACGAGGTCGTACGAGAGATCCGAGATCCCGTCCGGAAGACCGCCTCGTTCGATCTCGTCGTAGACCGTCTCCGGGATCAGGAGCGTCTCAAACGCCGACAGGAGAGCTAGCGAATCGATTTCGGCGAGGTGAATGAGCGATCCCGCGTCCGAGACGGCAGCGAGCGTCACGCATTCAACGCCCAGTCTACGTCTTACTCGACGAGGTCGCGCTCCCGCTCTGCACGTTCGACTTTCGCCCGGCCGACGCGTTCGACGGCCTCCTCGCGGTCGACCTCGCCGTCGAGGTACTGGGCGAGCACGAGGTCTTCCCACAGGTCTTCGAGTCCGCGTTCGAGCGCTCGTTCGAACACCTCGGACTCCGGAAGATCGCGAGCCTCCGCTATCTCACGGACCCGGTCGGAAATCTCGGCGGCCATACCGACCGATTGCTTGGCGACGGTCTTAAATCCGTGTCTGCCCGCTCACTGGGGGCTGACCGAACTGTTTCGGGCTACGACAGGAGTTCCTCGGCTACGTCGATCGTCAAAAATGCCGGCCTCGGCACTCACGACTCACAATCTATCCATAGTGAATGTGTTTAGCGGGGCTATAGACGCCGCTCAATCCGTAATCCGTTCACTCTCTCTTGCTACTCCGGCACTTCGGACGCCCCCTCCGTCAACCGGCCATCGGCCCGTCACGCGGTCACGACTCCCGGGTGTTCTTCCACGCCGGGTAGAACTCCAGTACGGCGATTGCGCTAATCACGACGCCGGCGAGGAGCATCAGCATATCCGAGTTCGTGTCGTTCATACCCGTACTCGGTGTCGTAGCTACGAAACGGTTTGGCAAGGGTCCGGCCGTTCGCGGCCGTGGGACCCCCGTAGACGGAACGGCCAGATGTCCGAGATGTCCGCCCGGAGCGCGGCGACGCCAATCCCGCAGAACCGCCGTCTCTGACACGGTAGTGTTCAGATAAGCTGGTTCCATGCGAAGGCGAACGCTTGCAGCCAATTTTCGACGGTGTTTGCTTCGGCGTGGCTGAAACAGTTTGAGAACTAGTTGGTTCGGCGTTTTAGTTCTCGAAGCACACGTTCGACGCTGTTCCGATTACCATGTTTTTCCTATCTGTAATCGAGGCTGTGGCGGTGGAGAGCTGCTTGCAGCCACGGTGCTGAATCGACGAGAAAGACTGCATCATCGACGAGATGTTTGTCGCGGAGTTCGGCGAGGAACATCTCGGTAATCGCTTGATTTCTCGCCGGAGAGAGCTTGATGTGCAGCAAGCGGTTCGTGTCGGAATCGACAGCAGCGTACAGCCAGAACCGTTCGTCGTTGAGCTGGATCACGGTTTCGTCAACCGCGACGTGATCCGGATCAGCGCCATCGGTCGGCTGTAGATCGGCCTTCTGCACCCAGTTGTGAACGGTCGTTCGGCAGCGTTCGACACCCAACCTATATAAAATCGAAATTGTATACAAAAGTGATGGTCAAGCCAGATGGAGTCGGATACCAAGCTTCATCGCAGGCTCGGGTGTCGCCTCTCGCTCCAGAAAATCTAATTCGAAGCAATCGCTACCTTCGTTGAGGCGGGCGATTTCGAGCATGAACCACTCAAAGATCGTTCCGCCTCACTCTTCATCCTTATCTGAACACCGCCTCTGACACGAGGACAAGTGCTATCCCTGTACAGCCCCAACGGTTGTTATGAGTCAGTCAGATAATGAGACGGCTGTCGAAACCGTGGATGGAGTCGGAACTGATGGCCTCAGTCCTGCCGTGCTGGCGTCGGTCGGGTCGGTCGCCCTCGCGCTGTACTTCTACTACGTGAGCGGCGACAAACAGCGCGGTCAGTTCGTCGGGCTCTGGCCCGTCACGATTCTCGGCCTCGCCTCGTACTTCAAACTGGAAGAAATCAAGCAACTGCTGGCCGGAAGCGACGAGTAAGCCGACCGCCCCATTCGGCGGAATCCTACGCCGGAGCCACGTCGGTTCCGGTTTAGGAACTCTTGTGGCCGTAGGAGTCTGATTCAGTATATGAGTATCCACGAGGAGAATTACCACGAGAACGCCGTCGCCGCCATCGCCGACCGGCGGTACGAGGCGGCGGGCAACGCCCTCGCGCGGGCCGGGTGGACGACACTCGCAGAGCCACGTCCTGGGCAGGACCCCTTCGACGCCGACGAGAAGGGCTGGGTCGGAGACGGGGTTACCCACCTGCTGACGAGCGCCATCTGTTACCGCGTCGCCGGTCGCCCGGACCGGGCCGCCAGTCGGGGTACCGAGGCCGGGGCGGTTGCGACCGACCTCAAGACGGCGCTTTCCCATCCCACACAACAGGCCTGCCTCTCGGAGTTGGTCGCCGATGCGCGACTCGTCGGCGGGTCGGACGACGCCGCCGAGGCGTACGAGGACGCCGCTGACGCCTACCGCGAGGCCACCGAGTCGGTCGACGACCCGCACGACTGGAGCACGACGCCGCTGTTCGTGGCGGCCGCGACGCCGCTCCAGCAGGTCGCGCGAAGCACCGCGAACGGGGAAATCGCCGTCTCGTGGGAGGACCTCCACGGGTCCGACCCGTCCGCACCGGGCCGGTTCCTCGCCCACAGGGCGACGTTCAAACGCCAGCGGTTCCCCACCCTGCTCGACGCGGTGGTCACGGAGGGCTACCTCGCCGCGCCACGCGGGACGACGGAGTACAACAATGCGAGCTATCAGTGTCCCCGGTGTGGGTCGACCGACGTCAACTGGGTCGCCGAGAACGTTCTCTGCCTGCGGTGTTCCACGCCGAGCGAGCGTAAGTAACCGCTTCCGTCGCGTCCGTTCGTCCCCGGTACGCTCCGGCGCGTTCGGGGGAGACGAACCTGTCACCTTAGACCCCGGAGCCCCTACACCGGAGAAATGGCCGACACCGAGCGACAGTACGACATCGTCGTCTGGGGTGCCACGGGCGTCGCCGGCCGCCTCGTCGCCGAGTACCTCACCGAGCAGTACGACTCCGACGTTGTCGCACTGGCGATTGCCGGCCGGAACGAGGAGCGCCTCGACTCGCTGGCAACCGACCTCACCGCGGGCACCGAGTGGGACGACGTGCCGATACTCCTCGGCGACGCGACCGACCCGGAGAGCCTTCGGGCGATGGCCGAACGCACGGCGGTCGTCTGTACGACCGTCGGGCCGTACACGGCGTACGGCACGCCGCTGGTCGAGGCGTGCATCGACGCCGGAACCGACTACTGCGACCTGACCGGCGAGGTGAACTGGATTCGCGAGACGGTCGACCGGTTCCACGACGCCGCGGTCGAGGCGGAGACGCGCATCGTTCACAGTTGCGGGTTCGACTCCGTGCCCGCGGACATCGGGACCGCACTCGTCCAGTCGTTCGCCCGCGAGGAGTTCGGTGCCCCCTGCGAGACGGTCCGCATCTACGTCGAGGACGGCAGCGGGGGTGTCAGCGGCGGCACGCTGGCCAGTTTCGGCGAACTGTTCGAGGCAGCCGCCGATGACCCGGCGGTTCGGCGGGCGCTGGCGAACCCGTACTCGCTGGCCCCACCGGGCGAGCGTGAGGGCGTCGACCCCGGCGAACAGCGACGGCCCCGGAAGGATTCGCTTCGGGGCGGGTGGACGGCACCGTCGCCGATGGCTCCCGTCAACGAACGCGTCGTCAGGCGGAGCAACGCCCTCCTGCACTATCCGTGGGGGCGGGAGTTCCGCTGTTCGGAGGTGATTCCCACCGGGCGCGGCCTCAGGGGTGCGGCGACGGCAGGGGCGGTTGCCGGGGGTCTCGGCCTGTTCTCGGCGGCGATGGCCGTCGGCCCGCTCCGGTCGGGCATCCAGGAGTACGTCTTCCCCGACCCCGGCGAGGGACCGACGAGCGAGGAGACCGAACAGGGGTACTTCACGGTCCGGGTGCTCGGCCGCCGGACGGCCGACGACGACCCCTTCACCGTCGAGGCGGAGTTCGGGGCCGACTGGGGGCCGGGGTACGGCGCAACGGCCCGGATGCTGGGCGAGGCCGGGATGTGCCTGCTGGAGGACGACACCGACTCGCCGCTCTCCGGGGGCGTGTTGACCCCCGCCTCGGCAATCGGGACGCCGCTGGCCGACCGCCTGCGAGCGGTGGGGTTCACCGCGATCGTGAGCGAGGCGACAGGGGCGGGAAGCGAGTGAGCGCAACCCGCGTCAACACCGTTCCGACGGCGTGTCACGTCCGGTAGAGGAATACGTGCGGAGCCAAACTGATACCTATGTCTACAGATACCACGGTGCTGGTCGTTGGTGGCGGCGCGACCGGCGCTGGCGTCGCCCGCGACCTCGCACTCCGTGGCGTCGACGTCACCCTCGTCGACCGTGACGGGCTGGGTGGCGGGACCTCGGGGCGGTCCCACGGACTGCTGCACAGCGGCGCGCGGTACGCCGAGTCCGACCTGGTCGGCGCTGAGGAGTGCATCGAGGAGAACCGGATACTCAAGGATATCGCGGGCGACTGCATCCGGGACACCGGCGGACTGTTCCTCCAACTCGCCGCCGACGACCCGGCGTACTTCGAGGAGAAACTCGACGCCTGCGAGGCGGCCGGCATCGAGACGAAGGTACTAGACGCGACAGCGGTCAAAGAACTCGTCCCGGCGGTCACGGACGCCGTCGAGCGGGCCATCCGCGTCCCGGACGGGGTCATCTACCCGTCCCGACTGGTCGCCGCCAACGCCGCCGACGCGGCGGCCCACGGGGCGACCGTCCACCCGGACGCGCCGCTGACCGACCTGACGCTCCGGGACGGCGACGTCCAGCGCGCTCACCTCGGCGGGGAGGCGTCGCAGACGCTGGACCCGGAGCACGTGGTCAACGCGGCCGGCGCGTGGGCGGGCCAAGTCGCGTCGATGGCCGACCTCCAGGTCGACATGGCCCCGGCGCGGGGCGTGATGGTCTCGGTCGATTACGACTCGCTCGGGCCGGTCCTGAACCGGTGTCGGGCCCCCGACGACGGCGACATCGTGGTCCCCCACGAGAGCGAGGCGGTGCTCGGGACGACGAGCGTGCCGTCGCCGGACCCCGACGACTACGAGCGCGCCGACTGGGAGGTCCAGACCTGCATCGACGAGTGTGCGGCGATGCTCCCGGCGGTTGCCGACGCGAGCGTCGAGCGCACCTGGTGGGGCGTCCGCCCGCTCTACGCCCCCGACGAGGCCGAGGCCGACCGCCGTTCCATCTCGCGTGGCTTCGTCCACCTCGACCACGCCGACGACGGGGTTGGGAACATGGCGACCATCATCGGCGGAAAGCTGACGACCTACCGGCAGATGGCCGCGGCGACGGCCGACCTCGTCTGTGAGCGCCTCGGCGTCGAGGCGACCTGCGAGACGGCCGAGCAGAGGCTTCCCGGCGCTGACGACGCCGACCAACTGGACCGATACGTCGCCCGGTACGACGGGCAGGGACCGACTGACCAGGACGTGGTCGCGTCCCCCTCGGACCCGTAACGCGGTTCAACCGGCGGGCCCACACAGCCTCCGCCGAATCGAGAACGCGGTCGCCGGCTTCTTGGACTACGGCGTGTTGCCGCCGTGCTCGCGGTACCAGACGCGTTCACCGACGGGCGACTCTCCCTCCTCAATATCCAGCCGACTCACGAACAGGTCGCGAACGGCGAGCGTGACGACGAGGTCTATCGCCTCACCGGCCTCGGGGGTGACCGTGACGACACAGTGACCGTCCTGCTCCGCAACCGACGCGATACGCCCGACCGACCACCGGTCGCGGTGGTGAGCGGGTTCCCGTGCGTGAATACGGTCGTGATTCACGGGGAATCAGGGCTCGCTCGGGTCCGTTCCCTCGTCGGCCGCGA
This sequence comes from Halobellus sp. EA9, assembly GCF_051195055.1. NCBI lineage: Archaea > Methanobacteriati > Methanobacteriota > Halobacteria > Halobacteriales > Haloferacaceae > Halobellus > Halobellus sp. EA9. Next base: position 263,554 of record NZ_JBNTJW010000002.1, on the reverse strand, counting down.
TAGGGTTCTGGTCGCGTTTTGCCAGTGGCTCCTCGATGTCGAGCATCCTCGCGCTCTCGGTCCAGAGTCGTCGCGCGGCCTCGCCGTCCCGGGCGGCCGCGGAGGGTGTGCGCGCCTGCTGGCCGAAGAAGTACCGTCCGGATACCTCCGCAGTGCGTGGGGAGACGCCGACGAACAGGATTTCCGCGGCCCCGTCGGCGACGGACGTGACCCCGGGAAGCGCTTCGAGTCGCTGGAACAGGCCCGGAAGGGGGCCGGGGAGGAACCGAGCGAACCCACTCCCGGGAATCGCGCCCGGATGGATACTGTTGGAGGTAACCTCCCGGCCGGCCACGTCGAGTCGTCGAGCGAGTTCCCGGGCGAAAAGTACGTTCGCGAGCTTCGAGTGACTGTAGGCCGTAAACCCGGTGTAAGGGTCCGAGCCCTGCACCCGCTCCAGATTCAGCGAGGCCCCCTTGTGAGCGCCGGAGGCAGTCGTGACGACCCGAGCCCCCTCGGAGAGCTGGTCGAGCAGGTCGGCCGTCAGGAGGTACGGCGACAGATGGTTGACGTGGAACGTGTACTCGATGCCGGCGTCGGTCAGCCGCCCGTCCCGAAACAGGCCGCCGGCGTTGTTGACGAGGAGGTCGAGGCCCTCGGTCTCCTCGCGCACGGCGGCCGCGAGGTCCCGGACCGCGTCGACATCCGCGAAGTCCGCCTGCACGAACGTCGCGTCCGCACCGGTTCCGGCGAGTTCCTCGACGACCGCCGCGCCGGCCTCGGGGTCGCGGCCGTGGACGATAACGTCCGCACCGAGTCGCCCGAGGGCGAGCGCCGCGGCGCGGCCGATGCCGCTGGTCGACCCCGTGACCAATGCCTGCAGTCCGGTACAGTCGACCTCGGACACGCCCGCGAGACGTTCTGGGTGTTCACTCATTACCAGTGACAGGGGCCCGACGGTCAAAACACCCCGACCTCGAGCCGGAGGACTTCGGGTCGCCGGGCGCTCTCGACGGTGTTCTCGGCTGACTACTCGAGTTGGTGGTAGTCCAGTTCGTGTCCCTCGTCGAGCGCGGCTTGTACGGTCTCGCTGGGCGTTCCGACCGTCTCGGTGTGCGTGGACATCCCGCCGACGTCGGCCCGTTCGTAGTAGATGTTCCGCCGCCAGTCCGGGTCGGTGTCGGGGTAGTCGGTCCGGTAGTGTGCCCCTCGGGATTCCGTCCGCTGGAGGGCCCCGCGCAGGACGGCCTCCGCAGTCGTCAGCATGAACCCAAGGTCGACGGCGAACTCGAAGGAGTCGCTCGTAATCGGGCCGACATCGAGGTCCGAGACCCGGTCCCGCAGTGTGTCGAGTTCGCGGAGTCCGGCCCGCAGGGAGTCCTCGTCGCGGAGGATGCCGGCGTGCTCCCACAGCAGGTTCTGCAGGCCGGTGAACACGCTGCTGACCTCGTGGGTGCCGTCACGCCCTGCCAGCGCCGCGAGGTCACGCAGCTGCGGTTTCGCGTAGTCGTCGACGACGTGGTCCGGAAGCCGACCCGGCCCGTCGACACGCTGGGCGATTCGTTCCCCGGCGACGGCCCCGAACGCGACGGTTTCGGCGAGTGAGTTGCCGCCCAAGCGGTTCGCGCCGTGGACGCCCGCCATCGTCTCGCCGATGGCGAACAGGCCGTCGACGCTCGTCTCGCCGTGTTCGTCGACGGCGACGCCGCCCATGCCGTAGTGGGCCGTCGGCGCGACTTCGACCGGTTCGGACGCCATATCCACCCCGAGGTCATCGAACCGCTCGTACATCCTCGGGAGGCGTTCGCGGATGAACGACCGGCTCTTGTGTGAGAGGTCGAGGGAGACGCCGCCGTTCTCGGTGCCCCGGCCCTCGGCGACTTCCTGTGCGATGGCGCGGGCGACCACGTCGCGGGCGTCGAGTTCCATCTGGTCCGGGGAGTACCGCTCCATAAACCGCTCGCCCTCCGCGTTGTAGAGGTGGCCCCCCTCGCCGCGGACCGCCTCTGTAACGAGGCGGCCGCTCCAGGGCTCCCACTCGGGGTCGTCCTCGTCGACGGCCATCCCCGTCGGGTGGAACTGGACGAACTCCATATCCATCAGGGCCGCGCCGGCGTCGTAAGCCAGCGCCGGCCCGTCGCCGTTGTTCTCGTCGTCCCTCGACGTGTGGCGGTTGTAGATCGCCGCGTACCCCCCGGCCGCGAGGACGACCGTTCCGGCGTTGATGAGCAGGTAGTCGCCGGTGTCCGCGTCGAACCCGACTGCCCCGTACACTCGGTCGCCGTCCGCGAGCAGGGTCGTAATCATCACGTTCTCGCGGTAGGGGACCGATAGCTCCTGTGCCCGGTCCACCAGCGTGTTCAGCATCGACTCGCCGGTGTGGTCGCCGGCGAACGCAGTCCGCCGGAACGACTGGGCACCGAAGAAGCGCTGGTCGAGTTCGCCGTCCTCGGTCCGGGAGAACGCCATCCCCCAGTCGTCGAGTTCCCGGAGCAGTCCGGGCATCCGCTTCGTGACGGTCTGGACCTTTCCGGGGTCGTTGAGGAAGTGCCCCTCGTTGAGCGTGTCCGCGGCGTGAATCGCCCACGAGTCCTCCGGGTCGTGGGTCCCGAGAGCGCCGTTGATACCGCCGCGGGCCCACGTCGTGTGGGCGTCGCCGTGGCTCCGTTTGCCGAGCACCAACACGTCGTCAACCCCGCGCTCGGCGAGTTCGATGGCGGCGCGGGCGCCCGCCGCGCCAGCCCCGATTACGAGAACCGATACGTCGACGCTGTCGTACTCGGGAATGCCGGCACGGGCACTCCCGGTTTTCGGTGAATCACGCACACTAGGGGGAAGGTGCCAGAGACCGATAGGGGTTGCGCGCGTGCGCGCGAGGCGCACCGCTGGTTCCGTAGGCTGGGGACGATTCCCGACTGCTTACAGCGAGCGTTCCCGTGCCTGTTGGAGAGACGTAACGGGACAGACATAGACGGAGGACGACATATCCATCTGACTACTTAGAGTGACTCTCTTCGGCCTGAACCGTCGACTCTCCCCTCAGTGGGTGGCAGAGGCGATTGCGCAACGTTCAGTTCGCTTCGCGGATATTGGCGCGGAAAGCTGGCCTCGGCACTCATAGGGCTCGTCGTCGTCGAGCGCCACCCCGACTCGGAGCGGTGCCGTCGTCATCGGCCGTCCGAAGCGAGGGCGGCGACTCAAAAGAGCGTTGCGAGCGTGGCGGAGCGTCAGACCACGCGAGCGAACGCGAGGGTGCCACTCGTGCGCTCGATGAGCGCGCGGACGGTCTGGCCCTCCTGCGCGCCGGAGACGAAGATCGTGTATTTGCCCTTCTCGGCGACGCCGTCGCCCTTCCGGCCCGTGCCGGTGATCTCCAGTTCGTAGGTCGTCCCCTCCTCGACGGCGGGGCCCGACGACGACTGGGTCTTGGCGGCGCGCTTGGCGACCGGGCGGAACGCCCCGCAGGCCTCACAGCGCAGCATATCGACGCCGTCCTCGGTCACGAGGCGGGTGTCGGGGAGGCCGCACTCGGTACAGGTGACGTACTCGGCGACGTACTCGTCGATGGCGGCCTGGAAGTCCGCGACGGTGAACGAGCCGTTGTAGCGCGCGCGGTCGCCGTTGAACTGGCCGTTTGTGCCGAGTTCGCGCTGGACGTTCCGGTGGACGTGCTCGGCGTCGCGGCCGAGGGCGTCGGCGATCTCGCCGAGGTTCGTCAGCCGGGTGAACGCCCCGTCGGTCTCGCCCGCGGGATCGGGGACGTCGAGACGGGACTCCTCTTCGTTTCGCTCCGGGAGCGCGTCGATCGCCCTGTCGAGAGAATCAGCGTAGTTCATACCACACAGAACCGCCGGGGATGTATAGCCGTTCCGTGTGTCGCGTTCGCGAGCGACAATCGACGCTACTCGTCGCCCGGCGAGATGACGACGAGGTTCGACTCGTCGACGAGGTTCGCCAGCCGATCGGTGGCGCGCGGTTCGAACTGGCGCTGGCAGCGCTGCGTCCAGGAGTCAGTCCCGGAATCGGGGTCGGCCGAGCGCGGCTCCGGTGCCGCTCCGGAAGCGGGGGCCTCCGGTGAGGTCGTCGTCGACGGTTCGGGCGTCGTCGACGGCGCGTCGGCCGTCGAGGCGGCGGACGGACGCGTCTCGGTGTCGTCTTCGGTCGGTCGATCGGTGCGGTTCGGGCGTGCGTGTTCGACGTTCGTGCTCACGGGCGGTGGGATCGGATCGGGCGGTCGTACGGCGGTACACGGCTCGGAGAAGGATTACTCGTGTACGCGTACGACGGGCATACGACGACCGACGCCCCAGTATATAATAAATGTTTATGATCTACTCGCCGGCGCGCTCGCGGGCCGCGGCGACGACGAGCGGCAGCGTGACCGTGGCGTCGGCGACGACCGTGACGTTCCGGGCGGACTTCTCCAGTTTGCCCCACGATCGGGCCTCGTCGAGCGTCGCGCCCGAGAGGCCGCCAGTGCGGTGGGAGTCCATCGTCAGCTGGACCGCGTAGTCGTAGGCGTCCGGGATGGTCAGCATCGTCTGGAGGACGTAGTTCTTCGGAACGCCGCCGCCGACGAGCATCGCGCCAGCGCGCTCGGCCTCGAACGCGAGGTCCGAGAGGTGGGACATGTCTTCGAGGGCGTTCAGGCCGAACTCGGAGGTCTGCGAGTAGATCCACGCCTGGATCCCCAGCACCGAGTCCTGGATCGCCGGGCAGTAGATCGGCACGTCGTGCTCGTAGGCGGCCGCGGCGATGCCGGCGTCCTCCTCGACGTCGCGCTCGCGGTTCTGCTCGGCGTTCGCCCGGCCGAGTTCGGCGGTGAACTCCTGGATCGAGACGCGGCGCTCGACGGCCGGAAAGACGTTGTCGCGGAGGTGCGACTCGAACAGCGCGAAGTGCTCCTGGGGGAGGTAGACGTTGTAGATCCGGTCGACGCCCTCGTCGCGGAGGTGCTCGTCGTGGTCCCGCGCCGTCTCGCCGGTCGGCTCCGCGTCGGGGTTCGCGGGGTGAGGGTCGTGCGGCTCCGCGCGGCCGTGGTGGTGTTTGCCGCCGATCGCCTCGATGGCGTCGTGGGTGAGGTTCGCCCCGGTCGTCACCAGGACGTCGATGTGGCCGTCGCGGATCAGGTCGACGACGACCTGCCGCATCCCGGCCGGGACCATCGCGCCCGCGAGCCCGAAGAAGTTCGTCACGTCCTCGTCGGCGAGCATCTCGGCGTAGACGTCGACCGCCTCGTCGACGGTGGCCGCGCCGATGCCCGCCTTGCCGTACTCGTCGGCGAGCTCGCCGACGGACATCCCGCCGCGGACCCGCGCGTGACCGATCGGCGCCTCGTGGAACTCCTCGCGGTGGGACTCCGGCGCGTCGTCGGCGCCGTGCGGTTCGGCGTCGTGCGACTCGGCGTCGTCGGGACCCTCGCCGTCCGGACCGTGGTGCTCGTCGCTCATAGTGCTGCTGGACGGGCCGAGCGGTTATGTCCCGCGATTCGTCGGCGGCGGGGGGAAGAGAAGAGAGCCGCGAGCCGCGCTCAGTCGGCCGTCACGCTCATATCGGAGCGCGCGTCCGACAGCGCCGTCATCCCGCGGACCGCGACGGCGACGAAGCCGACCTTCGAGACGAGGTCGAGATAGGTGAACACGAGCGTCTGCGTTTCCGGCAGCAGCAGGCCGACGCCGGTCGGCGCCAGCAGCCACACGACCGGGTACAGCGTCTAGACGATGACGGTGAGGTTCCGGAGCGTCGTGAACGACGACTCCTCGCGCGGCGTCGAGAACGTCGCCCGCTCGGGCAGCGTCTGCACCAGCAACTGGACGAGCACGAGGTACGCGATCGTCCCCAGGCCGAAGAAGACGTACTGGAGGAGCCCGGCCACCGCCGTCGCGGCGATCCCGGCGAGCACGACCGCGACGTCGACGGCGACGAGCCGCCGGAGGACCCGCCGGCCGGGCCGCGAGAGCAGCCCGAGGTAGAGGACTATGAGCGGCGTCGTGAGCAGCCAGTCAACGTAGCGGACGATCTCGACGCTCTGGGAGCCGACCGCGATCGTCCCGTAGCCGAGCGCCATCAGCAGGTACGCCACGGCCGCGATGCCCGTCACGCCGAAGAGGACGGCGTTGAGCTCGCGGTGCTCGTCGGTCGTCACGAGCCGATAGCCCGTCGGGAGCGACCCCGCGGTCATCCCCGCGATGCCGATCCACAGCCACAGGCCGGTGGTGAACTCCATACTCACTCACCCCCTCCGGTCTCCCACTCGCCGGGCCAGTCCGCGTCGCCCCGGCGGGTCGAATCCGGCGTACCGCCGTCGGTGCGGTGCGAGTCCGGCGGCGTCCCGCCGTCGGCGCCGACGCGTCGATCCGACCCGGGCGCCGCCGAGCCGGGAGTCCCGGTGCTGAGCCCCGTGCCGGCGTCGTCGGGGACCGTGAAGTCCTCCAGCGCCGTCCGGAGTTCGCGTGCCTGTGCCGTCAGCCGCTCTGCCTCCTCGCTCACTGTCGTCATCGTGCTCGTCTGTTGTTGGGCCGCGGCGGCCGCGTCGGTCGCCTCCTCGGCGGTCTGGTCGCCGATCGCGGCCACGTCGTCGACCCGATCGACGACCGCAGTCGCCGACGAGGCCTGCTGGGCCGTCGCGTCGCGGATCTCCTGGATCGAGTTGTCCGTCTCCTCGACGGCGGCGGCGACGTTGTCGAGCGCGTCGATCGCGTCCTCGACGGTGTCGACGCCGCTTTCGATCCGTTCCTGGGTCGAGAGCATCGCCTCCGTCGTCTCGTCGGCGCGCGCCTGGATCCCCTCGATCCGTTCTTCGATCTCGGCTGCCGACTCGGCCGTCTCCTCGGCCAACTGCTTGACCTCGTCGGCGACGACCGCGAAGCCGTCGCCGGCCTCGCCCGTCCGCGCGGCCTCGATCGAGGCGTTCAGCGCGAGCATATTCGTCTCCTCGGCGATCTCGCTTATCACCTCGACGACCTCGCCGACGGCGTCGAGTTCGTCCGCCAGGTCCGTCACCTCCTGTGCGGTCTCGGCGGTCGTCTGCTCGACGGCGTCCATCTCGTCGACGGCCGCCTCTGCGTAGGACTGTCCCTCGTCGCCGAGTTCGGCCGCGCGCTCGGAGGCCTGGGCGACCTCGTCGACCGTCGCGGCGATCTCCTCGGCGGAGGACGAAAGCGCGTCCATCTCGGTCGAGACCTCGTGGAGCGCCTCGGTCTGCTGTTCGGCGCCGTCGGAGATCTCGGTCGTCGCCGTCGTCACCTTCGCGGAGGCCGCCTGGACCTCCTCGGCGCCCTCGTCGACGTGCTCTGCGGTCTCGACGACGTGCGCGGAGAAGGCCTTCACCTCGGCCATCGTGTCGGCGACGGCGTCGAGCATCTGATTGAACGAGACGGCGATGTCGGACATCGCCTCGTGCTCGGTGTCGGGGTCGAGCCGGCGAGTGAGGTCGCCGTCGGCGACGTCGTCCATCACCTGACCGTACTCCGCGGCCGTCGATTCGAGCGTCTCGTTCTTCTCTTCCATCGCCCCGATCTGTTCGCGGAGCGCGGTCCGCATCTCGTCGAAGGAGCGGTACAGCGTCCCGAACTCGTCGGTCCGCGTCGTCGAGAGGTCGACGTCGAGGTCCCCCTCGGCCATCGCGTTCGCCCGGCGGGCGAGATACCGGAGCGAGACGATCGAGTTCGACCCGACGACGACGCCGACGAACGCGAGGCTGATCAGCGCGAGCAGGATCAGCCCGAGGATCGAGGAGGTGATCTGCGAGCCCAGCGCGTAGGCGTTCGCGCGGTCGGACCGCACGAGGACCGTCCAGTCGAGCGACTCCATTCCCGCCCCGGCGACGAGCAAGTCGCCGCGGCGTTCGAAGCCGCCGTCGGAGAGCGACGCGAGGTCGCCCTCGTACTGGCTCAGCAGCTCGACGTGGTGGCCGTCCTCACCGCTGTCGGGGTGGGCGATGACGCGGCCCTGGCCGTCGACGACGACGGTCGAGCCCTGCCCGGCGATGTCGGCGAACTCGGCCGCGTGCGCCCTGAGGTTGATCATGTACACGAGCATCTTCCCGTCAGTCCCCTCGATCGGCGAGATCACAGAGAGGACCGGGAAGTCGACGACGGGGACCCGGAACGGCGAACTGACGTAGGTGTCGTCCGGCCCGGAGAACGTCGGCGGGTCGGTCGCGAAGGGCGCGCCCTGCTCGGCGGCGTTTACGCCCTCCATCTTCGGCATCGAACTGGCGCGGATGGTCTGGGAGTCGGCGTCGTAGTAGTGGACGGCGACGACGCCCTCGGGGACGGCGTCGCTCTTGACGGTCTCGCGCAGGTGCGCGGAGATCTCGCTCACGTCGCCCGACTGCAACACCGCCTGTGTCGAGTGCAGTCGCGTCTGTCGTTCGATTCCGCTGATCCAGGTGTCGAGCTCTGCGGCCCGGGTCTCGGCGGAGGTGGTCAGTTCCGTCCTGACCTCCTCTTGCAGCGTCGCCGAGGTCTCCTCGTGGACGACGACGCCGAACCCGACCACGAGGGCGACGACCGCGAGCAGCGCCACGGCGAGCTTCGCCCCGAAGCTCGACCTGACGGACTCGAGCGCTCCGTTGTGTGACATCTACACGTGATAGCCCGGTGTGAAATAAAAAGCCACCCCGCTGATTATCGGCGCTGATACTGCTCTACTAACTGTTGTGGCCGAATCCCGGAACGGCGGTACTGGAGCGGAAGGTCGCCGGCCGCCTCATAGTGAGTACTCTCACTGTGTACCGCCGAACGCCAGCCCCGGTGACGGCGCTCGGCGGGAAGAGACGAGCGTAATCAGTATCAGAGCCCCGTCGGATGCGAGAGGACCGTCGTCTCGACGCCCCAGTCTCCGACCAGGTCGGCCAGACGCTCGACGCCGAAGGTCTCGGTGGCGTAGTGGCCGCCGAGGAAGACGTGGATTCCGGCCTCGCGGGCCTCGTGGTAGACCTGCTGTTTGCCCTCGCCCGTCACGAGCGCGTCGACGCCGGCGTCGGCGGCCTCGCCGAGCCAGTCGACGCCCGAGCCCGTGACGACGGCGACGTCGCGGATCTCCGCGGGGCCGAAGTCGAGCACCTGGGGCTCCCGACCGTCGGTGTCGAGGTCGGCGAGCCGCGAGCGGACGTCGTCGACGGCGTAGGGCTCGGGCGCGCGGCCGCGACGCCCGATCGTCACGGGCCCCAGTTCGCCGAAGGCCGCCTGCCGTTCGAGGCCGAGGTGGTCGGCGAGCCCCGCGGCGTTGCCGAGCGAGTCGTGGCCGTCGAGCGGGAGGTGCGAGACGTACAGCGCGATGTCGTGGTCGACGAGCGCGGAGACGGCCTCGTACGCCCGGCCGGTCACGCGGTCGAGCCCGCCCCAGACGAGGCCGTGGTGGGTCACGAGCAGGTCCGCGCCCGCCTCGGCGGCAGCCTCGATGGTGGCCGCGGCGGCGTCGACCGCGAAGGCGGCGCGCTCGATCCCGGGCGAATCGTCCCGAGGAGTGTGCTGGAGGTCGCCGGGGCCGACCTGGAGGCCGTTGGCGCTGGCGTCGACGTCGGCGTACGCGTCGGTGTCGAGTCGGTCGTCGAGTCGCGCGGTGAGCGTCGCGAGGTCCATACCCCGTGTTCTCGGCCTCCGGGGAATAGGTCTTGTTTCCGCGGTCCGCGGACCGATCAGTCGTCCGCCGCGTCGGCGTGCGCGTAGACGAACTCCCGGCAGAGCTTCGCCGCCAGCGACGCGGCCTGGCCGTCGTCGCGGTCGTTGACCTCCACGACGTCGAAGCCCGCGGCGCGGGGCGCGACGGTCCGCACGACGTCGCGGAGCGCTCGGGGATCGAGGCCGAACGGCTCGGGCGTGCCGGTGCCCGGCGCGAACCCCGGGTCGGCGGCGTCGACGTCGACGCTCAGGTACGCGGTGCGGTCGCCGACGGCGGCGGCGAGATCGAAGCCCGCGACGTCCTCGGGCGCGACGACGGTCACGTCGTCGGCGGCGGCGCGCTCCCACTCCCCGGGGCTGCCGGTCCGGGCGCCGAGGACGATCGCCTCGTCGACGTCCGGATGGGCGCTCCCGCCGTCGCTGTCGGCGTCTTGGTCCGAGTCCGCGACGCCGTCGAGGATCCGCCGCGTCACCGTCGCGTGGCTGTAGGGGTTGCCGTCGTAGTCGGCCCGCAGGTCGAGGTGGGCGTCCAGACAGACGAACACGTCGGGATCGACGGCCGCGACGCCCGCCGAGGAGACGGTGTGTTCGCCGCCCAGGAGGAGCGGCACGGCGTCAGAATCGACGACGTCGCGGAGTTCGCCCGCGAGCCACGACAGGTACTCGGGCGCGTCGTCCCACGCGCGGACGTCGCCGTGGTCGTGGACGGAACAGTCCGAAAAGCGCAGGTCGGTCCGCCGGTCGTAGTCGTCGAACGGCCGGGCGAACCGCCGGATTCTCTCGGGGCCGAAGCGGGCCCCGGGTCGGAACGAGGTCGAGATATCCAGCGGGGCGCCCACGACGACGTACGCGGCGTCGGTACGCGATGCGGTCGCCCCGGGGAACATCGCCGATCAGACGATCTTCCGCTGGCCCTCGTACTCGAGGTACTCGATCTCGTCGTCGGGCGAGAGGTCCTCGTCGTCGGGGACGCGCATCGTGAACGTCTCGTAGGTGTCTAAGTCCATAATCTGGGCGTCCTCGCCGGTGACCGAGACGACCTGGCCCCCCTTTCGCTCGATGATCGGCACCCAGACCTTCGCGTCGACCGGCTGGCTGAGGGATCGCTTCTTGCCGTCGAAGACGCCGCGGCCCTCGATTCGGGCCTTCGCGCTGCCGTGTTTCCCGGGCTTGGCCGTGCTGTAGGCGTTGATCTTGCACGGGGAGTCTTCCATCATCACGTAGCTGCCCTCTTGCAGTTCGCGGACCTGCTTTTGCTCTTTCGCCATATCCCGGGATTGTCGTGTGGCCGGTATAAACGGTTTGGAAACGCGCGGGAGCGCCGGAATCGCCCGATCCGCGACCGAGCGTCTGCGGATCCGGGTCGAGACCGGCTCACGCCTCGTCGGCGTCGCCGTCGGCGCGCCGGCGCTGCGGTCGCTCGCCGTCGCGTCGTGCCCGCTCGTCCTGACTCCGCGTGTAGCTTCCGATGGCCCCGGCGGCGACGTTCGGGAGGCTCGCCGTCAGGAGAATCGCCGCCGTTGCCTCGCCGGCGCTGTCGAGGTAGGGTACCAGATACTCGATCGGAAACGGGAGCGGCGCGTCGGTGACGACAGAGAGGGCGACGAGTCCGGGGATCAGGACGATCCCCCACGCCATCGCCGTCAACAGCCCGTGCCAGGCGCCCTCGGCGGACCCGCCGCCGGCCAGATAGCCCGCGAGGGCGCTCCCGGCGAGGCCGCCGAGCAGCGTCACCCGGCCGGTCCAGGCGAAGACGAGCGCCTCGCTACAAGCGGCGAGGGCGAACCCGCCCGCGACGGCGCGCCACCGCGTCATAGCCCGCCGGTTTCGGCCCGCACCGAATAAAGCTACCCTCCGAGTGATCAACTCTGATAACCGAGCGGCCCGAAGGGCCGCAGCGGGAGCGGAATCGACAGGTCCCGCTACTCGCGTCCCTCGCGGCGCTCGCGCATACTCTGCCGGGTGAACTGCGGCTTGGCTCGGATGCCGCGCTTCCGCCGGAAGGAGCGGTACAGCGCGATCAGCGGCGGGATCGTCAGCGCCGCGGCGACGGCCGCCGGTAGCACGCTGGACTGGTCGAACGCGTAGAGGATCGCCGTCGAGAGCGCGCCGACGGCGACGAACAGGCCGTAGACGATCCGGCGGGCCAGCTTTGAGAGCACGTCGTTTTCGTCTTCGAGCCGGACGTTGACGGTGAGGTTCTCGTTTTCGACCCGATCGAGCGTGCGGTTCAGCTTCGGCGGCACCTCGAAGAGCGCCCGCGAGGTGTCTCTGACCTGCTCGCCGCCCTGCTGGATCAACTCGCGGGCGGTCTGCTCGTAGTAGCCCTCGTCCTGGAGGTAGTCGGTCGCGACCGAGATGAAGTCGAAGTCGGGATCGAGCGTCACGCAGACCCCCTCGACGACGGTCGCGACCCGGAGCACCAGCGCGAGGTTCCGGGGCAGCCGCAGGGGGAACTCGTAGATCGTCGACTCGACCTGCTCGATGATCTGCTGGACGCGGTACTGCTCGATGTCCTCGCCGCGGGCGTCCGCGATGGCCAGTTCCATCACCTCGCCCATCACCTGCCGGTCGGCCTCCGGCGAGAGCGTCCCCATCTCGATAAGGGTATCGAGGATGGCGTCGATGTCCTGGTTCGCGACCGCGACGTAGAAGTCGATGATCTTCTCCTGGATGAACGGCTCGACCGTGCCGGACATCCCGAAGTCGTAGAAGATGATCTTCCCGTCGTCGGTCACGGCCAGATTCCCCGGGTGGGGGTCGGCGTGGAACACGCCGTCGTCGACGATCATCTGGAGGTAGACGCGCTGGAGGGTCGTCGCCAGCTCCGTCCGGTCGATCCCCTTTCGGTCCAGGGTCTCGACGTCGTTGATCTTCGTCCCCGGGAGGTACTCCATCGTGAGCACGCGCGGCCCCGAGCGCTCCTCGATCGGCTTCGGGATCAGGATCTCGGGCGTGTCGGCGAAGTTGCCGCGGATCTCTTCGAGGATGCGCCTCTCGCGGCTGTAGTCCATCTCCTGGCGGATCGTCTTCGCGAACTCGTCGGCGAGGTTCTCGAGCGAGAAAGCCCGCCCCTGGCCGATGAACCGCCGGACGAGCGGCAGCGACCAGCGGATCACCCGGAGGTCGGCCTCGACGAGGTCCTCGATCCCCGGGCGGCGGATCTTCACCGCCACGGGGTCGCCCTCGTGGGTCGCGGTGTAGACCTGCCCGAGGCTCGCGCCGCTGATCGGGTCCCGGTCGAAGTCGTCGAAGGCGTCGTCGACGTCGCCGAGTTCCGCCTCGATGACGCGCCGCGACTCCTCCCAGGGCGCCGGCGGGACGTCGTCCTGGAGGCTCGACAACACGTCGATGTACTCCGCGGGGAGGATGTCGGGGCGCGTCGACAGCAGCTGTCCCAGTTTGATGAACGTCGGCCCGAGCGTGAGAAGCGAATCGAGCAGGACCTCGGCCCGCTCGATCCGCGTCTCGGGGTCGACCCGGCGGCTCCCGCCGAACAGGACGTACTTGCGGCGGTCCCGGGTGTAGGCGACGATCAGGGGGAAGAACTGCCGGACGACGACGAGGAACCGCCAGTACGCGCGGAGATTCACCAGCGTGACCACCCGACGGTTACGCGTCGTCTCCGGCCGACGTGATCGGGATCGTCTGCTCGGGGGCGGCGTCGCGCTTCGGCAGGCGGACCGTGAAGACCCCGCGGTCGACCTCCGCCGACGCGCCCGCGCCGGTCGCATCCGGCGGCAGCGGCAGTTCGGCGTCGAGGAAGAGCGGCCGGTCCTCGGAGACGTAGCGGAACTCCGGCGGCACCGCCTTCTCGCGCCGGGCCTCGACGACGAGCCGCCCGCGCTCGACCCGCAGGTCGGCGGTCTCGGCGGTCACGCCGGGGAGATCGAGTACGATCAGGTAGGCGTCGTCGGACTCCAACAGATCGGCGAACACCGACTCCGGAAGCTCCTGGAGTGCGTCCCGCAGTGCTGACATACGCCGGGGTTGGGGCGGCGGATCGAAAAAGGCCGCGGTCGCGTCGGCCGAAATCGGCCACAAGAGTCATATCGGAGTAGCGGAGCGCCTCGCGCGAGCGGGGATCGACCGCCGTCGCGGCTCTTTTTGTACTCGCGCGCGGACCGTCCCGTATGGACTCCTCGGACGCAGACGAGACAGCCCACGACCGGCGGTCGGCCGGGTTCAAAGACCGGACCCGGCTGGCCGTCGCCCGCCGCCGGCTCCTGGAGGCGGCGACGCCCCACGAGCGGACCGAACGCCTCTCGCTCATCCCCGCGGACGGCCGCGCGCTCGCGGAGACGGTCACGTCGCCGACCGCGGTCCCGGACTACGAGCGCGCCGCGATGGACGGGTGGGCGGTCCGCGCCAGCGACACCTTCGGCGCCTCCGACCGCTCGCCGGGCGTCCTCCGCGTCGCCGACGCCGACCCGCAGACCTCGCCCGACACGAGCGTCGGCCCCGAGTCGGCGGTGCGCGTCCATACGGGCAGCGAACTCCCCGAGGGCGCCGACGCGGTCGTGATGATCGAACACGCCGACGAGGTCGGCGGCGACCTGGAGGTGTTCGACGCGGTGACCGAGGGCGAGAACGTCGCGCCCGTCGGCGAGGACGTCGCCGAGGGCCAGGAGCTCTTCGAGCCGGGCCACCGGCTCCGCCCCTCCGACCTCGGCCTGCTGAAGTCGGTCGGCATCGACCGCGTGACCGTCTACGAGAAGCCCACCGTCGGGGTCGTCCCGACCGGCGAGGAGCTGGTACAGGAGGACCCCGGGCCGGGCGAGGTGATCGAGACCAACGGCCTGACCGTCTCGCGGCTGGTCTCCCGCTGGGGCGGCGTCCCCACCTACCGCAACGTCGTCACCGACGACGAGGCCGCCCTGCGCGCGGCGATCCAGCGCGACCTGACGAAGGACGTCGTCGTCACCACGGGCGGCTCCTCGGTCGGCGAGCGCGACCTCATCCCCGAAGTCGTCTCCGAGCTCGGCGAGGTGCTCGTCCACGGCGTCGCCCTCAAGCCGGGGCATCCGGTCGCGCTCGGCGTCGTCGAGGACACGCCCGTCGTGATGCTCCCCGGCTACCCCGTCGCGGCGATCATCAACGCCGTGCAGTTCCTCCGGCCCGTGCTGAAGCACGTCGGTCACCTCCCGGACGACCCGCCACCGACGACCGGGGCGGTCCTCGACCGAAAGATCCCGAGCGAGCCCGGGGTGCGGACGTTCGCCCGCGTGCAAGTGGACGACGGAGTCGCGGACGGGGACGACGCGGACGAGGGACCGGACGCGCTCCCGACCGCGACCCCGACGCGCGCCTCCGGCTCGGGCGTGCTCTCCTCGGTCGCGCTGGCGGACGGCTGGGTCGCCGTCCCCGAGGAGCGCGAGGGCTTCGACGAGGGCGAGACCGTGACCGTCGAGCGCTGGGAGTGGTCCGCGTGAGCGACCGCAAGCAGTTCCGCGACCTCGTCGACCCGGACGTCGCCCACGACGCCATCGACTCGCTCGACCTCGCGCCGGAGCCCGAGGCGGTCCCGCTCTCGGAGGCGCGCGGCCGCGTGCTGGCCGAGCGGGTCGACGCCGACCTCGACGTGCCGGGCTTCGACCGCGCGACCGTCGACGGCTACGCCGTCCGCGGCCGCGACACCTTCGGCGCCGACGAGGCCGACCCGGTGACGCTCAATCTGGTGGGCACGGTCCACGCGGGCGAGGAACCGGACGTCCCGATCGGCGAGGGCGAGGCCGTCGAGATCTCCACGGGCGCGGTGATGCCCGACGACGCCGACGCGGTCGTGATGGTCGAACGGACCGAAATCGATGGGGAGAGGGTCCGCGTCCGCACCGCCGTGGCCCCCGGCGACAACGTGATGGTCGCCGGCAGCGACGTCGCCGCGGGCGCGCGGGCGCTCGGCCCGGGCACGCGACTCACCGCCCGCGACGTCGGCCTGCTCTCGGCGCTCGGCCGCGACGCGGTCCCCGTCCGCGGCCGGCCGAAGATCGGCATCGTCTCGACGGGCGACGAGCTGGTCCGGCCGGGCGAGGAGCTGAACAGCGCGCGCGGGGAGATCTACGACGTCAACAGCTACACCATCGCCGCGGGCGTCGAGGCGGCGGGCGGCGAGGCCGAACTCTACCCCCACGCCGGCGACGACTACGACGAGATGGAGCGGCTCCTCCTCGAAGCGGCCGACGAGTGCGACCTCGTGCTCTCGTCGGGGTCGACCTCCGCGTCGGCGGTCGACGTGATCTACCGCGTCGTCGAAGAGCGCGGCGAGCTCCTCCTCCACGGCGTCGCGGTCAAGCCCGGCAAGCCGATGCTGATCGGCGAACTCGGCGACAGCGCCTACGTCGGCCTCCCCGGCTACCCGGTCTCGGCGCTCACGATCTTCCGGACGTTCGTCGCGCCCGCGATCCGCGAGGCCGCCGGGCTTCCGGAGCCGCAGACCGCGACCGCCAGGGGAAGAATGGCCGTCCGCGAGCGCTACAGCGAGGGGCGGCTCCGCCTGATGCCGGCCGGGCTAGTGACCGACGCCGACGGCGAGACGCTCGTCTATCCGGTCGACAAGGGCTCGGGCGCGACGACCTCGCTCGTCGAGGCCGACGGCGTCGTCGCGGTCGATCCCGACACCAAATATCTGGACCGGGGAGAAGAGGTCGAGGTCCAACTGTTCTCGCCGGATGTCCGCGCGCCCACCCTCTTGGCCGTCGGCGAGGACGATCCCGCGCTGTCGCGCGTACTCGACGCCCTCGAACGACCGCGGTTCCTCCCGCTCGGGAGCCGCGAGGGGCTCCGCCGGCTCTCCAATTCGGTGCCGGACGTCGCGGTCGTCGCCGGGCCCACCGAGAGGGACGTCGAGACGGTCGACCTCGGCGGCTGGGAGCGCGAGTGGGGCCTCGTCGTTTCCGACGGGAACCCGGATGCCGTCGACGGCCTTTCGGACCTGATCGATCGCGACCTCGCGTTCGTCAACCGCGGCCGCGACGCCGGGCTCCGGGCGAGCCTCGACGCCGCCCTGTCGGATCTCGCCGACGAGCGCGGCGCGTCGCTCGCGGACCTGACCGGGTCGATCCGCGGCTTCGAGGCCGGCACGAAGGGCTTCGAGAGCCCCGCGCGAGCGGTCGCGCGCAGCGAGGCCGACGCGGGGCTCGGACTCCGGGCGACCGCCAAGAAATTGGGGCTGACGTTCGTCCCGGTCGGCGTGGAGGACGTCCGCGTCCGAGCGAACCCCGACCGGGTCGAAAAGCCCGGCGTTCGGGAACTGGAAGCGACGCTGGCCGAGACGGGCGTCTACGAGTCGCTGCCTGGCTACGAGCGGGCGTGGCGGGATTCTATTTCCGAGCGGGGTCGCTGACCCCGCCGTCGGCGGCGACGTCGCGGTCGGGGCCCAGCGGGAGGTCGTCGAACGACGCGACGCGGTAGTCCGCGAGGACACAGCGGCCGCGCCGGTCCGGCGAGTGCCGCTCGACGTGGATGCCGTCGAGCCCCGCGTTCCAGGCCGCGCCGACGTCGCTCGCGCCGTCGCCCGCGAGGACGCCTCTTCCCGGCGTATCGGGGTTCCGTCCGAGCCGTTCGATGGCGTGACGGACGGGCGCGGGGTCGGGCTTCCAGCCGAGTTCCGGCGTGCAGGAGACGAAGGCGTCGAACCAGTCGCCGACGTCGAGGTGGTCGATCACGGGCTCGGCCAGGAACGCCTGGCAGTGGGTCACGACGCCGACCGGGCGGCCGGCGGCGACGAGGTCGGCCACGAGCGCCGCCGCGTCGTCGTGGAGGTAGGTCGCCTCCGCGCGGGCTTGCGGGTCCTCGACCGCGTGGAACGCCGGCCAGAACTCCTCGGGGTCGATCCCCCACTCGCGGAGCTGCGGGTCCCGCGCGCCGCCGAGGCCGTGCCAGAGGACCTCGGCCTCGCGGTCGGTGAACTCCCGGCCGATCCGGTCGCCGACCCGGTCGAACACCTCGCGGGTGTAGGACCACTCGGCGTCGACGAGCGTGCCGTCGAGGTCGAACAGCCAGAAGTCGTAGTCGGCGGGAGCGTCGGAAACCATCGGACCTCCTCTACGGAGCGCCGGCGTAAGTCGATTTCGCCGCGCCGGGCGAGCGTTTATATATCAAAATGGAGCCACCGACGGCGTGCGCTGAGTGCAGCCCCGGGCCGGGCAGCGGTCGTTCGGCACGACGGTCCGGGAGCCGGATGCGGAAGTGCCGACTGTTCGCCATCGCGACTCAGCCGTCGATGACTCGCAGACTGGAGCCGAGGTGCCGGTGAAGCACCTCGCGGGGACCATCGCCGCCGAACGCCTCGGGTTGGGACTCGATGGCGTCCGCCAGCGCCGTCCGGTACGCCTCGTCGAGGCGGAGTTCGCTGAACTGCACGTCCTCGACCGGCGCCGCGACCCACGATTCGGCCAGGTCGCGAGCGTACGCCCCGTCGTTCACCGCGCCGCGCCAGAGCGCGTCGCGGAAGAGCAGCCAGCCCTCCTCGCCGGGGTCGGCGGCCTCGACCTCGACGACCGTCTCGACGGTCGCGGGGGTGACGGCCACGTCGTCGCGGGCCCGCAGGCGGACCGTGACGCGGAAGACGTACGCGGCGCGCACGTGCCTCAGTACTCGGCGTCGAAGAGGTTCGCCAGTCGGATGTCCTGGCCGGTGATCCCGCCCTCCTCGTGGCTCGTCAGGCGCACCTCGACCTCCTTGTAGCCCACGCGGATCTCCGGGTGGTGGAACTCCTCTTCGGCGACCTCGCCGACCTGGGTGACGAAGGCGATGCCCGAGAGGTAGTCGTCGAACTCGTAGGTTCGGACGATCTCGTCGCCGTCGCGCTCCCACTCGCCGGGGAGTCGCGTCCGGATCTCGTCGTCTGAGAGTAGCTCGGCCATACCTAGGGTGTCTCTCGCCGGGCGGATAACGTTTCGCCTCGGACCGACCGCGCCGGCAGAACCGGGCGGCGTCAGTCGTCGGAGATGCTCTCGAGAACGTACTGCGGGACCTCGGAGTCGCCGCGCTCGGGGTCGTTCGATCCGGCACCCGTACGGCCGGTCGGAGCGTCCCCGAACTCGGGGTTGAAGAGCGCCATCGCGGTCTGGATCGTCGACCAGTCGTCCTCGACGGCGGCCTCGCGGAGGCTCTTCGTCGGCGCCGAGAGCAGCTGTCCGACGAGCGCGTCCGCCATCGACTCGACGATCTCGCGTTCCTCCTCGGAGAGGTCGCCGTCGGAGTGCGCTTCGAGCCGCGAGAGGGCCGTCTCGACCTCCCGGGACTTCACCCGCTCTGCGGCCTCGTACATCTTGCTGATCGCCTCGTCGGCCTGCCGCCGCTTGTAGGCGTCGAGCAGCCGGTCGAACTCCTCGTCGATCATCGCTTCGACCGCCTCGGCGGCGTCCTGTCTGATCTCGCGGGTCTCCTCTGTGACCGACTCCAGGGCGTCGATGTCGTGGACGACGACCTCGTCGACGGTCGCGGCGTCGGGGTCGACGTCGCGCGGCTGGGCGAGGTCGATGAGCAGCGTCTCGCCCGCGCCGTCGACGTCCCCGGGGCCGAGGAGGTACTCGGGGTGGCTCGTCGCGGTGACGACGATCGTCGCGTCCGGCAGGACGTCGCCGACGCCGTCGATCGGGATCGCGCGGGCCTCGGTGTCGACCGTCTCCGCGAGGTGCTCGGCGTGCGGCACCGTGCGGTTGGCGACGATCAGTTCGGCCACGCCCGCGTCGGCCAGCGCCTCGGCGGTGAGCTTGCCCATCTCGCCGGCGCCGACGACGAGCGCGACCGCGCCCGCGAGGTCGGCCTCCGTCCCGGCGAGTCGGACGGCCGCCGAGCCGATCGAGGTCACGCCCTCGTTGATCTCGGTCTCGGTCCGGGCGCGCTCGCCGACGTGGACGGCCTTGGTCAGCCCGGTCTCCAGGATCGGACCGAGGGCGCCGAGTCCCCGGGCGGTCTCGACCGCGCGCTTGAACTGGCCGAGGATCTGGTCCTCGCCGAGAACGAGCGACTCAAGCCCCGCGGCGACGCGCATCAGGTGGACGAGGCTCTCCTCGTGGCCCGTCTCGACGACCACGTCGTCGTCGACGCTCGACTCGAACGGGGCGAGCGCGCGCCGCCCGGCGGCGACGCTGTCGGCGACGACGTAGACCTCGGCGCGGTTGCACGTCTGGATGGCGAACGCCTCGCTGACGCCGTCGCGACTCAGCAGATCCTCGATCACCGTGCGGACGTCCTCGCCCGCCGCGGCCTCGATCTGGTCGACGCTGGCCCTGTCGTGCGACACACGAGCGCCACAGATCACTCCGGTTTCCATCGGTCACCCCCCGTGTTCCGTATCACGCGTGTCGCCTCTCGGCGAGGATTGGACGCCCCCGTACGTAAAGCCTTCCAAACTTCCGGGTTTCTCACAACCGCCCGAATCGCATCACGACGCGTCGCCGGATCGAGGTCGGAAGCGCGGAGCTCCCGCCGCAGGTCCGCCGTCAGTTCGGCCATCGCCTCCGCGCCGTCGATCTCGGCCTCGATCCGCTCGCGGAGGTGCTTCGCGAGCGCGGGGCTCCGCCCGCCGGTCGAGATCGCGACCCGGACGTCGCCGTCTTCGGCGGTCGCAGGCACGACGACGTCGCGGTGACCGCCGTCGTCGACCGCGGCCGCCGATTCCGCGTCTCCTTCGTCGCCGTCGACGCTCGCGCTCCGGTCGGCGCGATTGAGGAGGACGCCGCGCTCGCGACTCGCCGCGGCGACGGCGTCGTTCACGCGCTCGCTGTCGGTCGCGGCGACGACGAGCGCGGGCTCCGTCCGGTCGAACCACGCGGGGACGTCGTCCGGATCGGGGCGAGCGCGAACCAACTCCGCGCCGCCGAAGTCGGCGTTGGCGAAGTCGGGACTGACGACGACGACTCGCGCCTCCGCAGCGAAGCGGCGCGCCTTCCGCGCGCCGACTGAGCCGCCACCGAAGACCAGCACCGTCTCGCCGGTGAAGTCGTGGTACAGGGGGATCATCGGCTGACACCTCCGTCGCGACGTCGGGGGCGTCCCCGACTGCGGTCGTCTGCCCGTGTACTGTCCGCGGTCACTCTGTGTTCGCCGCCGCGCGTTCGTCCAGACGGATGCCCGTCTTCTTCAAGATTCGCGTCGAGAACAGCGTGTCCCAGTCGCCGTCGTCGACGTCCCAGTGTGCTTCCATCGTCTCGCGCACCCGCTCGATGCGGCGGTCGCTCTCCGCCTCGGAGCGACCGTGGGTCATCGCGAAGAAGTTGTACGGCCAGACGCCCTCGTGTCGCGGCCGGTGGTAGCAGTGGGTGACGAAGGGCAGCGAGGCCACCGCGGGGCCGACCGTCGCGAGGCGGTCGTCGGGGACGTCCCAGACGGTCATCCCGTTTTCCGTGTAGCCGAGCGCGTAGTGGTTCGGGACGACGCCGACCCGACGGACCTTCCCCTCGCGCTCGAAGCGCTTTATCCTCTCGACGACGCACTCGGTGTCCTGGCCGATCGCGTCGGCGACGTCCGCGTACGGCGTCGCCGTGATCGGCAGTCCGCCCTGAATCTCGACGACGAGGTCGCGCTCGGCCGGCGTCAGCGTCTTTCTCCCTTCGGGCGTCACGTCGGGCCCGAGATCCGAGCGGTCGACGTCGCCGTCGGCGATCGGCCCGTCGACCAGGAACTTCGCCTCGACCCGAAACTCC
This sequence comes from Halobellus sp. EA9, assembly GCF_051195055.1. Taxonomy (NCBI): domain Archaea; kingdom Methanobacteriati; phylum Methanobacteriota; class Halobacteria; order Halobacteriales; family Haloferacaceae; genus Halobellus; species Halobellus sp. EA9. Next base: position 242,298 of record NZ_JBNTJW010000002.1, on the reverse strand, counting down.
TCCTGCTTCGGCAGATTGTACGTCTCCTGGCCGGTCTCGGCCTCGATCTCGGCGAGGACTTCCTCGACTCGGTCCTCGTCGGCGACGCTGACGACGAACCACATATTCAGGTGCGGGTGCTCGCGCTCGTAGTTGTGTGCGACCTCTCGGTGGGCGTTGACCGCCTCGGCCACCTCCTCGAAGCGCTCCTCGGGCGCGTGCATCGCGACGAGCGTCGCGGTCCCGCCGATCTCCTCGGCGTTCACGAGCGCCCCGAAGCGGCTCAGCGTGCCCGCCTCGTCGAGGTCGCGGACGCGCTCGACGAGCTCGTCCGCGGTCACGTCGATCCCGCGCTCGCGGAGGGCGGCCGCGGCCGGCTCGAACGGCCGCTCGACGACCGGAAAGCCGCCCTGGAACGCGTTGATGACGGCGCGGTCGAGGTCCGACAGCGCCGCCTCTCCAGCTGTGTCGCTCATAGCGATCGTTCGGGGTCGCGCGAGGATAAGCGTCTCGGAGGCGTCCGATCAGGACGCCGAGACGGGTCAGACGACGGACGACGCGGGGAGTTCGATGCGGACCCGGCACTCGTCTTCGCCCTGCGGGAACGCCAGCGACCCGTTGGAGTTCTCGGTGATCCACTTCACCATCCAGAGCCCGATCCCGCGGCCGTGCAGGAGCGAGGTCTCGCGGCCGCGCCGGAGCGCCCGCTGGTCGTCCTCGGGGATCGGCTCGCCGGGGTTCACGACGTCGATCGCGACGGCGTCGCCGCGGCGCCGCACCGAGACCGACACCGACGGCGGCGTGCGGTCCTGGTGGCGGACCGCGTTCTCGATCAGTTCCTCGACCGCCCGCGGGAGGTCCTCGTCCGCGATCACCGTCCACGGCTCGTCGACGGCGGTCGCGATCCCGGCGTCAGGGTACCGCTCGGACAGTTCGTCCGCGACCTCGTCGACGACCTGCCCGAGGTCGAACGGCTCCAGTTCGTCCCCCGAGAGCGTCTGTTCGACGTACCGGGCCTTCTCGGAGGTCCGGGAGATGTTCTCGGCGTACCGCCGCGCGGTCTTGATCCGCTGGCGGTCGGATTCCGAGAGGGCCTCCTCGGGGCGATGGAGGACGTCGCCGAGATAGCCGAGGACGACGTTGATCTCGTTGCGGATGTTGTGCCGCAGCGTCCGGTTCAAGACCTCGATGCGCTGTCGGCGGCGGCCGACCTCCCGCCGCGCCTGCGCCAGGCTGTAGGTCTGTTCCAGCAGCAGCTCCGCCTCCGACTGGTCGGCCTTCGACGCGCGGAACTCGCTCGGCGGCACGTAGAAGGGGTTCTCGCAGATCCGACCCCGGTAGACGATGTGCTCGTGCGTCCACAGCGCCTTCGACACCGACTCCGGATCGAACCGCGCGAGGTCGTACTGGCACATCGCCCTGACGGGCAGTTCGGGCGCGCGGGCGTCGAAGTCGGCCTCGAACTCCAGGATGTGGTCGAAGGAGTAGTCGGTGTGGAAACACCACGTGTTCTCCCCGGCGACCGCGAGCCCCCCGTAGCCGTCTTCGACCGCGTCGCGGGTGGCCGCCTGGAGCGAGTCGATCATCCGATCGGGGTCGAATCCCCCGTCGAGATACACCTCGCTGGCGTCCTCGATCAGGAGGTCGCCCGCGTCCCGACGCCGCTCGACGTCGATGTCGATCATCCGGAGCGCCGCCGCGATCTCGTTCGGATCGTTCTCGTCGTGCAGGTAGAGGACGCGCCAGCCGTCGTCGAGCTCGCGCTTCGCGAAGGCGGCGCAGGTCGCGAGCTGGGCCTCGACGGAGTGGTAAAACAGCGCGAGGTGCCGGGGGAGGTCCCGCCCGAGGAACTCCGGGAGGACCGCCTCCGGCGACAGTTCCGGCGTGCGGTCCTCCGTCCAGGCCTCCGCCGCGTTAGACCCCATACGCGACCCGTTTCCACGGGAGGCACATCTATCTTTGCTGTCGAGCGGGCGCTCGCGCCCGCGCCACCCTCAAATCACATAGCGTTTGACACCTTGAGGTTGGACGGATCGTTCTCTCCGAGGCGGCGAATATCTCGAAACAGTATCCGACAGTCTCAGTCGTCGGACGTCACGGCCGAGCTCTTCCGCGCGACGACGCCGTCGTCGGTCGCCCGTTCGGCGCGGTGCGGCTGGAAGACCCACGCCGCGAGCAGGACGATCGGGATCATCGAGACCGCGACGATCGAGTAGCCGAGGTGGAGGTTCGCGAGGAACGGTGCGGAGTAGACGAGCGGGTAGACGATCCCGCCGACGGTGCCGACGCCGCCGACGACGCCGGCCACGGCACCGGAGCTGTCCGGGAACATCGCGGGGACCTGTGCGAAGATCGCGCCCTCGGCGAAGGCACAGCCCATCCCCACGAGGAAGCCGGTCCCGACCGCCAGCAGGACTTGCCCGCTCAGGCCGGCGAGCGTCATCGCGAACATCATCAGGACGACGAAGCACAGCGAGACGAACGTCCACTGCTCGCGGTACCGACCCGTGAAGAACGGGAGGATGTCGCGCTCGTTCCGCGACAGCCGGTCGCTCACATACCCGCCGATCGGCCGGAGCAGCCCGGCGGCGACAGAGAAGGTCGCCGCGAACGTCGACGCCAACACGAGGTTCTGGGTGTTGAAGCCCTCGCGGTAGTAGGTGGCGAGCCACCCGTTCATCGACAGCTCCAGGCCGAAGGTCATCACCTAGGCCAGCGCGAGGACGAGCGTCCCGTACCGCGTGGCCGTGTAGAGCCACTCCCTGATGCTGGCGCTGTCCTTCGTCGCCTGGCGCTTGGCCTCGCTCTTTGCGGCCTCGCCGAAGACGAAGTAGACGACGGCGAGCCCGATGGCGACGACGCCGGTGTAGAAGAACGCGGCGCGCCAGCTCGTGTCGAACAACGGGCCGGCCCAGCCCGTCGGGAACACCCCCGGCAGGATCAGGCGTCATCGAGCAGCTGCCGGAACCCGTCGTTGACGTCGGCGACCATCGCGGCCTGCTCTTCGACGGCGGCGCTTATGCCGTCTGTCTCCTCGCTGATCTCCTCGGCGTTCGAGGCCGTCTGGTCGACCATCGACGCGATCTCCTCGGTGCTCGCGGCCTGCTCGTCGGTCGCGTGGGCGACCTCCTCGATTCCGGCGCTCAGTTCGTCCATCGAGTCGTCGATCTCTTCGAGGCGCGACAGCGTCGATTCGACCTTCTCGCGGCCCTCGTCGACGGCCGACTCGTTTTCTTCCAGCTCCTCGACGGCCTCCTCGGTGTCGTCCTGGATGCGGTCGACCAGCTCTTCGATGTCGTTGGCGCGGTGCTGGGACTTCTCGGCCAGCGACTTGATCTCCTCGGCGACGACCGAGAAGCCGTCGCCGGCCTCGCCCGCGCGGGCGGCCTCGATCGAGGCGTTCAGCGCCAGCAGATTCGTCTGGTCGGCGATGTCGTTTATCACCGCGACCATCTCGTCGATCGCCTCGACGCTGTCTTCGATCGCGCGGACGCGGTCGTCGAGCTCCGCGGCGGAGTCGTCGATCCGGTCCATCGCCGTGCGGGTCTCGCGCGCGGCGCTCCGGCCCTCGGAGGCGAGCTGATTCACCTGCTCGCCCTCGCTCGCGACCTCCTCGGCCGAGGAGGCGATCTCTTCGACCGCCGCACTCATATCCGATACTTCGCCCTGGACCTCGGCCATCCCGTCGGCCTGCTCCCGCGAGAGCATCGCGATCTCCTCGGTGCGCGAGGCGATGTCGTCGGAGGTGTGCTGCAGCTCCTCGATGGCGTGAGCCGCGTCTTCGACGTCTTCCTGTCCGTGAGCGGCCGCCGCGTCGGTGGCGGCGTTCGCGTTCGACTGGGGACGAGACACGCCTGGATCGACGCCCGGGCCGGTGAAAAGCGCACTGGCCCCGAGTATCAGATCCGATACTCGGTCAGGGGACGGCCGTCACGCGGTCGACGTGGTCGATCGCCGCCAGGTCCTCGGCCAGGTCGTCCTGGTCGGGGCCGGCCTCGTAGTAGAACACGATGTCGAAGGTGCCCTCCCGGAGGAGCTGTTGGCACTCCCAGACGAACGAGTCGTCGTCGAGGGTGAGCCCCTGGAACTGGTTCGAGGCGAAGTCCTCGGTGTCGTTGCCGGCGTAGATGTAGGTCTCGCCCTTTTCGGCGTGGTCGGCGATCACGTCGTTGACCGTCACCGTGAGCTCGTGCATCTCCAGGTCCTCGTCGCTCCCGAGGTCCGTGTGGACGATCGCGCCGACGAGTTCGATCTCGCCGGGTTCGAGGAGTTGCAGCGTCCGCTGGTAGAGGTCCTCGTCGAGTGTCTCGCTCATACCCGAACCCTCGAACCGGCGTGATAAACGGGTGGCGGTTTCCGTCGCGGCCGTCGTGTCTCTCGGCCCGCGGGACGGAACGCTTTTTTCGCCGCGCGTCGCGGATCCGCTATGGCTATCGGCGATCTCTCCCCCGTCGACGGCGCCGAGGACGTCTACTACGTCGACGTCGGCACGCACGGGGTTCCGCGACACGGCGCGGTCTACGTCATCGACGCCGACGAGCCCGCCTTCGTCGACACCGGGCTCGGACGCAACCGCGAGCACCTCCTGGAGGCGCTCGACGAACTCGACATCGACCGGGAGGCCGTCCGGCACGTCCTCCCGACGCACGCGCACCTGGACCACGCGGGCGGCGCGGGCTACCTCGCGGCGGCGTGTCCGAACGCGACCGTGCGGACCCACGAGGTCGGCGCGCCCCACCTCGTCGACCCCGAGCGCCTCGTCGCCGGGACGAAGGAGGCCGTCGGCGAGATGTGGGAGTACTACGCGGAGCCCGAGCCCGTGCCCGAAGACCGGATCGAAGGGCTCGAAGATGGCGACGAGATCGACCTCGGCGACCGGACCCTCTCGGTCATAGAGGCGCCGGGGCACGCGCCCCACCAGGTGGTCTTCCACGACTCGCGGGACGACCTGCTCTTCACCGGCGACGCCGCCGGGATCTACGTCCCCCAGCGCGATACGGTGCGGCAGACGACCCCGCCGCCGCAGTTCGACCTGGAGGGCTGTCTGGCGGACGTCCGGACGATCGAGGACCTCGCGCCAGCGACGCTCTGTTTCGGCCACTTCGGGCCGCGGGCGTACGACCCCGACCTGATGGAGGAGTACAAGCGCGCGCTCGTCGAGTGGGTCGAGGCCGTCCGGCAGAAGCGCGACGAGCTCGGCGACGACGAGGCCGTGATCGAACACTTCGCCGACCACTCGGAGATGGTCGAGGTCTGGGGCGAGCGCAAGGCCCGCGCGGAAGAGCGGCTGAACGCCAGCGGCGTGCTCGTCGCGCTCGACCGCGACGCGGCGTGAGAGGGGATCGTCGCCGGGTGAACGTTTTGTCGCTCGGCCGAGAATGTGGGCGTATGCTCTGCACGGCCCTGGCTCGAATTGTCGGCCGCCTGGGATCCCGCGAGCGCGACGGGATCGGGACGGGCGACGACGCGGACGTCGGCACCGCCGGCCCCGACGGGAGCGCCGGGAGCGAGTCCGAGAGCGGGAACCGTGGCGACGAGTCAGGGGGCTCGCGCTCCGTCCCGTCGGTGCTCGACTGGTCGGTCCGCTACGGCCACGGCGGCGCCGACGCCGAGGCCGACGGGGAGCTCGCGCGGGTCAGCGAGGAGGCCGACCGGCTCTCCCGTACGCGCGAGAAGTGACGGCGCCCGCGCGTCGGGTGACCTCTGACCGGAGGCGCCGCTGTGTCGTTCGACCAGCGCGATGAAAATCGGGGCGCGTGGTTCGACCCCGCCCGCGTCCGCATGCGGCCGCCGTTCCGGCGTCGCGCGCCGCGACGACGCCCACGATCCGGGCTCAGGACCGGATCGGCATCAGTGTTGCCGTCCGAGGGCGGCGGGTGCGATCAGTCGTCGGCCGGGGCCGGGCTGTCGCCGCTGGAGACGCCCGTGCCGGGGCCGACCTCGATGCCGAGCTCGTCGAGGCGCTCGTCGGGGACGACGCCGTCGACCCACTCGCGGCGCTCGTAGTACTCCTCTTTCATCTTCTCGAGCTCGCAGAGCTCGCCCTCGACGCCGCCCTGGCCGGGGATCGCCTCGTCGCCCTCGACGAACCGACCCGGCAGCGAGTCGTCGTCGCCGTCGAAGCCGACCAGGTTGTTGTAGTAGCGTTCGAGGGTGTAGATGCGGTCGCCCGCCTCCATCAGTTCGTCCTCGGTGACGTCGCGACCGGTCATCCCGTTGTACTGCGCGACGTACTCGTCGATGCCCTCGGCGAAGGCGTTGAATTTGCAGATGTCGAAGGAGTCCGAGATCGCGTGGAGGTCCTGGAAGAGCGCGCAGAGCTCGCCCTTGCCCTCCCACTCGCTCGGGTCGACCTTCTCCGGGATGCCGAGGATTTCGGCCGACGGCGTGTAGCCGCGCAGGTGGCACGCGCCGCGGTTGGAGGTGGCGTAGCCGATGCCCATTCCCTTCATCGCGCGCGGGTCGTAGGCCGGGATCGTCTGGCCCTTCACCGCGAGGGAGTTGTCGTGGGCGTCGCGCGCCTCGGCGATGCGGCGGGCGCCCTTCGCCAGCAGCTCGCCGAGTTCGGAGCTGTGGTGTCCGATCTCGTCGAGCAGCTCGATCATGTGCTCGGCGTCGCCCCACTCGATCCCGTCGTCGAGGTCGTCGAGCTTGCCCTGCTCTGTCATCTCCATCGCCATCGCGATCATGTTCCCGGCCTCGATGGTGTCGATGCCGAGGTCGTTGCACTTGTTGATCATCACCGCGATGGAGTCGCGGTCGTCGTTCATCGAGTTCGGGCCGAGCGCGAACGCCGACTCGTACTCGTAGGACTCGCCGCGGACGTTTAGCTCCTCGCCCTTGTGCTCGTAGGTAACCTCGGTCTCCTTCTTACAGGCGACCGGACAGGAGTGACACGTCGGCTCGTCGACGAGGATGTTCTCGCGGACGTTCTCACCGGAGACGTTCTCGGCGTCGATGTTGGGTTCGCTCGGGTCCGCGTCGGCCTCGGAGTGGGTCGAGGTGTACCTGCCATTTCGCGTCGGCAGTCCGTCCATCTCCTCGGTGAGGTTCATCAGGACGTTGGTGCCGTACAGCGAGAGGCCGCCCTCGTTGGGGCCGGTGACGTCGGACTCGCGGATGAGGTTCATCGCCTCCTGGTAGCCCTCGGTGAACGTCTCGGGATCGGCGGGCTTGGGCATCCGCGTGCCCGATTTGATCACGATGGCCTTGAGGTTCTTCGAGCCCATCACACAGCCCGTGCCGCCGCGGCCCGAGGCGCGGTCGTCCTCGTTGACGATGCAGGCGTACTTGATGCCGTTCTCGCCGCCCGGACCGATCGCCATCGCCGAGAGGTTCTTGCCGAACTGGCCGTCGTGGTCCGCCTCGATCTTGTCCATCGCGTCGTGGACGCCGAGGCCCCACAGGTCGGAGGCGTCCCGGAGTTCGACCTCGCCGTCCTCGACGTAGGCGTAGACCGGCTCGTCGGCCTGCCCCTCGAAGAGCAGGCCGTCGAAGCCCGACCACTTGAGTCGGGCGCCGGACCAGCCGCCGTGGTGGGAGTCGGTGACCGTCCCCGTCAGCGGCGATTTCGTACAGACGGCGATGCGACCGCTCATCGGGGCCTGGGTGCCCGTGAGCGGGCCGTTCATAAACGCCAGCAGGTTCTCCGGGCCCTCGGGGTCGACGTCGACGCCCTGGTCGAAGACGTACTTCACGCCGAGGCCGCGTCCGCCGATGTACTTCTTCGCGTCCTCGTCGTCGATGCCCTCGTACTGCACGTCGCCGCTCGACAGGTCGATGCGCGCGACGTGATCGTTGAATCCGCCTAAATCTGTCATAGTTATTGCCCGTGTTTACATAGGGCCCGAATTCTGTTAGGCGTTGCCACGAGCGAATAACGACATTCGGTTACGGCGCGGACCGACGCGTCGGCGACGGGATCGACGGACCGCACACAGGACCGCAGACAGGCGTCGCGGCGCGCTCGCGGGGGCCGCACAGACGGAGGAGATATACCGGCCCGCCGGCTACGGGGCGGTAATGAGTCAGCCGAGCCCCGAAATCTACGAGCGCGGGAAGGGGATGGACGCCCACAATCAGGTGATGCGGGAGATCCGCTCGCAGAAGGACAAGCACTACGACCCCCACGAGCCGACGCGCGTCTGGCTCGACGAGGACAACACGCCCGACGGCGTGGTGCAGTCGCTGACGATCATCCTCAACACCGGCGGCTGTCGGTGGGCCCGCGCCGGCGGTTGCACGATGTGCGGGTACGTCGCCGAGTCCGTCGAGGGCGGTAGCGTCGCCCACGACGCGCTGATGGACCAGATCGAGGTCTGCCTGGAGCACGAAGCCGAAAACGCCGACGAGCCCGCCGACCTGATCAAGATCTACACCTCCGGGTCGTTCCTCGACGAGCGGGAGGTCGGTGAGGAAACACGACAGGCGATCGCCGAGACGTTCGCCGACCGGCAGCGGATCGTCGTCGAGTCGCTCCCCGACTTCGTCGAGCGCGAGAAGATCGCCGACTTCACCGACGTCGGCCTGTCGACGGACGTCGCCGTCGGCCTGGAGACCGCGACCGATCGCGTCCGCCACGACTGCGTGAACAAGTACTTCGACTTCGCGGACTTCGAGGCCGCCTGCGCAGAGGCGCGCGACGCCGACATCGAAGCGAGCGGCGTCGACGCCGGCGTGAAGGCCTACCTCCTGATGAAGCCCCCGTTCCTCTCGGAGTCGGAGGCGATCGAGGACATGGTGTCGTCGATCCGGCGGTGCGCGAAGGTCGACGGCTGCCACACCGTCTCGATGAACCCCACGAACGTCCAGCGGTACACGATGGTCGACGAGCTATTCTTCGAGGGCGGCTACCGCCCGCCGTGGCTCTGGTCGGTCGCGGAGGTGCTGGACCGCACCGCCGACGTCGACGCGATCGTCGTCTCCGACCCCGTCGGACACGGCTCCGATCGGGGCGCGCACAACTGCGGCGAGTGCGACGACCGGGTGCAAAAGGCGATCAAGGACTTCGACAAGCGGCAGGACCCCGCGGTCTTCGAGCAGGTCGCCTGCGAGTGCGAGGCCACCTGGGAGTACGTCGTCGAGGCCGAGACGAGCTACGGGATGCCGCTGTCCCGCTGATACTGAGCATCCTCAGTATGAGAGCCGCCGATTCCGCGATTCGATAACGGCGTACCAGCATTAATAGCCCTGGCCCGCCGAGGGGGCGGTATGGAGTTCCGGCGGGACGACCGGGGGGTCTCGGGGGTGATCGGCGCGGTCCTCATCTTGGGGTTTCTGATCATCCTGCTGTCGATCTACCAGGCGTCGTACGTGCCGAGCGAGAACGAGGGGATCGAGTTCGCGCACAGCCAGCAGGTCCAGAACGATATGCTGGAGGTGCGGAACGCGATCCTCTCGGCGGACGCCAGCGGCGAGACCACCTACAGTTCGGTCAAACTCGGGACCCGCTATCCCGTCCGGGTCCTCGGCATCAATCCGCCGCCGGCCTCGGGAACGCTTCGGACCGGTCCGCCCGAGCCGGTGAGCGTCGTCGACGGCGGCGGCACGCCGGTCTCGGACCTCTGTCCGTCCGCCGGGACGATCCAGACGCGGACCCTCGAATACGACCCCGGCTACAACGTCTATCAGAACGCGCCGACGATCGTCTACGAGAACACGGTCCTGTACCTGAACTTCAGCGGCCGGACGGTGCTCCTGACCGGCCAGCAGCTGGTTCAGGGCGACACCGTGACGATCCGCCCGCTGAACACCAGCCTCTACGAGGTCGGCGTGGGACGGACCTCCGTCGAGGCGGTGCCGGGGAACGTCAACGACCAGGGAATCGACGACGCCAACGTGACCGTTCCGACGGGGCTCAGCGAGGACGCCTGGGAGGGGCTCCTGTCCGGCCAAGTCGACCCGGCGAACGTGAACGTCTCCAACGGCAATCTGACGGTCGATTTCTCCGGCGACGTCACGGTGGCGTGTTCGCCGATCGGGCTGAACGAGGCGCCCGCCGGCGGGGCGCGGCAGACCGATGGCGGCGGAATCAACCCCGCGGGGCCGAACGAGGTGTACCTGCAGTCGATCGGACAAGTAGAAAATCAAGATACAATCAACATTACTTTGAATAATACCGCCAATCGGGATACTAATATTACGCAGGCCCGGATGTCGTTCTATTTCAGTGCGAAGGAGACCGGAGGAGGTTCGGTTGACCCTTATGACATCCGTAACGCGACTACGGGTGCGGTGTATGCCGATAATTTCTACATTAGAGACCCAATGCAGCCACTCGATCCGGATATCGAGCTTTCCGGAAATAATACCGAGACAACGCTCTCATTCGTATTTAACGGAGGACAAAGGATAGAGGAAAAAGATTTCTTCGTCGTCGAGTTCCGCTTCGAAAACGGCGAGAAGGCGACGTACTTCGTCGATATCCCGAAGCTAAACGGCAATCCTGGAGGTTCTGATTCAGGAAAGAGTCAATCCGCTAGTCCGGGGGGAGGCAATGCTTGATTCCCGTGCGCAGAGCGAAACGATCGGCACGCTCCTCATCACCGGGATCGTCATCCTCTCGACAGTCACGGTGGGCGTGGGACTCCTCGCCAGTTACGAACACCAGGTGAGTGCCGAACCCCCGCCGGCGGATTTCCGAACCGAACTGAACGCAACGTCCCTCACGCTCACGCACGTCGGCGGCGAGGACTTCCCGCTCGCGGAACTCGATCTCGTGCTCAGGAACGAGACCGCCGAGCAGCGGTACGACCTGGACAGTCTGAACGAGTCTCAGCCCGATCTCGACGGCGACGCCCTGTTCGAGGGCGGGGAGTCGGTGACGGTCAACGCCTCGCACTCACAGTCCGGGCGGATCCGGATCCTCCTGATAGAGACGTCGGACGGCGGCGCGGTCCTCTACGAAGAGTACAAGTCGGTGACGGGCGAGTGAAGACGACGGAGATGAAAACCGCCGCTCAGGCGAACGCCGACAGCACGCCCTGACCGTCGGTGCTCCGGCCGAGGTCGGGGAGCGTCGCCCGCTCGGGGTGGGGCATCAGCACCGCGACGTGGTCCGACTCGCCGGTGATGCCGGCGACGTTGCCGCGGGAGCCGTTGGGGTTCGCGGTATCCGTTATGTTGCCCGCCGGATCGCAGTACCGAAAGAGGATCCGGTCGTCGGCGACGAGGTCGTCGTACCTCGACTCCGAGATCTCGAAGCGGCCCTCGCCGTGGGCGATGGGGACCTCGATCACGTCGCCCTCGTCGTAGGCGGCCGTCCACGGCGTCTCGGCGTTCTCGACGCGCAGGTGGACGGGCTCGCACTGGAAGCGCGCGCTGGCGTTCGTGGTGAACGCGCCGGGGGTGAGCTTCGACTCGCAGCCGATCTGGGCGCCGTTGCAGACGCCGAGTACGGGCGTTCCCGCCTCGGCCGCCGCGCGGACGTCGTCCATAATCGGCGAGCGCGCGGCCATCGCCCCCGCGCGGAGGTAGTCCCCGTAGGAGAAGCCGCCCGGGAGGACGACGCCGTCGACGTCGCTCGGGAGGCCATCTTCGTGCCAGACGCGCTCGGCGTCGACGCCGAGGTGCGAGAGCGCGCGGACGGCGTCGCGGTCGCAGTTGGAGCCGCCGAACTGGACGACAGCGACTGTCACGGCGACCACCGCTCGTGGGGAGCGACGAGAGTCGCCGTCGGTGAGACTGCGACAGTCATTCCGCTTCCGCCACCTCGACGTCGTAGTCGTGGATGGTCGGGTTCGCCAGCAGCCGCTCGGCCATCTCGTCGGCCCGTTCGGCCGCCGCCTCCGCCGAGTCGGCGTCGAGGTCGACCTCGAACTGGTCCGCCGAGCGGAGCGCGTCCAGCTCGAACCCCAGGCGTTCGAGCGCGCGCTTCGTCGTCTCCGCCTCGGGGTCCAAGACGCCCCGCTTGAGGCGGACGGTCACCGTCGCGGTGTAGGTCGTCATCGGGCGAACGTGCGCGGTCGTGTGTAAAAGTCGTTTTGGACTGGCTCGGGTGTACACGAACGTGAACTGGTCGGCCGGAGTCAGAGGTCGCGGACGCGGTCCACCGCGGCCCCGACGTCGGGGGCGTCGAACCACTCCGTGCCGGTATAGGCGTTCGTGCCCGCGGCGTAGAGGTCCGAGACGGCCTGGAGCACGTCGTCGGGGAGCGGGTCCGGCGAGCGCTCGCAGAGCCCGCGCCAGTCGGCGACGCCGCCCTCGCGCGCTCGGGACTTCGCGGCGGAGACGGCCTCGACCCACTCGGGGTCGGTCCGCTTGTAGTACTGCCGGACGACCTCCTTGGAGACCTCCTGGCAGTCGTACGAAAAGCGGTTCTCGTCGAAGGTGCCGACGACGTCGGCGACCCGGATCTCGCCGTCGTGGTAGAGACACTCGATCTTGCCGTCCTCGTGGACGAATCCCCTCCTTTCGGCCTCGCGGTTCAGCAGGTCGTTGACCGCGAGCGCGACGTCCTCCAACGCTCCGAGGTCGGCCGCGCCGGCGATCCGGTCGGCCTCGTCTCTGGAGAGGTAGCGATCCTGTTCTTCGTACTTCGTCGAGAACTCGACGACCGGCTCGGGCAGGTCCACGACCTCGTCGGGCCAGGCGTCGGCGTCGAGGCCGTACTCTTCGGGACTGCCGCGCGAGCGGAGACTCGACCCCACGGGGACGGTGTTCCGAAAGACGATCTCCAAGGGGATCAGGTAGTTCTCGCCCGCCGCGTCGTGGTAGGCGTCGTAGTCGTACTCGTCGTCGCCGAGGTACGGGAGGTCCGGGACCTGCGTGAGTTCGATCGCCATCTCCGTCGGCGGCGCGTCGCAGTCGCCGAGCGGGACCGGATCCGTGGCTTCGGAGTCGGGATCGGACACGCCGACGTAGTGGGTCGGGATCCCCTCCTCGTCCAGCCGCTCGAAGTTGTACGCGCCCATCGTACACAGCGACGCCCCCTTTTCCGGTATCAGATCGGGCATCTCGCCCCAGTCGAAGACGGAGTACTGATCGGTGAAGACGAACCGCCCGCGGCCGAGTTCGTCCGCCGTGGGCTCCGCCTCCACGCGGAACTCCTTGACGCTCGTCATACGCCGAACTGGCGTCGGCATCGCACAAGAAGGCTTCCACTGGCGTGTGTAGGCACCGCGTCCGTCGGACCGATCTATTCACGATCGTGACTACTGCATCCGGCGCGGCCGTCGGTCACGCGCTTCGTCGAACCGTCGAGGCCGGACCGCCGCTACCGCCCAGCTTTTTGTCCACCGACCCCGTGTCATCCGGGTATGCGCGAGACGGCTGGACGAGGGGACGGCGACGCAGATTCCGGGCCCGAAACGGGCGCCCGCGACCCCGACCTCGACTTCGAGATCGTCCCCGAGACCGACCAGTCGTTCGAGAACGCGCTGGCGAAGGCGCGGGCGGGCGAGCGCCTGACCGTCGACGACGGGATCGAACTCATCACGACCGGCACCGACCGGGCGGGGATCGACCCCGTGCGGAAGGAACAGGTCCTGGAGGCCGCAGACCGCCGGCGCGCCGAGGTGGTCGGCGAGGACGTCACCTTCGTCGCGAACCTCAACAACAACGTCACGACCGCCTGCAACACGGGCTGTCTGTTCTGCAACTTCAAGGACACCGCCCACCGGTTCGAGAGCGACCACGACGGCGAGCACGCGGGGTTCACCAAGACGCCCGCGGAGTCGCGCGCGATCGTCGACGACGCCCTCGATATGGGCATCTACGAGGTCACCTCCGTCTCGGGGCTCCACCCCGCGTTCGCGCTGAACGACGAGCATCGGGAGATCCTCGCGGCGTCCGACGACCCCGCGCGGGAGGTGAACTACAAGCCGCCCGCCGTCTACGACACCGACCCCGGCACGTACGTCGACCAGATGCGCGCGATGTCCGTCGGCGGCGTCCACCTCCACTCAATGACGCCCGAGGAGGCCCAACACGCCCGCCGCGGGACCGACTGGTCCTACGAGGAGGTCTACCGCGACCTCGCGTCGGCGGGGCTGGATTCGGCGCCCGGGACCGCCGCCGAGATCCTCGTCGAGGAGGTCCGCGAGGTGATCTGCCCGGGCAAGATCTCCACAGCGGAGTGGGTCGCGGCGATGGAGGGCGCCGTCGCCGCCGGCCTCGACGTCACCGCGACGATGATGTACGGCCACGTCGAGAACGCGGCCCACCGGGTCCGCCACCTCAAGGTGATCCGGGACCTCCAGGACCGAGTCGGGGGAATCACCGAGTTCGTCCCGCTGTCGTTCGTCCACGAGAACACGCTGCTGTTCGAGCGCGGCGTCGTCGACGGCGGCGCCAGCGACGCCGAGGACGAGCTGGTGGTCGCGGTCGCGCGGCTCTTCCTCGACAACGTCGAGAACGTCCAGTCCTCGTGGGTCAAGTTCGGCGACGCGAAGGCGCTCAAACTGCTGAACTGCGGCGCGAACGACTTCATGGGGACGATCCTCTCAGAGGAGATCACCACCCGCGCGGGCGGCACCTACGGGGAGTTCCGCTCGTTCGACGACTACGTCGAGATGATCGGCGCGATCGGTCGCCCGGCGGTCGAGCGCTCGACGGACTACCGGACGCGGCGGCCGATCGACCCCGACGACGGCCCGCACGGCCCCGAACTCGGCCCGCGTGCAGACGGGACGCCGATGCTCGGGGCGTCGAGGGAGGCCGACGAGGGGATGGCCGCGGACGACTGACGCCGCGGCGAACGATCGCGGACCGGACGGCGCCGGAGTCTTTTACCCGACCGGGCCGAACGGGAGAGTGAAATGACATCGCGATCATCTGGGTCGGACAGGCGGGCGGGAAGGTCGCGGACGCGGTCCTGGAGTACGAGTCGAACAGCCGGACCGACTTCGTCACCCAGGCCGTCGCCATCAACTCGGCGAAGGCGGACCTGCTCGGCCTCCGTCGAGTGCCGGTGGAAAGGCGGATCCTCATCGGGCAGTCGCGCGTGAAGGGCCACGGCGTCGGCGCCGACAACGAACTCGGCGCCGAGGTCGCCGAGGAGGACCTCGACGAGGTGACCGCGGCCGTCGACGACGTCCCCCTCCACGAGGTCGACGCGTTCCTCGTCGTCGCCGGGCTCGGCGGCGGGACCGGCTCGGGCGCAGCGCCGGTCATCGCGCGCGAACTCGGCCGGCTCTACACCGAACCGGTGTACGGACTGGGGCTCCTCCCCGGGAGCGACGAGGGGGGAATCTACACGCTGAACGCGGCGCGGTCGTTCCAGACGTTCGTGCGGGAGGTCGACAATCTGCTCGTCTTCGACAACGACGCCTGGCGGCGCTCGGGCGAGAGCCTCCAGGGCGGCTACGCCGCCATCAACGAGGAGATCGCGCGCCGCCTGGGCGTCCTCTGCAGCGCCGGCGAGGTCGACGACGGCCCCGTTCCCGAGTCGGTCGTCGACGCCTCCGAGATCATCAACACCCTCGCGGGCGGCGGCGTGACGACCGTCGGCTACGCGAACGCGCACCTGGACCGCCCCGCCCGCGGCATCTTCGGCCGCCGCGAGGCGACGCCCGACGAGACCGAGGTGGTGAACCGCATCTCGACGACGGTCCGCCGGACGACCCTCGGGAACCTCAGGCTCCCGGCCAACGTCAAGAGCACAGAGCGGGCGCTCCTGATCGTCAGCGGCCCGCCGCAGTACCTGAGTCGGAAGGGCTCCGAGGACGCCCGGCGGTGGCTCGAAGACGAGACGGGCACGATGGAGGTCCGCGGCGGCGACTACCCGATCCCCGACTCCGAGTACGTCGCGGCGCTCGTGGTGCTCTCGGGCGTCACCGACGTCCCCCGGATCAAGGAGCTCCAGGAGGTCGGCCGCGAGACCCAGCGGAACCTCGAAGAGCGCGCGGCCGAACGCCCGGAGGCGCTCCGGAACCTCGTGTGGGGCGGCGAGGGCGGTATCGACCCGCTGTTCTGACCGGGAATCAGACTCAAGGCCGTCGCGCCCCTTCCGTCGCCCGATGATGGTCACCACCCACGTGGCGGCCGGGTTGCTGCTGGCGACGCCCGTCGCGCTCCTGGCGCCGGAGTTCGCCCTCCCGGCCGCCGCCGGCGCCGTCCTGGGCGGCGTCGTCCCCGACCTCGACCTCTTCGTCGGGACCCACCGGAAGACGCTCCACTTCCCCGTCTACTACTCGGTTGCCGGCGTCGTCGCGGGCGTCGCGGCCGTACTGGCGCCCGGCCCGTTGACCGTCGCGGTCGCGCTCTGTCTCCTCACCGCCGGGATCCACTCCGCGTCGGACTGGCTCGGCGCCGGCGACGAACTCCGCCCGTGGGAGCGCACCTCCCAGCGCGCCGTCTTCCTCCACCCGCGGCGCCGGTGGCTCCGCCCGCGGTACCTCGTCCGGTACGACGGCGCCCCCGAGGATCTGGTTCTCACGGTCGTCCTCGCGACGCCTGCGGCCCTGGCGTTCGAAGGGTGGCCGCGCGCGCTCGTCGTCGGGGGCGTCGCCCTCGCGGCGGCGTACACGCTGGTCCGCAAGCGCGTGCCCGAGTGGCTGGGGATCTGATAGTGATTGCTCTCGTCTCGTACCGCCAAACGCCGTCACCGGGGGTGGCGTTCCGGCGGTAAACAGTGAGAGTAATCACTATGAGACCGGAATCCGAGGCCGAGAGCCGAGCGCGCGTCAGTCGGCGGACCCGCTCTCCGTCGAGGGAGAATCGACCGCGAGCGGGCCGTCGCGCCGCGCCACGCCGCGGTACCGCTCGCCGTGGACGTCGTCGGCGGTGATCGCCGCGGCGATCCGGTCGGAGAGCCACTCGCCCGCTGCGACCCGTCCCGCGAAGTCGGCGCGCCTGATCCGGTCCGGGAGGTACCGATCGTAGACGGGCAGGCGCTCGTACAGCGGCACGCCCGCGTCGGCGGCGATCTCTTCGAGTTCCCGCAGCGCGGGCCAGGCGTAGTCGGGGTTGATGTAATCCTCCGTCACGGGCGAGACGCCCCCGAGGTCGTCGACGCCGCAGTCGATCAGGTCCCGCGTCGGCGAGAGGTTCGGCGGGACCTGGACCGACACGTCCTCGGGAAGGGCCGCCCTGGCCATCGCGACCGTCCGGCGCATCGTCTCGACCGAGGGCCGCTCGAAGTCCGAGCGTTCGTTCGGGACGACGTTCTGGACGATCACCTCCTGGACGTGGTCGTAGCGCTCGTGGAGCGCGCGGATCGCCAGCAGGCTCTCGGCGCGGTCGCGCCACGTCTCGCCGATGCCGACGAGGATGCCCGTCGTGAACGGCATCCCCACTTCGCCCGCGGCGCGGATCGTGTTCAGCCGCTGGCCGGGCGTCTTCCGCCGGGCGCCCGCGTGGGCGTCGACGTCGGCGGTGGTCTCCAGCATCACGCCCATACTGGCGTTGACGGGCGCGAGGCGCTCGAAGTCGGCCTCGGTGAGGTCGCCGGGGTTCGAGTGCGGGAGCAGCCCCTCATCGAGCGCGATCTCACAGCAGTCCCGGAGGTACGCGAGGACGTCGTCGTAGCCCCACGCGGCCAGCTGCTCGTGGATCTCGGTGTACCGGTCGTCCGGCCGGTCGCCGAAGGTGAAGAGCGCCTCGGTGCAGCCCGCGTCGGCGCCGACCCGCAGGCGCTCGCGGACCTCCTCGGGGGAGAGCAGCGAGGCCTCGCCGGGGACGTCGTAGTAGGTGCAGTAGGTGCAGGTGTACCGGCAGGCGGTCGTGAGCGGGAGGAAGACGTTCCGCGAGAAGGTGAGTTCGGGCGCCGGCGCGACGTCGGACGGGCGGACGTCCAGCAGTCGCTCGACGTCGGTGTCCGGAATCTCGATGTCGACGTCGTACTCGGCGGCCGCGGGGAACATCGTGCCCTTCCTCGGCGGGCGACGTACAAAAACTGTCGCTCCGCGGCGAAGGTTCATATACTGGCGCGCGGCCAGCGGCGGTGTGCGCTGAGAGACGCCCCGGGTCGGGTCGCGGTTGCTCGGCACGTCGGCGCGGGGGCGGTTCGGAACGGAGTGCCGACTGTTCGCCACGAGAGCCGTCACGGGAGCGGACGGGCTATCCGTCCGATCGCCGAACCGCGACGCGCGATTCGCCGCCGGTATCGATCACGAAGCCGGCCTCGCGGAGCCACGCCGCCGATCGGCCGTCGCCGTGCAACAGCACCTCGACGAGGTCGTCCGGCTCGTCCACGTCGGTCGAGAGCCGCATCGAATCGACGGCGTCGACCGAGAGCCCCGCGTCCGCGGCGATGCGGCGGTGATCCCGGTAGGAGGTGCCGTGGTAGTCGACGCGGAAGTCGGGATCACGGACGACGAGCGCGTTCGTGCCCCCGCCGCGTCCCGGCGCGATCGCGACGTCGCCGCCGGCGCCGGACAGCCGCGCGAGCGCCGCGGGCGTCGCGAGCGCGAGGTCCGCCATCACCACGGCGAGTTCGCCGACGCCGCCGTCTCCGAGGCGCGAGAGCGCGGCGTTCACCGCGGGCGTCAGCGGTCGCTCGTCAATCGTCCTCGGGAGGTCATCGAGCGGGTCGGCGTCGGAGTCGTCGAGGGGATCAGCGTCGGCGCCGTCCACCGAGCCGCTGGGATCGCCGCCGAGGTCATCGGCGGGCGGATCGAGCGGGCCGGGGACGAGCAGTTCGGGGTCGTGACCCGCCGCCCGGATCGCCGAAACGACGTCGCGGAGCATCGCGAACGCGAAGCGCCGCCGCTCGTCGGCGTCGAGGACGGGTGCGAGCCGGGTCTTCGGGTCGCGAGCGGTGAAGGGGACGAGAACGCGCATCGACGCGAACGGAGGCGAAAAGGCCCGATCAGCCGAGCTTGTCGTGGCCCTGCTGCTGGGAGCGCCAGTACAGGAAGCCGCCGACGGCGAGGCCGATCACGACGAGGGCGCCGACGCCGTACAGCGCGTACTGCATCAGCTGATTCGACTGCTGGGTCTGCTGGGCCTGCTCTTGGGCCTGTTTCGCCAGGTCGATAGCGAGGGCGAACTCCTCTCCGTTGTACGCCTCGATGGCGTTCCCGAGGATCCGTTCGGCCTTCTGGGAGTTCACCTGGGAGACGGCCGTCTCGGCATCCGCGATGGCCTTTCGAGCCTCCCTCGACTCCTGGGTGTAGTGGGTCGCCGTCCAGTTCTCGATGGCGTTGCTCGATCCGCCCGTGCGGGTCTGTTCGAGGGCCATCACGACGAACGACTGCGGCGGCTCGTAGGAGTACTGCTCGACCTTCGGGACCGTCCCGGTGATCCGGACCTCAACCTTGCTCGTCCCTTCCGAGGCGGAGACCTCCGCGCCGGAAAAGGACTGGCCGTCGAACGATTTCTGAGAGACCTTCGCGCCGGTCTGGTCGTAGTACGACACCGTCCAGGTGACGTCCGTCAGTTCGGTGCTCCCCGCCAGCGTCCACGACTCGAGGGTGGGGTTCTGGTACAACTCGGTCAGCGTGACCGTCGCGGTGACCTGGGTGCCGACCTCTGCGTCGCTCGTGACGTTCGTGTCACCGACCGAAACGGCGGCGGCGGGGACCGAAGCCACAGAGAGGACGAAGAGACAGGCCAGCGCGAGCTTAGAAAAGCGACTCCAGCTCGTCTTCGTCATCATTAATCAGATTCTCCAAGTTCTCTTCGCTTTCCTCCCGGATGTCATCAATGTTGTCCTGTGCCTCGATGGCGACCTGCTGGAGCTCTTTGATGCGAGGCACGTTCGTCACCCCCGAGAGGAGGATGACGGACGCGACGCGGTTCGAGTCCGTGATCGGGTAGTCGCCACCACGGACCTCCATACTGCCGGTCTGCTCTTCGATCCACTTGCGGCCGCGCTCGATTCCCTTCCGGTTCAGGTGCCGCGGCGGGCCGGCCATCACGAGCAACGCCCGCTCTGCGCCCTCGATCTCACAGGGGAGGGTGAGACGCCCGAGGGCGGCCTTGCGGACGAGCGAGGTGATCCGGTTCGTCGTGTGGGCGGTGTCGAGGTCGTCATCCTCGTCGCCGCCGGTGAGCCGCGAGAGGAGCCCGCCGCCGGAAGAGTCGTTTTCGACCGTCTCGGAGGCGTACCCGACCGTCGAGACGCCGCCGCCCGCGAGGGTGTTGATGATCTCCGAGGAGTCGACGACGCTTTCGGCGACCTCGCCGCCCTGGCCGATCTCGCCGGCCCCGAAGAGGACGCCGAAGCGGGTGACGATCTCCTCGTTGATCTCGTCGTAGCCGCCCTGGACGGACTCGCCGGTCTTCCGCCAGGCGTCGTTGTCGAAGACGAGCAGATTGTCGACCTCCCGCACGAACGTCTGGAACGACCGCGCCGCGTTCAGCGTGTAGATCCCCCCCTCGTCGCTCCCGGGGAGGATGCCCAGACCGTAGACGGGCTCGGTGTAGATCCGCTGGAGATGCTTCGCGAGAACGGGCGAGCCGCCGCTTCCCGTGCCGCCGCCGAGCCCGGCGACGACGAGGAACGCGTCGATCTCGTGGACCGGGATGCTGTCGATAGCGCCTTGGACCTCGTCGATGTCCTCCTCGGCGACCTCGGCGCCGAGTTCGTTGTCGGCGCCGACGCCGTGGCCCTTCACGCGCGACTGCCCGATGAGGACCCGCTGGTCCTTGGGGATGTGCTCCAACCCCATCAGGTCGGCCTTCGCCGTGTTGACCGCGACCGCCGCACGGACGATGCCCGAATTGTGGCGCTTGTCGTACTCGACGAATTTGTCGACGATCTTTCCCCCGGCCTGCCCGAAACCGATCATTGCAAGCTTCATTTGTCGGGTCCCCTCGCCATTGGGTGTAACCCAGTGCAAACGCGGACATAAACCTTGTGATGGTCCGAAAAGGACGGAACCGCGGTCGGATCGTAAAAATCGACGGACTGCGACGGGGTATCAATCGGCGCGTAGTGTGAGCTCCGCGAAGCCGGTCGGCCTATTTCTCAGTTTTTATATTTGGACCGACTGATCTCGGCGCCCGATCGAGGGGCCGTGCCTCACCCGGACGTCGCCGCCGCGTCCGATTCGACGCGGCCCGCCCGTCCGTTCAGATACGCACTCAGCGTCGTGAGTTCGCCCGTTCCGACGCCGAAGGCGCCGACGTCGTTGTCGTCGGTGACGTTGTCGAACCGCAGCGAGCGGTACTGGTCTTTCCCCATCGGGAAGCCGGGGATCGCATCGCCCAGCGTGAGCCCGATCTTCGCGAGCCCCATCGGCACGGGGAGGATCGTGGTCGGGCGGCCGTCGGCCTCGTGGATCATCCGGGCGATCTCCGCGAGGGTGAGCTTGTCGGGGCCGCCGATCTCGTAGGTCTGGTTCGCGTGCTCGTCGGACTCGATCGCGTCGGCGAGCATCGGGACGAGATCGCCGACCCAGACGGGCTGGAACCGGGTCTTGCCCCCGCCCGGCAGGGCGCTGAGGTACGGCGGCGCAAGCAGTTTCGTGAAGGAGACGAACTCCCCGCCGTCGCCGAAGACGACCGAGGGGCGGAAGATCGTGTACTCCAGGACGGACTCGGTCACGATCTCTTCGGCCTCGCCCTTCGAGCGGATGTAGGCGGTCGGCCCGTCGGGGTCGGCGCCGAGCGCGCTCATCTGGACGAGGCGATCGACCTCGTGCTTCTCGGCCGCGCGGACGACGTGTTCGGTGCCCTGGCGGTGGACCAGGTCGTGCATCTCGTCGCCGCCGTCCGGCTTGAACAGCGGCGAGAGCGCGACGAGGTTGTAGACGGCGTCCTTCCCCTCGAAGGCCTCCGTGATCGAGTCGTAGTCCCGGACGTTGCCCATCACCTTGTTGACGCCCGACGGGAGGTCGTCGCTACTCGGACTCCGCGAGAGGGCCGTCACCTCGTGGTCCCGAGCCTTCAGTTCCCGGCAGAGCGCGCTTCCGATGAACCCGCTTCCGCCCACGACGAGGACGTTCATACTCCGGACGTCGCGCCATACGGCCGTAAAGGTAACTGCCGATCGGGACGCCGTCGGCGGGCGGTCGAGCGGTCGCCGGCACCGCCGCGACGGGACTCGGAGGATTTTACCGCGCGCCGCCGCCACCTCCGAGTATGCTCCTCACGCTGGAGGGTCTCGACGGGAGCGGGAAGACCACCGCCTGGGAGGCGCTGCGCGAGACCTACCCCGAAGCGGTGTTCACCCGCGAACCGACCGGCTCGTGGTACGGCGAGGCCGTCTCGCGGTCGATGCGGGACGACGACGCCGACCCCCTCGCCGAACTCTTCCTGTTCACCGCCGACCACGCGGACCACCTCTCGCGGGTCGTGCGCCCCGCGCTCGCCGACGGGAACCTCGTCGTCTCCGACCGCTACTCGGACTCGCGGTTCGCCTACCAGGCGGCCGCGCTCGCGGAGTCGTACCTCGCCGGCGGCCGCGACCCCCTGGAGTACATCCGGGAGATCCACGAGGCGTTCTCCCATCCGCCGGACCGGACGATCTACCTCGACGTCGACCCCGAAGTGGCGGCCGAGCGCGCCGGCGCGACGAACAAATTCGAGCGCGCGGAGTACCTCTCGCGGGTCGCCGAAAACTACGAGCGGCTCATCGAGGCCGAGCCGGACCGCTTCGTCCGCGTCGACGCCGCACAGCCGCTCCCGGCGGTCCGGGAGGCCGTGATCGACCACGTCGAGGAGTTCGTCGCCGAGAGCTAGGAGCCGTCCCCGCGGCGCTCCGGGAGCTCGTACTCGTCGGGCGCGGGAACGTAGAGCGTGTCGATGGTGAAGCCGAGCGCCAGCGGGAGCCCCACCGCCGCCCCCAGGAGCGCCGTCGGGCCGAGATCGAGCCCCGCGCCGATCGGGAGGACGCCGAAGAAGACGAGCGTCGTGACGAGGAGCGCCACCGGGATGAGCACGAACGAGTAGATGACATAGCCCCACTGCGTCTTCAGCCGGAGCCGGAAGAAGCGGGTCAGCACCGCCGCCAGGAGGGTGTGGATGACGAGCACCGCGCCGAACAGCACGAGGCCGACGACCGAGACCATACCCGAGATACGAGCGCTGTGACCTTTACGCGTTCGGCTCGGCGCGCGGACGCGTCGGAGCCGGGGACGGCGCCCGCGACGCGGCTCATAGTGAGTACTCACACTGTTTACCGCCGAACGTCGTCACTGGGAGTGGCGTGCAGCGGTAAGAGACGATCACTCTCAGTCCATCGCGATGTACGTCGTCGTATCGGTGACGCCGTCGAGGCGCTGGACCCCCGACGACGAGGCGTCGAGGACGTCGTAGACGCGCTCGCCCGTGGTCTCGGCGATGATGTCGTACGCGCCCGCGACGATGTGCGCCTCCGTCACCGCGTCGAGCTCGCGGACCGCCGCCAGCGACCGCTCGACCGCCCCGGCCTCCGTTTCGATCATCACGAACGCGTCGACCATACGGCGCTGTATGGTGTGGTGTCACATAGCACTTGCGACGTCGAACGGGAGGCGCGGGGAAGACATAGATTGCAGAGAAACATTATTGGCGGGCGGCGGCGTACCGATGTGGTATGCGGTTCGTTATCATTGGTGCAGGTCGGGTCGGACTCCGCACTGCTCGGGTCCTCAGGGAGGAGGGACACGAGATCACGATCGTCGAGAGGGACCGCGACAGGGTCGAGCGCGCCCGCGACGACGGCTTCGAGGTCGTCCACGGCGACGGGTCCCACGAGGCGGTGCTCGCGGAGGCGGGGATCGAAGACGCCGACGGGATCGGCGCGCTCACGAGCGACCTGAACGTGAACTTCACGGCGTGTTCGATCGCCAAACACCACCGGACCTGGACGGTCCTCCGCGTCGACGAGGAGCACCGCGAGGAGGTCTACCAGAAGTACGCTGACGAGGTCGACGAGGTCGTCTACCCCGAGCGCCTCGGCGCGCTCGGCGCGAAGAACGCGCTCCTTGGCGGGTCGATCCGCGCCATCGCCGACGTCGCCCAGAGCCTTCAGGTGGTCCAGATGACGGTCAGCGAGTCCTCGCCGATGCGCGGGTACACGATCGAGGAGGTCGCGCTCCCCGCGAAGACCCGGATCCTGGCGTTCGGGAAGGCGGGCGAACCGATGGGACTGCCGCTTTCGGACGACTCCCTCGAAGCCGGCGACCGCCTGGCGGTGCTCGCGGACTTCGAGGTCCTAGAGGAGGTCCGGCAGCTGATCGTCGGCGAGACGCTCGCGCCCGAGACCGACGAGGGAGTCGCGTGATGGTCACCGCCTACGTCACCGTCACGGCATCCAGCGGCGACGTCGACCGGCTCAAGCCCGCGATGGCGGGGATCGACGAGACCATCGAGCGGGTCGAGGTCGTCGCTGGCGACGTCGACTACGTCGTGAAGGCGCGGGCCGACGACGTCTCGGCACTCAAGGACGTCGCCGCCGCGCTCCGCGAACTCGACGGCATCGAGGGCACGGAGACGCACATCGGGATGGAGTGAGAGTCCTCGCTATGAGCGTCCGCCGCCCGACGCCTACAGCGGCGTCCCGCCCTCGGTCCCACCGCCGGCGTCGGCCGCGCGCTGGATCAGGTGCGTGACGGGCTCCGTGTAGTCGTAGCCGGGGATGATGCCCTCGACGTAGGTCCCCTCGACGTACTCCACGACCGCGACGGCGTCGTCCGCGCCGCGCGCCGCGTCGAGGTCGGCGAGCTCCGCGCGCACCGCGGCCTCTCCCTCTCCGCGGTCGACGTCGACCGCGACGTCGTCGGTCCCGTGCAACACCCCGTCGACGTCTTCAAGCCGGAGCGAGAGGGTGTCGAACCACCCGTCCTCAACGACCGGCGCGACGCGGTCGGCGGTGACGGCGTCGAGCATCGGGACCCGGACCTCGACGGCGAAGACGGCCCTGCCTTCTCGGCCCCCGATCTCGACGTCCGCGTCGAAGACAGTCGAGGTCACGGCGTACCGGCCTTCTGACCGCCGCTCGTAGGAGTCGTGGTTCTCGACCGCCCGTCGGGCTCGCGACTCGGCGTCACTGTCGCTCATCGACGGAAGAAGCGCCGGGAGCGACAAAAGCGTCTCGTGTCGCAGAGCGCCGACGGGGACGTGTCAAACCGAGAAAACGCGTTTCCGCGTGCGGCACGCTTAAGTGGCATCCGCCCAATCGATCAAGTGACGCTTCGTCTGGAGGGCCGAAGCGTCAGCGGGGACCAATTCAGGGCGGCAGTAACCGTGCGGGGCGTTCCCGGACGGTTGCTTCCTTTTAGGCGAAGTGCGCATCCGAGCGGCTGCGCCGCCTCGCGCATCCGCGATGCGAGCGATTGAAGTACTCACCCGGACAGATACCGGGTATGCAGGACCAAGGACGCTCCAAGCGGAAGCGGACCGGCGGCCGACGCCGGCGCTCGCACAAGAAGACGCGCCACCAGCTGGGCCGCCAGCCCGCCGAGACCACCGTCGGCGAGCCGCGCTTCCAGACCATCGACTCCCGCGGCAACGACACGAAGGTCCGCGCGCTCTCGACGGACGTCGCGCAGGTCGCCGAGGACGGCGACACGACCGAGGCGCAGATCGAGAACGTGATCGAGAACCCCGCGAACGTCAACTACGCGCGCCGGAACATCATCACGAAGGGCGCGATCATCGAGACCAGCGAGGGCACCGCCCGCGTCACCTCCCGCCCCGGCCAGACCGGCCAGGTCAACGCGGTCCTCGTCGACGAGGAGTGACGCCGTCTTCTCTCCGTTCTCCGCGACCGCGAGCGACAGCGCCGGCTTCCGGCTCCCTTTACGGGGTCGGCGCGGCCTTCTGGAGCGCGGTCTCGGCGACGTTGCCGCCGTAGTCCGCGCTCCGCGAGACGGAGTCGACGATGAGCCCCAGGAGCTGCGCGCGCGCCGGATCGAGGTCGCGCAGGAGCTCGTCGATCCGCCGCGCGCGCTCGTCGATCTCCTGAACGGACTCGCGGGCCTCGTTGGCCAGCCGCGTCGCCTCGTCGCTGTCGTCGGCCAGGAGGGCGTCCATCCCGCCGTCGACGATCTCGCGGGCCTCCTCGTGGAGCTGGTAGAGGGCGTCGATCACCTCCTCGGGGACGGGACGCTCGAACTCCAGGGTGAGGTGGGCGATCTTCGTGGCGTGGTCGGCGATGCGCTCTAGCTGGCGGGCCGCAGACTGGTAGTCGAAGCAGACCTCGCGGGGGAGGCCGAGTTCCTCGGCGGCCTTCGGCGTGCGGAGCGTCGCGCGGAAGATGCGCGAGACCACCATCCAGAGGCGGTCGACGTCGTCGTCGCGCTGGATCACGTCGCGGGCCATATCCGTGTCGAGTTCCGCGAGCGCGTCGACAGCGTCCGAGAGCATCGACAGGGAGATGAGTCGCATCCGGCGGACGGCGGTGTGGATCGACAGCTCCGCCGAGTCCAGGAGGTCGCGGATGACGACCGAGTCGCGGGTCTCCTCCAGCACTTCGAGGCCGACGAGGCTCTGGGTCGCCTCCCGGATGGTCCGGCGCTGGTCGGTCGTGATCCGCGAGCTCTCGAGGTTGATGATGTCGAAGCCGCTCACGTACATCGTCATCACCGCGCGCGTGAGTTCGTCGCCCTCCAGGTCCGTGACGTCGAGGGTACCCTCGGTGCGCTCGTCCTCGTTCGCGGGCGCGAGAAACAGCGAATCGCCCTCGGGGTAGAACTCCACCACGCTCCCCGCCGAGACGTCGTTTTCGGTCGCCCACTCCTTCGGGATCGAGACGGTGTACGTCGAGCCGCCGGTGACCTGCACCTTCCGCGTTTCGACCATACGCGGGCATTACGAACCTCGGAATATAAATGTGCCTATGGATATATAGTTATCAGTCATCGGTCCGATCAGTTCGGTGTCTCGTGCGCTATGAGGTGTGCTATTGATCCACGTATAGACGTCTGTGAAGACCCCCCGTTCACAGCGCGTTCCTTCGCGGGTGTTCGGACGATGGCCCGGTCAACTGTTATTTAGCGTTTCAGGCGTTTTAAGCCATTTTACGGGCCTTCGACCGATCCGATTCCCGACCTCCCGCGCCGTCGGAAGCCGGAAGTGAGTCGGGAGCGAGTGCGACTCGCTTGCGAGAGGTCGTCATACGTACTGCTATTTTATCTATATAGTCATATTAGTAGACGTTTTATCCGTCATCCGAGTACTCGCAGTCGATGACGCGCGACAGCACGCAGACACGTGGGTTCTCACGTCGGAAGTTCATCGCCGCCTCGGGGGCGCTCGGCGTCGCCGGGCTCGCCGGCTGTACGCAGAGCAACACGGGCGGCTCGACTTCGGAGCCTACGACCGGGTCGGGTACCGCTTCGGGCACCGACGGCGGCTCCGGCGCCCTGTCCGGCGACATCTCCATCGCCGGCTCTTCGACGGTCTTCCCGCTGGCGACCGCGATGGCCCAGCGGTTCCAGGAGAAACATCCCGAGGTCGACATCAGTCTCCAGTCGACGGGGTCTGGCGGCGGCTTCGCGAACTACTTCTGTACCGGAGAGACCGACTTCAACAACGCGTCGCGGCCGATCCAGCCCGAGGAGAAAGAGCAGTGCGCGAGCAACGACATCGAGCCCGTGGAGCTCAAGGTCGCGACCGACGCGCTGACGGTCATCGTCAACAACGACAACGACTGGATCGGCGAGGGCCTCACCGTCGAACAGCTCGCCGAGATCTGGTCGGCCGAGTCGCCGCCGGAAACGTGGGCCGACGTCAACTCTGATTGGCCGGACGAACCGCTGGAGCTGTACGGCCCCTCGGAGGCCTCCGGGACCTTCGATTACTTCGTCGAGGCCATCCTGGGCGAGGAGGGACCGGGCCACCGCCAGGACTACTCCCCGACCGAGCAGGACCGGACGATCATCCAGGGCGTGCAGGGCTCCAAATACGCGATGGGCTACCTGGGCTTCGCGTACTACAGCGAGAACCAGGACGCGGTCCAGGCGGTCCCGATCGAGAACGACGCGGGGAACTACGTGGAACCCTCGCTCGACACCGCGCTCTCGGGCGAGTACAATCCGCTATCGCGGCCGCTCTTCACCTACCCCAAGGTCTCGGCGCTGCAGGAGGAGCACATAGCCGCCTTCGCGCGCTTCTGGCTGGAGAACGCCACGAGTCGGGAGATCGTCGCCAACGAGGTCGGCTACGTGCCGCTGAGCGACGAGGAGCAGTCGGCGATGCTGTCGCGGCTCGACGAGGCGGTCGGCGGGTCGAACTGACATCGGCGACCCCTCAGACAGGTAACGAAGCGCTTTTTCGTACCCCAGTAATTCCACCATACAATGAGCACAGACGAGTTGGAGGCCGACCTCACCCGGCAGACCGAAAACTCACCGCGGGAGCTCCTGACCCGGACGTTCTTCTTTCTGTGCGCCGGCCTCTCTATCGTCACCACGATCAGTATCGTCGTGTTGCTCGTGACCGAGGCCGCGAAGTTCTTCACGATCACCGCGCCGCTGATGGGCGTGACGGGGCAGACGGCCTCGCTCGTCGACTTCCTCACCGGAACGACCTGGCAGATCAACAGCGGGCAGTTCGGCGTGCTGGCGCTGGTCTCGGCGACGCTCATGATCACGATCGGCTCGGCGGTCATCGCGATTCCCCTCGGCGTCGCGACCGCGATCTACCTCAGCGAGTACGCCAGCCAGCGGGCCCGGTCGGTGCTCAAGCCCGCCCTGGAGATCCTCGCCGGGGTCCCGACGGTCGTCTACGGCTTCTTCGCGCTGGTCTACATCACGCCCGCGCTCTCGACGGTCTTCCCCAGCATCGGGACGTTCAACATGCTGTCGGCCAGCATCGTCGTCGGCATCATGATCATCCCGATGGTCGCGTCGATCTCCGAGGACGCGATGTCGGCCGTCCCCGACGACCTCCGGCAGGCGGGCTACGGGATGGGCGCGACGAAGTTCGACGTCGCGACGGGCATCGTCGTCCCCGCGGCGCTGTCGGGCATCTTCTCCTCGTTCATCCTGGCGCTCTCCCGCGCGATCGGCGAGACGATGGCCGTCACCATCGCCGCCGGGTCGCGGGCGCGGTTCCTCAATCCCCTGAACCCCGCCTCCTACCTGGAGGGGGCGCTGCCGATGACCGCCGCGATGGTCCAGCTCCTCTTGGGCGACATCACCGGCGGCGGTCTCGCCTACCGGAGCCTCTTCGCGATCGGCCTGGTCCTCTTTGTCATCACCCTCGTCATGAACGTCATCAGCGACTTCGTCGCCCAGCGGTACCGGGAGGAGTACTGAGATGGCCGCAGAGAGCAAACGGATCGAGGACTTCGGCGAGGTCAGCCGCACCGTGGGGACGGTCTTCCGTTACTTCCTCCTGGCGGCGACGATGTTCGGCATCGTCACGCTCGCGGTCCTCCTCGTCTACGTCGCCAACGACGCGATCCAGCCGCTGACCGCCGATCCCGGCTGGTACCTCGTCTACTTCCTGACGCTGATCGCCCCGACGGCGGCGGTCGGCTGGTACGTCCGCCGTCGGGACCGCGAGGCCTTCGTCTTCGGCGTCTTCCTCGTCGGCCTGCTCGTCGTCTCGCTGATGTTCAGCGGGGGCGTCGGTCTGCTCGTGATCGACGTCGTACCGCCGCTCGTCGCGTTCGCGTTCGCGATCGCGCTCGTCGTGCCGACCGCGATTTCGGTTGGCCTCACGCGGTACGCCCACCGGATCGCCTTCACGCCGCGGCTCGCGCTCACGACGCTCGCGTTCTACCTCTCCCTGCTCGGGATCCCGGGCCCGCTCGGCGGCGTGCTCGGCGTCCCCCAACTGGTCCCGAGCCTCGCGCAGGCGATTCAGGGTATCCCCGTCATCCCGATCGACTGGATGATGGTCGGCACCGTGATCGGCGGCGCCGCGTCGGGCGCGACGGCCGCGTACGTCGCGGGCGTCCGCGACGCCCGAACCGGGCTGTACGCCGGCGCCGCGGCGTTCGTCGCCGTCCTCGCGAGCGCCGTGGTCGGGCCGCTCGCGAGCCTGAATCCGGTCCCGGCGATCGTCGTCACCGGCGTCGCGCTCGTCCCGACCGCGACGTACGCCTGGCGTGGGGCGTTCACCGAGGAGCGCCGGCCGGCCGGCGTCGGCTTCGCCGCGGTCGTGATCGGCGGGGCGCTCGTCGGTGCGTTCGCCGTCGAGGCGCTCGGCTTCGCCGGTCCGCAGTCGTGGGTCGACTGGCAGTTCCTCACGAGCGCCCACAGCGGGAACGCGGAGGAGGCCGGGCTCTACCCCGCGATCGGCGGGTCGATCCTCCTGATGGGGACGGTCGCGGCGCTGTCGTTTCCGATCGGGGTCGGCGCCGCGGTCTACCTGGAGGAGTACGCACCCGACAACGCGCTCACCCGCTTCGTCGACGTCAACATCTCGAACCTCGCGGGCGTCCCCTCGGTGGTCTACGGCCTGCTCGGCCTGGGCGTGTTCGTGACCTACCTCAGCCAGCCGCCGGGGACGGTGCTCGTCGGCGGCGCGACGCTCGCGCTGTTGATCCTCCCGATCGTCATCATCTCCGCGCGCGAGGCGATCCGCTCTGTGCCCTCGGACCTCCGCCAGGCCTCCTACGGGATGGGCGCGACGCGGTGGCAGACCGTCCGCAACGTGGTCCTGCCGGAGGCGTTCCCCGGCATCCTCACGGGGACAATCCTCGCGCTGGGGCGGGCGATCGGCGAGACCGCGCCGCTGATCATGATCGGCGCGCCGAACGTCGTCTTCAACCTCCCGAGCACGCTCTCCTCGAAGGTGAGCGCGATGCCGCTTCAGGTGTACGCGTGGTCGGGCCTCTTCGCGAGCGAGGACTTCTACACGAAGGCCGTCCCGGCCGGGGTGGTGGTCCTCCTCGCCGTCCTCCTGGCGATGAACTCGGTCGCGATCGTGCTCCGGAACAAGTTTGAGCGAACAGGGTGAGTTACGACACAATGAGCCAACAGAACACGGACGAATCGAGCGGCGGTGGCGACTCGCCGGACCCCACGGACGACGAGATGCTGATCCAGACCGACGTCAGCGAGAGCGTGTCGTCGTCGGGGTCGACGCGGCGCGAGACCGTCGTCCGCGCCGAAGACGTCAACGTCTGGTACGGCGACGACCAGGCGCTCCAGGACATCACGCTGTCGATCCCAGAAAAGAGCGTCACCGCGATGGTCGGCCCCTCGGGCTGCGGGAAGTCGACGTTCCTCCGGTGTATCAACCGGATGAACGACCTCATCGACAGCGCGCGCGTCGAGGGCGACCTCTACCTCCGGGGCAAGAACGTCTACGACGACGACGTCGACCCCGTGGCGCTCCGGCGACGAGTGGGAATGGTCTTCCAGAAGCCCAACCCCTTCCCGAAGAGCATCTACGACAACGTCACCTACGGGCTGGAGATCCAGAACAAGGGCGGCGACTACGACGAGATCGTCGAGCGCTCGCTGAAGCGGGCCGCCCTGTGGGACGAGGTGAAAGACCAACTCGACGAGTCGGGGCTGGACCTCTCGGGCGGCCAGCAACAGCGGCTCTGCATCGCCCGCGCGATCGCGCCCGACCCCGAGGTCCTCCTGATGGACGAGCCCGCCTCGGCGCTGGACCCGGTCGCGACCTCCCAGATCGAAGACCTCATCGAGGAGCTCGCCCAGGACTACACGGTCGTCATCGTGACGCACAATATGCAGCAGGCCGCGCGGATCTCCGATCAGACCGCCGTCTTCCTCACCGGCGGCGAGCTCGTCGAGTTCGACGACACCCAGAAGATCTTCGAGAACCCCGAGAGCCAGCGCGTCGAAGACTACATCACGGGCAAGTTCGGGTAGGTCGCCGGACGTCGGCGCTCCGGGGCGTCGATTCCAGCGCCGCCGCGACACTATTATACCACCGTCCCGCCTGCGAACAGGTATGCCCAGACAGGAGTACCAGGAGTCCCTGTCGAACCTCCGCGACGACGTCCTCTACATGAGCGAGATCGTCGCCGAGCGCCTGCGGTGGGGACTCGACGCGCTCGCACAGAAGGACCGGGAGACCGCCCAGGAGGTCATCGACGGCGACGACGAGGTGAACCGGATGTACCTCGAACTCGAAGGCGATTGCGTCGATCTGATCGCGCTCCAGCAGCCGGTCGCCTCCGACCTGCGGTTCATCGCGGCCACGTTCAAGATCATCACCGACCTCGAACGCATCGGCGACCTGGCGGTGAACCTCGCGCAGTACGCGCTGGACGCCGACCGGGACGTCTTCCCCGAGGTCGACGTCCAGCAGATCGGCGTCGAGACCTTGGAGATGCTCGACGACGCGATGGAGGCCTACGCCGAGGAGGAGCCCGAGGCGTGCTACGCGGTCGCCGAGCGCGACGACGACCTCGACGCGATGTGCGAGGCCGCCAGCACGACGGTCGTCCGCGACCTCATCGAGAGCGACCCGTTCGGCGAGGACGACGCCGACGCCGAGGCGTACATGCAGGACATCTCGCGGCTCCTCCTGACGATCCGGGACCTCGAACGCGTCGGCGACCACGCGGTCAACATCGCCGCGCGGTCGCTGTACATGATCGAAGACGACGCGGAGCTGCTGTACTGAGGCCGGTTCGGCTCAGAAGATGTTCGCCTGACGGTAGACGCTGATCCCGGCGCCGGTGAGCTCGTAGGGCTTCGTCTCCCGGGAGTGGTTCGCGTCGCGGATCTTCTGAATCTCGACCGCCAGCCGCGTCTCCCGGAAGTCGCTCGGGCGGACGTACTGGAGGACGAACACCGCGTCCGCGAGGTACTCGACGATGCCGAAGCGGGAGACGTAGGCGTTCTCGGGGCTCGCCTCGGAGGTCATGAGCGTCGTGATGCCGGCGTTCTTCAGCGCGCGGGTGAAGCCGAACACCTGGCTGCGGCGCTGCGGCGCGCTCTCGTACATCATCTCCAAGAGCGAGACCGAGTCCAACACCAGCCGGTCGGCGCCGAACTCCGAGATCAGGTCTGGGAGGTCGCTCTGGATGCTGTCGAGGCTGTTCGCCATCTCGATGGGGTCGATGTCGACGATGGCGAGCCGGTCCTCGTCGACGTAGCGCTCGAACTCCCAGCCCTTCTCGGCCGCCGTGTCGAGGATGCGCTGGTGGCTCTCTTCGAGGGTGATGTAGACGGCGTCCTCGCCGTGTTCGAGCCCGTGGTTCAGGAACTGGAGGCCGAAGGTCGTCTTCCCCGTCCCGGCCGACCCGATCGCCACCATCAGCGAGCGCCGCGGGACGCCGCCGAGGATCATATTGTCGAGGCCGTCGATCCCGATGTCGAGGCGTTCGAGTTCCGACTCGAACTCGCCCGCGTCGGCGTCGAACCCCTCGGGGCCGTCGTCGAAGTCCGCGAATCCGAAGTCGTCGCCGCCCCCGAAGTCACCGCCGAAGTCGTCTCCGAAGTCGTCGCCGCCTCCGAGGCCGCCGAACTCGGGGTCGCCACCGCCGGTGCCGCCGGTCCCACCGGCCCCACCGGAGTCGCCGAACGGATCCTGCCTGTCCGGCCCGGATCCGACGTCCGGCTCCGGCGCGTCACCGAGCGCAGACGCGAAATCCTCCTCGAAGGGGTTCTCGTCGGGCGGTTCGTCGGCGGCCGAGTCCATCTGGTCGTCGGCGGCCGATTCGATCCCTGGGTCCGAGCCGTCGCCGCCGACGTCGGATTCGCCCGTTTTCGAGTCTGTACCTGTGCCTGTGTCCGTGTTCGCCTCTTCCGTGTCGGCTTCCGATCCCGATTCCGATACCGGTCCCGCTTCTGCTTTCGCGTCCGGTTCGTCGGTCTCGACGATCTCGGTCCCGCCGTCGTCGGCGTCGGCGTCGACATCGGAATCGGCCGCTTCGTCGGCGTCCTCCGTCGCGTCAGCGCGGTCGGCGTCCCCGTCCGTCTCGGACTCGTCTCTGAGGGCCCGCTCGAACCAATCGTCGTCGTCACTCACGGCACTCACCCGAGCGCAGACCTCGGCTCGTGTCCGCGACCGCGCGACTGCGCCTGCGACCACGCCGCGAACGCGCTTGCATCCGTGCCATCCCCGTCGTCGAGGAGAGGGTCGGCCCGGCTATGAATGTTGCCCGTGGTGACGCGCGTCGGAGACGATCGGCGCGCGGTCGAGCGCGATCCGGTGCGTGACGGAGCCCTTTTTTGCCGGCGCGTCGAACCTCGCGGCGAGATGAAGGTGGCCATCGTCGCGCAGTGGGACAACGACCGCACGGCGCGGCTCGCGAGCGACATCCGCGAGCGGCTCCGCGCGGAGGACGTCACCGTCTGGATCGACGCGGCGACGGCCGCCGAACTCGACGTGTCGGGCCACGCCGTCAGCACGTTCCACATGGCCGATCTGGTGGTCAGCATCGGCGGCGACGGGACGTTCCTCTTCGCCGCCCACGGAGCGCAGGACACGCCGGTCCTCGGCGTCAACCTCGGCGAGGTGGGCTTTCTCAACGCCGTCAACCCCGAGGACGCGGTCGACGCCGTCCTGCGCGAGGTCCGGC
Organism: Halobellus sp. EA9; assembly: GCF_051195055.1. NCBI lineage: Archaea > Methanobacteriati > Methanobacteriota > Halobacteria > Halobacteriales > Haloferacaceae > Halobellus > Halobellus sp. EA9. Next base: position 208,052 of record NZ_JBNTJW010000002.1, on the reverse strand, counting down.
GGTTCCGCGAGGACGGCGACCTCCCGACGCGGTCGATGCCGCGGCTCCAGGCCGTCGGCGAGGGGTGGACGCTCCCGCCCGCGGTCAACGAGGTCGTCGTCCAGGGCGCCCGACGGGGCCACGGCGGCGGCGCGACGATCGACGTCCGGATCGACGGCTCCCCCTACGCCGACGGCCACGCCGACGGCGTCCTCGTGGCGACGCCGACCGGGAGCACCGCGTACAACCTCAGCGAGGACGGGCCGCTCGTCCACCCCGGGGTCCCGGGGTTCGTCGTCACGCAGATGGCCGACGCCGACGGGCGCCCGCCGCTCGTCGTCGACCGCGACGTGACCGTGACCGTCGCCGTCGAGGACGCCGCGGAGGCCGTGGTGGTCGTCGACGGGCGGGTCCGCGAGCCCGTCTCGCCGCCCACGGAAGTGACGATCGGACTCGCGGACGACCCAGTTCGGATGGCGGGGCCCGCCTCCGACTTCTTCGAGGCGCTCGGGAAACTGGACTGACGGGCGGGAGGGGTCGCACGCCCCGGAGTGGGCGGGTTCGTTCGGTCCGAGACGGTCCGAGATGTGGAGTCGATCCATCGATTCTCGCGACCATATCGGTCAAAACCGGAGTCGAACCGACAGTATCGGTCGAACGGCTTCGTGTGCCGCCGAGTATCGCACGCTTTCGCGTATAGCAATCCACATTAACCCCGAACACGAATCCGTCGGATATGACTCAGTCGTACGTGATCATCGGCGACGGTGTCGCGGGCAGTTCCGCCGCCGAAACCCTCCGCGAGGAGGATCCCGACGCCGATATCACCGTCATCACGGACGAGGGCGAAGCCCTGTATAACCGCATTCTGATCAAGGAGTTCGCGAAAGGCAAGCTCCCCGAGGCGCCCATCTCGATCCACGACGAGTCGTGGTACGACGAGCGGGACATCGACCTCCAGCTCAACACGCTCGTCGTCGACATCGACGTCGACGGCCACACCATCGAGACCCACGAGGGCGAGGAGTACGCCTGGGACAAGCTGCTCGTCGCGACCGGCGGGACACCGACACAGCTCCCCGTCGACAACTCCGACGCCGAGGGCGTCCACCACTTCTGGACGTTCCAGGACGCCCGGGCGATCAAGAACCACATCGAGCAGGCGGACAACTCCGTCATCGTCGGCGCGGGCCTGCTCGGCATCGACCTCGCCGCCATCACCGCGGCCCAGGACGTCGAGGGCAAGTACCTGATGCGCGGCGACTGCTGGTGGCGCTACGCCCTGTCGGAGGAGGGCGCCGAGATCATCCACGAGGCGCTCCGCGAGCGCGACGTCGAGCCCGTCTTCCAGTCCGGCGTCGACCACTTCGAGACCGACGACGAGGGACACGTCACCACGGCGGTCGACCCCAACGGCGACGAGTACGACGCCGACTTCGTCGGGATCGCGATCGGCCTAAACTTCAACACCGAGATCCTCCAAGACACGCCGATCGAGACCGACGACGGCATCGTCGTCGACGAGTACATGCGGACGAACCACGAGGACGTCTTCGCCGCCGGCGACATCACGCAGTTCGAGGACCTCATCCTCGGCGAGCGCGCCCAGAACGGCGCGTGGGGCTCCGCGAAGGAACAGGGCTCCATCGCCGCACAGAACATGGTCGACTACGGCTCCGAGTCCTTCGAGTGGGTCTCCTCGTACTCGATCACCCACTTCGACTTCCCGTTCCTCTCGTTCGGCCACCCGACCCTGGGCGACGACGAGGCCGAGGCGAAGTACTCCGACACCGAGTGGCGCCGGCTGGCGTTCAAGGACGGCCGGATCGTCGGCGGCGTCCTCATCGGCGACCTCTCGCCGCAGTCGAAGTACAAGAAGCTGATGCGCGAGCGCCGCGCCGTCGCCGACCAGAAGGACGTCCTGATGCAGCAGAACTTCGAGCTGGACGAGCTCGAACTCGAAGAGGCGCCCGCGGAGTAGCGACCGAGCCGGTCGGACCCGCGCCCGCGACTGTTTTCCGTCGTCTTTCTCCGTCGTCCGTCTCCGTCGCCGACGTTCGCGTCCCACTCCCGTCGCCTGCCGTCCGTCGATCACCCCACAATGTTTATCATCTTTCCTGTCGTTTGGTAGCGTATGTCACGTTCTGATCGAAGCCGGAGCGGCGCAGACGCCCCCGCCGTCGTCGTCGAGTGCGACGGGGAGACGGTCGAGGCCGCCGATCGCGTACAGCACGTGGATCAGCTCCCGCCGGGCGACCGACAGGCGTTCCTCGACGTCGTCGACGGCACCGGCCGCGCGCTCGACGCCACGGAGCTCCGACCCGGGGACGTCGTCCGGTACACCGAGTACTACTGCGTGATCTGAGCGCCGTTGCGGACCGATGCAGTTTTCGGCGGGTAGGCGATAGGCGGAGGTATGAGCGACGAGCCCTCAGGCGGCGGCGCGCCGGGCGGCGGCGACGCCGATATGACGCTGGCGTTCGAGCTGGACGCGCTGCGGAACCTCGCGGACCCGAACGCCGTGTTCAACGACGCCCGACAGTGGACGGAGTACGTCGGCGTCGTGAGCGAAAAGCCCACCTACGTCGTCACCAACTACACCCGGAAGCACCGGGTCCGCCAGGACTTCTTCTCCGGGCCGCGCGGCGTCGAAGAGAGCCTCGAAAACGTCAAAGCGCAGTTCGACACCGATCGGCACGTCTTCGTCGGCGTCTCCGAGGAGGACAGGGAGATCGCCGAGGTCGCCGGCTGGGAGTACCTCCCCCTTCAGGACGCCGCGGAGGCCGCGGGCTGGCGCATCGCCGGCAGCGCCGCCAGCACCGACCCCTTCGAGTCCAGCGACCGCGACGACTGGCCCTGATCGGCCCGGGCCGCGATCCGCCCGTATCGACCGCCACATCCAAAAGCTATTTTTGCCGGGAACCGCCCGAAAACCCCGCATTCTTCGGCGAACGAAAGCGTTAATCGAATACCGTTCTACTTGTCCGACGATGAGTCACCAGCTTCCTGACGTACAGGCGAGCCAGCCCGACGTGACAGTGGGGCTGAGTCAGGTCGGCGTCACCGGCGTCGACAAGCTCGTCAAACTCGCCCGGGACGGCCGCCAGCGGCCGCTCGTCCTGATGGCCGAGTTCGAGGTGTTCGTCGACCTCCCCAGCGGTCGCAAGGGGATCGATATGAGTCGGAATATGCAGGTCATCGACGAGACCCTGGAGTCGGCCGTCTCCGAGCCGGCGTACCGCGTCGAGGACATGTGCGGCGACGCCGCCGAGCGCCTGCTCGCGAAGCACGATTACACCTCCACCGCCGAGGTCCGGATGACGGCGGACTTCGTCGTCCGCGAGGACACCCCCGCGAGCGGACTCGCGACCCAGAGCACGATCACCATCGTCGCCAGCGCCACGGCGACAGAGGAGGGCACCCGCGAGGGGATCGGCGCCGAGGTCACGGGGATGACGGTCTGTCCCTGCTCGCAGGGGATGTCGGCCTCGCGCGCCCGCGACGTCCTCCACGATCTCGACGTCGACGACGAGACCATCGACGAGTTCCTGGAGAAGGTCCCCCAGCCGGGCCACTCCCAGCGCGGCCACGCGACGCTCACGGTCACCGCCGACGGCTCGCCCGACGTCGACCTGATGGAGATCGCAGAGATCGCCCGCGACTCGATGTCCGCGCGGATCTACAACCTCGCCAAGCGCCCCGACGAGGACCACATGACCTACCAGGCCCACGCGGACGCGAAGTTCGTCGAGGACTGCGTGCGCTCGATGGCCGAACAGGTCGTCGAGGAGTTCGACCACCTCGACGACGACGCCGTCGTCCATATGAAGCAGTCGAACGACGAGTCCATCCACCAGCACAACGCCCACGCCGAGCGCGAGGTCACCCTCGAACAGCTCCGCAGCGAAGTGAACGGGCACTCGGAGTAGTTCCGTTCCTATTCCTCACCCGTCCCCAGCGAGAGCGGCTCCGCCGCCTCCCAGGTCGGGTCGAACATCTCCCGGACGTCGCCGGCGAACTCCGGGTCTTTCAGGTCGATCATCGCGAACGCCTCCGCGGGGTCAAGCGGGTTCGGCACCTCGATGCAGACCTCCACGTCGTCGATGAGCTCGAACGTCCCCGAGAGGTCCGGCGCCGTCCGGACCGCGAAGTCCGGGTGGTCGGCCAGCCGGTCGAGGTAGCGGTCGCCGACGCTCGACGGGAGCGAGTCGACCAGCTCCGGGGCCATCAGCACCGAGACGTCGACGCCGCGGTCCAGCGCCGCCTCCAGTTCCTCGGCCACCTGGTCGCCGACGACGCCCAGGTCGAACTGCGGCGACACCGATCCGGCGACGACGACGAGGGAGTCGTCCGCGGCGGCGAGGCGCTCGACGAGCAGTTCCATCGACTCGTCGGCCCCGACGGCGGCCGTCCAGAACTGGCTCTGGACGGGCTCTGCGGCCTCCAGTTCCTCTGTGAGTTCGTCGACGACGCTCTCGTACTGGCTCGCCTTCTCCCTGAGTTCCCGGCGCTTGTTCTCTAAGAGTCGGTCGAGCGCGGTGTCCGGCTCGACGGCGACGTACTTCTTCGGCCGGCTCGCCGCCTGGCTCCGGACCAGATTGTGCTGTTCGAGGCTGTTGAGGACGTCGTAGATCCGACCCATCGGCACGTCGCTGGCGCGCGACAACTCCTTCGCGGTTGTCGCGCCCGTCCGCAGCAGCGACCGGTACGCTCGCGCTTCGTACTCCGAGAGACCGAGGTCCCTGAGGCTGGCCATATCACTCACACCGAAGCCACGGGTAAAAACGAACCGGCGGTTTACACGCGTGTCTCGTTCTCCCGGTCCGCCGGCTCGATCCAGTCTCCCGGGTCGATTACGGGCCCGTGAGCGACGAGACGGCCGTCATCAGTTCGTCGGGCGTCGTCGCGTCGCGGGCGTCGTCGCCGACGCGGACCGTCGCGGTCCCCGCGTCGACGGCGGGCGCAGCGGGGACGACGACGGCCTCGTGGTCGCTCACGCGCAGCGCCGCGCGGTGGAGGTCCGAGCCGGCTTCGTCGCCGACGGCGACGACCAGGTCCGACCGGGTCAGCCGCGCCGCCACCGAGCCGTAGCCGGCGACCTGGATACCGATCCGGTCCCACGCGCCCGCGAAGGCGGCGATCCCGGCGTGGGCCGCGTCGCGGTAGTCCGATGCGGTCCGTCGGTCGGCGTCTCCCCCGCCGTCCGCGTCGGCGTCCGTCGCGCGGCAGAGCACCGAGAGGTCCAAGAGCGCCTCAGCCATCTCGACGCCGCCGTCCAGCGGCCGGAGCGGTTCGTCGAGGAGGCCGACGTCGACCTCGGGACCGTCGCGGAAGGCGCCCTCGGGCTCCTGGAGCGCGTCGACGGCCGCGTCGGCGACGCGGCGGGCGACGGCGAGCGGGTCGCCGGTCGAGAGCGCGTCGGGACCGAGCACCTGCCGCGCGGTGGTGAACGCCGAGACCACGCGGGCGTGGTCTTCGAGGAGCAGTTCGGGCGCGGCGCTCCCCTCGGCGTCCCCGTCGGCGGTGTAGTGCGAGACCACGCCCTCGTCGTCGACGAACGCCCGGTTCAGGGTATCGAGGACGCGCTCGGCGTATTCGGTAGCCCGGTCGTCGTCGGTGTAGGCGGCGAGCGTCAGGAAGGCGTCGGCCGCCAGCGCGTTCCCCCCGGCGTAGCCGGTGAGGTCGCGTCGGGGGCCGAACTCCGGCGCCCCGGTGTCCGCTCCGCCCTCGTCGTCTTCGCCGCCTTCACCGCCTTCGTCGACGGGGGCGACGCTCCCGCCGAAGGCGCTCCCGTTCCAGAGCCGATCGACGAGGAAGTCACGCGTGCCGACCGCCGGATCGAGCAGGTCGTCGTCGCCGGTGTAGAGGTAGCCGTTGGCGAACGCGCGGACCAGTGCGGCGTTGGCGTCCAGCACCTTCTCCGTGTGCGGATCCGTCCAGTCGCGGCCCTCGGCGTAGCGGTAGAAGCCGCCGCGCTCGCCGTCGTAGAGCGATTCGGCGATCGCGCCGAGCGTCTCTGTCGCCTGGTCGCGCGCCCGCTTGAGCGCGAACTCGACCGTCCGCGGGAGCGGGAACTTCGCGTCCGTTCCCCAGCCGGCGAACCGCGGGTCCCACTTCTCGTCGAGCTGGCCCGCCAGGTGCGACTCGATCCGCTCGTCGACCGGGCCGGCGGGCGTCGGCTCGCCGGCCAGCGCCCGCGGGATCCGGCCCGCGTCTTCCCCCGACTCCGCCCAGCGGTCGCGGACGGAGCCGAGGACCTGGCGCATCCCGTCGGGCGCGAGGTACGTCGCCCCCGAGATCACCTTCCCCGACGGCGTGCAGAAGACCGTCGAGGGGAAGCCGCCCATATTGTACCGCTCGCGCACCCGCGGCCGGCGGTCGACGTCGACGCGGATCGGAACGAAGCCGTCGTTGACGTTCGCGGCGATCCGCGGCTCCGCGTAGGTCTCGGCGTCCATCTCGTGACAGCTGTCGCACCACGTGGCCGTGAGCGCGAGCAGCACGGGACGGTCGGCCGCCGCTGCCTCCTCGAACGGCGCGGGGCCCCACTCGCGCCACTCGACGTGCGTCCGGTCGTCGGTCATACCCCCGCTCCGGCGTCGCTGGGGGTAAGCCCTTCGAGTAGGCGACGGCGACCGGAGCGACCGCGCCGACACAAGGGCTATGAACGGCGACCGCGAACGAGGGCGTATGCGAACGCGCTGGGTCATCGCGCTCCTCTTGGCGATCCCCCTCGCCGACACGCTCCTGTTGCTCCCGGTCGCGGGAGCGATCGGGTTCGTCCCGACGGTCCTGCTCGTGGTCCTCACGGGCCTCGTCGGAATGCTCCTCGTCCGTGCGGAGGGCCGGCACACCCTCAGAAAGCTCCAGCGGAAGGCCGCGACGGGGGAGGTCCCGACCGACGAACTCCTCGACGGCGGGCTGCTCATCGCCGCGGGGGCGTTCCTGCTCACGCCCGGCATCGTGACCGACGCCGTCGGCTTCGCGCTCGCCCTGCCGGTGACGCGCTACCCGATCCGCGAGGTCGTGAAGCGCTACGTCGTCCGGCCCTATCTGGACCGCCAGACCGGCGGCTTCGTCTCGGGCAACGTCTGGGTCGGCGGCTTCCCGAGCGGCGACGACGAGGTCGTGAACCTCGACCCCGAGGAGTACGGTCGACCCGGCGACGACAACTCCTGACGGGTCGCGTTCGTCGGCGACTCCGCCTCGTCGGGGACGGCGTTTTCGCGGGACGGCACCACCGGACTGCCGAAAGGAAACTCTTAAACTACTCATCGAACTACGAGTAGATGCGCTCGCCTGGGCCAATAGCTCAGTCAGGTTGAGCGCTCGGCTGATAACCGGGAGGTCCACGGTTCAAATCCGTGTTGGCCCACCTAACAACCGGGCGGTCTTCGACCGTCCGGGGTTGGGGCCGTACAACTCCCCAGCCACCTAACTTCGTGCGATACCATTACCCTGGAGACACGTCTCCGTTCGAGCCGGTACGGCTCACGGAGACCCGGACGTGGACAAAGGCGGTACGCTGCGACCGGCAGCCAGCGGTCACCCGATCGACGCCGGCTGGACCGAGAACGTCGCCGTGCAGCTACGACGAGTGCGTCTCGACCGCGACCTCGTCGACGTAGTGCTCCGCGTCGCCCTCCCAGATCACGCTCGTCCCGACCGAGAGATACAGCCTATCCAGCGAAAGCGCCGGCAGCGTCCACTCGAAGGTGTACTCCCGCCACCCGTCGGCCAGCCACAGCGGCTCCCGGAGGCCGCCGTAGGGCATCTCCCCCGGCGCGCTCGTGTTGAGCCCCGGATCCGGAAAGTCCGCCTCGGCCGCCGGCCGCTCGGGACCGAGGCGCATCACGGCGTCACGGAGGGTATTGAACGACTCGAACTCGCTCCAGAACTGCGCGGTCACGGTGATCCGGGAGGTCCCGTCCGTGGAGATCGATACCGGACGGGTCGCCCACGTCACGCCGTCGTCGTAATCGCCCTCGTTCCAGATCCGGAGCGACCGGTCCCCGCTCGCCGCTTGGGCGTCGGAGACGGCGACCTCCCAGTCGAAGTCCGCGAGGTCGACCTCGGGCCCGATCGCCGCCGCGGGCTCCCAGCCGTCCAGCCCCGACTCGAAGCCGTCGGTGAACGCCGGATCGTCGCCGTCGAGACACCCCGCGAGCGCGAGCGTGCCCGCGGCGGCGCCCCGACGCAGTAGGTCACGTCGATACACCCCGGAATCGAATCCCCGAACTGAAAAATAGCTGGCGGGGCGTGGGCGGGAGGCGTCGGCGACGCTGCCTGCGAACCTACAAGCCCGAAGCGACCGAGCGGTGGCGTATGGACCGTCGGCTCCGCGTCGGTGCGACGCTCGTGTTCGTCTTCGCCCTGCTCGTCGTCGGCGCCGCGGCGGGCGTGTCAGCGTTCTTCGAGGCGCAGAAGGACCGCAACACGACGGCGACGTACCACTACTCGACGGAGGTGAGCACGAACGGCACGCTCGCCGACGCGACGCTGTATCTCCCCCTCCCGGTCGATCCCGACGGGACGCCCACGGTGGAGTCGGTACGGATCTCGAACTACGAGGGCCCCGAACCGAACTGGACGGCGCGGGTCGCCGAGACCGACCGCGGGCCGATGCTGGCGATCGAAGCCGACGAGATCGTCGGCGAGGAGCGGTACTATCTCGTCACCGAGAACGGCTCGCTGGCCCGTCCGGGCACGGTCAGCCCCGCGGAAGTCCCCGAGAATATGACGGGACTGTCCCTCCGGCCCGCGCTGACCCGATACGAGATACTGGCCGAGGTCACCGTCGAGCCCTTCGGGAACGGTATCGAGAACGGACTCATCGAGACGCGATACCCGCGCGGCAACGCCAGTCTCCTCTCGGCGACCTACGCCTACGCGCCGGGGGCGTGCGGTCCGATCTGGGACGGTCCGGCAGAGACCTGCGCCGCGTTCCGGGTGGACCTCTACGCCGACTACGAGACCGCGCCGACGACGGTCGTCCGCGTCGGCCCCGTCGAACTCTGGGGCGTCAACGAGTGGGGATGGTTCTTCGCCAACAGTTTCAACGAATACACCCAGCGGGTCGAACAGGTCGAGTTCGAGGGGTCTCACGAGGGGTGGACGAGCGCCGGCGGCGAACTCCACGCCGGGCGCGGAAATTACTGATCGGAGGGTACTAAACACGCCGATCTCGGGTAATAAAGGCGACCGGAACGACGCAGTCGAATCGCCGGACGCGACGGCGGAACCCCGCGGCACAACGCATATATGCGGTGAAAGACTTATACACGGCTATGTCGCGGTCCGCGCTAGTCGGAAACGTCACGGCGATGCTGGAGGACGCGGGGTTCCTCGTCAGCGACCGCTGTGCGATCCGGCCGAAGAGTTTCGACATCGCCGCACGTCGCGGCGACGATCTCCTCCTCCTCAAGATCCTGGGGAACATCGACGCGTTCGACGGGCGGACCGGCGAGGAGATGCGGCGGCTCGGGACCTACCTCGATGCGACCCCGATGGTGATCGGGCTTCGGACCCGCGACGAGGACCTCAAGCCCGGCGTGGTCTACTTCCGGCACGGCGTTCCAGTGCTGAACCCCGACTCGGCGACGGAGCTGTTCGTCGAGGGCGTGCCGCCGCTGATCTACGCCGCCCCGGGCGGGCTCTACGTCAACATCGACGGCGACCTGCTGTCGGACGAACGCGAGGAGCGCGGCTGGAGCCTCGGCCAGCTCGCCACGGAACTCGGCGTCTCCCGGCGCACCGTCTCGAAGTACGAAGACGGGATGAACGCCTCGATCGAGGTGGCGATCCAGCTCGAAGAGCTGTTCGACCAGCCGTTCTCCAGCCCCGTCGAGGTGATGGACGGGGCCGAGGACGTCCGCGACGCCGAGCCGACGCCCGACGACCCCGACCCCGAGTCCGACGACGAGCACGTCGTCCACGTGCTGACGCGGGCGGGGTTCACCGTCCACCCGACCGCCCGGGCACCGTTCAAGGCCGTCAGCGAGGACGAGGGGCGCAGCCGGGACTTCACGCCGATGCTCACCGGTCACTCGCCGTTCACCCGGAGCGCCGAAAAGCGCGCCCGGATCATGTCCTCGCTCGGCGAGGTCACCCGGACGCGGTCGGTCTACTTCACCGAGGACCAATCGAAGCGCGACGCCGTCGAGGGCACCGCCCTGGTCAGTTGCGAGGAGCTCGCCGACATCGACGACCCCGATGAGATCCGGGACCTCATCCGGGACCGCTCTCAGGAGCCGACCGAGGCCTAAAAACGGGGAGCTTCGGTCTCGGGTCTCGATTGCGACGTGGGACCGTCAGGACGCGTCGCCGTACGTCTTCTCCAGGTACGCGACGATGTCGTCGCTCTCGGGCATCCCCTCGACGCCGTGTGGCTCGTCGACGAGGACGGGCACGCCCGTCTGGCCGCTGATCTCTTCGACTTCGGTCCGCTCTGCGTGGGCCGAGGGGACCATCACGGACTCGTACTCCAGGTCCAGTTCCGCCAGTTTGTCCTTGACTTTCGCGCAGTACGGACAGCCTTCGAGTTCGTACAGGACGAGATCTGACATCGCTCCCAGGTAGGAAAGCCGGTCTAAAGAGTCACGCGGTTGAGTGCGCGCGCGGCGCACGAGAGCACGCCGACGCGACTGCGGCCGGCGGCGGTCACGCCCGTCGGTCGGCGAGCCGCCGGATCCCGGCGAGGATCCGCCGCCGCGCGGCGACCAGTTCCCCGCCGGTCCAACAGAGCCCGACGAGGACGGCGCCGATGGTCCACGCGAAGTCCCAGCCGGACATCCAGACCGGGCGGAGCCACGGCGTGACGTGCGCCCAGCGGGTCGCGAACTCGGTCATCGGCCCCTCCAGGGGAGTCCCGGCGAAGGTCGCGCGGATCCGCCCCGCGAAGCCGACGCCGCCCTCGCCGCCGGCGGTGAGCTGTGCGCTGCCCGTGATCTCGTAGGTGCCGCTGGCGTTCAGATCGCGGATCGTCGGCCCCGACGACTCGGGGCCGGTCCCGATGCGCTCGGCGTCGTAGGGGCCCCATGTGGCGTAGTACTCCCAGACGACCTCGCCTCGGGGCGTGATCTCCATCACGCGGTGGTTGAGGGTGTCCGTGATCAGGGTGTTGCCGTTGGGGAGCCGGTCGGCGTCCCGCGGCCAGTTGAGCGACTCGCCGCCGACGCTCCAGGTCCGGACCCACTCGCCGCCGTCCTTCGCGTACTCGACGACTCGGTTGTTACCGCTGTCGGCGACGAGGATCGTCGGCGTGCCGTTCTCGCTGACGAGCCAGTCCGGGTTGTGCTGTTCGCGGAGGACCGAGTAGTTGTTGTCGCTGCCCAGCCGATCGACGATCTTCTTCGTGGTCATATTGACGACGATCGCCTGATCGAAGTTGCGCGGCGAGATGAGCAGGCGGTCCTCGCCGACCGGATCGACGTCGTTGACGTGGGACCAGTCGTCGTTGTAGCCGCCGTCAGTGCTCGCGGGGAAGTGGTTCTTGAAGTACCACTCCCAGGTGATCTCCCCCGTCGAGCGGTTGTAGACGACGACCCGGTCGTCGCTCACTTCGGCTGAGGCGTTCCACTCCCGCATGTTCGCGATGGCGATGCGGTTCTCGCCGATGTAGGTCACGTCGTGGGTGTCGGTCATATTGAACCGCTTCTGCCAGACGCGCTCTTGGGTCTCGGGGTTCAGCTCGAAGACGAGAGTGTCGCCCGCGCGTGGCGAGGAGACCAGGAGGTTCCCGTTCGGCAGCGGATCGACGTCGAAGAACCACGCGCCGCCGCCGACCCGATCGTCGTGGGTCCAGCGGAGGTCGCCGCGGGGGCCGACCGAGATGATCCGGGCGGGCTTCTTCGGGTTCGTGTTACCGCGGAAGGTGTACCCCTGCGTGCTGATCACCGTCGGGCCGCCGGCGGGACTCGTGATCGTACCGGGCTTCAGACTCGTCTCCTCGGCGGGATCGTACGTCAGCGCCGAGACCGCCGACGGCGCCAGCAAGGAAACGACGAGCAGGAGCGCGAGACCGCGGAGCGCTGTCTTCCGGGAGAGCGGCGACGAGAGCGTCACACCGCGGCATCAGAGTGTGATTATTGAATCTCTTGCGGTCGCCGGCGGCGACGGGCGTCGACGGGGGGCTGGCGACCGGCCGCGTCGGCGGTTCGCTACACCTGAGCGGTGAGGACGCCGCCGGTCCGGACGACGAAGTAGACGACGAACGCGCCCGCGAGCACCCAGTGGCCGAAGCGGAGGTCCTCGCGCCGGCCCGCCGCGAGCTTGATCAGCGGGTACGAGACGATGCCCGCGGCGATGCCGTAGGCGATCGAGTACGCGAAGGGCATCACCAGGATCGTCATCCCGGCGGGGACCGCCTGGGTGAAGTCGTTCCAGTTGATGTCGACGACGTTCCGGAGCATCACGACGCCGATGACGACGAGCGCGATGTGGGAGGCATACAGCGGGATCGCGGCCGCCAGCGGCACGATCGCGAGCGAGAGGACGAAGAGCACCGCGACCGTGAGCGCGGTCAGGCCGGTGCGGCCGCCCTCCTCGACGCCCGAGGCGGACTCGATGTAGGTGGTGACCGTGGAGGTGCCGAGCATCCCGCCGACGGTCGTCCCGACGGCGTCGGCCATCAGCGGCTTGTCGATGTCGGGGAGGTTCCCGTCCTCGTCGAGGAAGCCGCCGGCCTGGCCGACGCCGACGAGCGTGCCCGCGGTGTCGAAGAAGTCGACGAAGAAGAACGTGAAGACGATGAGCGAGAAGGTGAACGCCTCGACCTGGCTGAGTCCGGAGAGGAAAGCGCCCGCAAGCGGCGTGATGTCGTACTGGACGGCCCGCGACCCCGCGACGAGCCCCGCGTCGGGCGCGACCGGGCCGAAGGCGGTGACCGCCCAGCCGAGGACGGTGGTCGCGACGATGCCGATGATGATCGAACCGGGGATATCGCGGGCGTAGAGCGCGAACGTGAAGAAGAGGCCGACGACGGAGACGATCGCGACGGGATCCGAGGCGATGGAGCCCAGCGTGACGAGCGTCGCGGGGTCGTCGACGACGACGCCCATCGCCTGGAGGCCGATGATCGCCAGGAACAGGCCGATCCCGGTCCCGACGGCGAACTTCACGGGCTCGGGGAAGAGCCGGATCACGTACTCGCGGGCGCCGATCGCGGTGAGGGCGATGAAGATGAGCCCCTCGACCACGACGGCGGCGAGCGCGGTCTGCCAGGGGACGCCGAGCGCGCCGACGACGGTGAACGCGAAGAAGGCGTTGAGGCCGAGCCCCGGCGCCTGTGCGAACGGTCGGTTGGCGTAGAACGCCATCACGAACGTCGCCGTCGCGGCCGCGAGGATCGTGACGACCGCGAGCATCGACCGGACCTCCGCGGGGGAAAAGCCCGCGAGGATGATGCCCGGTTTCGCGTCCGGAATGCCGGCCAGGATCGAGGGGTTCACCACGACGATGTAGGACATCGTCAGGAACGTGGTCAGTCCCGCGAGAATCTCGGTGCGGAACGAGGATCCGTGTTCTTGTACATCGAAGAAGTTCTCGACGGAATCAACGAGGCCCATAATGCACGTCTGAGCATATTCCCGATCTGTATTATAAGGGTTGTCATATCGGGGGTCCGCGCGCCGCCCCGCGCCGCCCCGCCGGCGTTGCGGTCGCGGCCGCCTCACTCGGCGTCGAACGTCGAGAGCGCGCCGACGGGCGCCTCGGTGAGATCGCGGGCGCGCTCGATGCCCTCGTCGCCGACGGCGATGAGCGCGAAGACGCCCGAGACCTCCGCGTCGGCCTGGGTCGCGATGTCGAGGAGGAGCTCCTGGGTCTCGCCCGAGCGGATGAGGTCGTCGACGACGAGGACGCGCTCGCCGCGGGAGATGGCGCGGGCGGGGAGGTAGTAGGTGAGTTCGATCCCGGAGGCGAGCCGCTGGCGCGATTCGATGAACTCCTCGACGGCGGTCTCCTTCGACTTCTTGGCGTAGGCGACGCGGGCGTCGAAGTAGCCGGCCATCGCCGCGCCGAGGGTGATGCCGTCGGTGGCGGCGGTCAGGACGACGTCGGGGCGCTCGAAGCCGAGCGCGTTGGCGGCGACGGGTGCGACCAGATCGAGGAAGGACTGGTCGAAGACGATGCCGGAGTTGTCGACGTAGCCCTCGTCGTCGAACTCGACGCGGGCTTCGAGTTCGGCGGCGAGCGCGTCGCGGCCGACGCCCTCGACGACCTCGCGGGCGCGCTCGATGCCGGGGAGGACGTGGCCGTTGACGTAGCGGTTGAGGTCGCCCGCGGGGAGGTCGGTGAGCGATTCGAGTTCGTCGTACGTGCGCGTCTCCTTGAGCATCCGCAGGACCGCGACCGCCTGTAACTGGAGGGCCGCCTTCTCCGCTCTGTTCATATCACGATGTGCTCGGTTGCGTAAGTATGAATACGTCGATACGGAATACCGATAAAACAACCACGAACGTGGATTTGACAGCGAAAGAAAATCCGTCAGCGGTCGGCGTCGGCGAGCAGGTCCTCGGCGGTCACCAGCGCGTCGAGTTCGACGTCGGCCTCGGCCAGCCGTTCGCGCGCGCCCTCCTGGCGGTCGACGACGACGAGCACGCGGTTGACGACCGCGCCCGCCTCCCGGAGGGCTTCGACGGCGTCGAGCGCGCTCTTGCCCGTGGTGGCGATGTCCTCCAGCACGACGCCCTCCTCGCCCTCGGAGAGGCGGCCCTCGATGCGGTTGCCGGTCCCGTACTCCTTGGCCTGTTTGCGCGCGATGACGTAGGGGAGGCCGGTCTCGACGCTCGTGACGGCGACGAGCGGGACGGCGCCGAGCGCGACGCCCGCGAGCTTGCTCTCGTGAATCTTCTCGGCGAAGGCCTCGGCGATGAGTTCGAGGCAGTGGGGGTCGGTCTCGAAGAGGTACTTGTCGACGTAGTACTCGGAGGTGCCGCCGTGGGAGAGCTCGAACTCCCCGAACTTGACGGCGTCGGCGTCCCGGAGCGCGGTGATGAGTTCGTCGTTCGCCATTGGCAGAGAGAGCGCGAGGGAGGCGCTTAAACGGGACGATTCGGCGCAGAGAGTAGTGCGGAAGCGGCACGGAAGCGGCGCGGAAGCGGTGCGGAAGCGGCACAGAGGCGGCGCGGAGGCGGCGCGGAGGCGGGGCGGGGCGGGGAACACCCGTCGCTGTACCGCGAGACGAGCGAACGCGAGTCTCGCGGCCTTTTTCCCTCCAGGTTTTTGTCGGGGGTTCGAGGCCGCGCTCGCGCGGCCGAGGACCCCCGAAAAAAAGTGGGTTAGTAGGGCTCTTCCTTCAGTCCCAGCAGATACGCGATCCCGTTCGTCGCGACGTGAAGCACGGGCGTGAGCACGACCACGACGCCGAGGACGGCCAGCGAGAAGGTGTCGAGGAACCACCCGAGGTCGGCGAGGGCGGCACACGCGAGCGCGCCGGCGACGAAGTCCAGTTGGTCGACGACGGGGAACGCCGCGCCGCGCTCGCGGCCCGTCCGGCGCTTTATGAACGACGCCGCGATGTCGCCGAGCATCGCTCCGAGGGCGAGACCGAGCGCGGCGGGGAGGGGAAACGCCGGGACCGACACGCCCGTCAGTCGGACGACCACCGGGCCGAGGAAGTTGAGCGCCTGCGCGAGCGCGACGCCCGCGAGCGTGCCCACCGCCGTCCCGCGCCAGGTCTTGCCGTCGCCGAGGAGGCGGCGGCCGCCCATCGTCCGGCCGCCGTCGATCGGCGCCCCGCCGCCGGCGAGGACCGCGACGTTGTTCGGGACGTAGGCGGGGAGCATCGCCCAGAACGCGAAGACGACCAGATCGAGGGGCATACGTGTCGACTCCGCGGGGAGTCACAAAAGTGTCCCCGGTTCCGGTTCTGGTCCCGTCCCGGCCCCTCTCGGGAGTCCGTCGATCGCACCGCGGCCGTTATGTGAACTCCGCGAGGGAGTCGAAGCGGTCCCAGCACTCACAGTCCAAGTCGTCGATGGAGGTGACTTCGTCGGGGAGGTCCGAGATCGGCATTCCGTCGCCGACCTGCTCGCACCCGTCGGTGTGGATGGAAAAGTCGTCGGTCGCCATTACGGGCATACCTCCCGATAGCGACGGGGAGGCTCAAAAGCGTTCAGGCCCATTCTCGGGAACGATTCTCGGGCCGCGAGGCGCCCAGGGCGCGACAGCAGCCATTTAACCCCGCGGCCGCATCTTCGAGTCGACAAATGTCCTCGTGGAGGCGCGATTTCGCAAGCGGCCTGATCGTCCTGACGCCGGTCCTGGTTATCCTGTTCGTCCTCAATTACCTCTACTCGCGGATCGTCGACCTGCCCGTGATCCGGCAGCTGCCGGAGCCGATCGGGTTCGTCGTCGCCGTGACGGTCTTCGTGATGTTGGTCCTCTCGGTGGGCTACCTGATGCGGACGACGATCGGCCGGCTGTTCGAGGCGTACCTCGACGCCGCGATGAACCGCGTGCCGCTGGTCCGCGTGCTCTACAACGCCTCGAAGCTGGCGGTCGAGACCGCGGTCACGGGGACCGAGGACCTCCAAAAGCCCGTGAAGGTCGAGCCCTGGGAGGGGATGCGGATGACCGCGTTCAAGACCGGGAAGGTCACAGACGACGGCCGCGAGGTGCTCTTTATGCCGACGGCGCCGAACATCACCACGGGGTTCGTGATGGAGGTCGAATCCGAGGACATCACAGAGACCGACGAGCGCATCGAGGAGGCGCTCACGCGGGTGCTGTCGGCCGGATTCGGCGAGGAGGAACGCAGCCCGCCGATCGACATCGACGCGCGCTCCGAGGAGTAGTCAAAGACTGCCTCGGGGCAAAAAGCCCTATACGCGCCGCCTCGATCCCCGCGTATGGTCATCTCGACGACGTCGGTGTGGGACGAGGTCGCCGACGGCATCGCGGCCGAGTCCGTGATCGAGTACGAGAAGGCGACGGTGTACGGCGATTACAAACAGGAACGGGTGTTACACCAGGGGAGGATCCGACTGCTCCCGAACGGGTGGATCGCGCTGCCGACCGGGCGGCTGCTGTCGCCCGAGGCGGTGCATCACATCGATCCTTAGCGGGAGGGACGGCGATGAACGTAGGCTTCGCGCTCACGGGAGTCGTATTCGTGCTCGTCGGGGCCGATATCGGAAGGCGACCGGCGTATCACGCCGAGCGGTTCGGGAGATACAGTCTTGTCACCGGTGGAAGCGCCGGGTCGAACCGACTGACGCGCGCACTCGGCGCGTTCCTCGCGATCGCCGGTATCGTTCTGCTCGTCGGTGGTGTGGCCGTCTGAGTCGGTCGAGAGGGTTGTTGAGTCCTGCAAACTCACCTAAAGAGAGTACAGCGCGCCCGCTCGACGCGCGACCCCAGCGAAAAAGCGGGATTCTCAGACGTACGTGAACCACTCGTCGTGCTCGTCGGTGCGGCGCTCGACGAGGTCGAAGAAGGCCTGCTGGAGTTCTTCTGTCACGGGCCCGCGCGTCCCGTCGCCGATCTCGACGTTGTTGACCTTCCGGATCGGCGTCACCTCCGCGGCGGTGCCGGAGAAGAACAGCTCGTCGGCGGTGTTGAGTTCGCCGCGGGAGATCGTGGCCTGGTCGTGGACGGTGTAGCCGCGCTCGCGGGCGAGTTCGATCACCGTGTTCCGGGTGATGCCGTCGAGGATGCTCTGAGAGAGGCCGGGGGTGTAGATCTCGCCGTCGCGGACGAGGAAGATGTTCTCGCCGGGACCCTCCGCGACGTTGCCCTCCTTATTGAGGACGATCGCCTCGGTGAAGCCGTTGCGGCGGGCCTCCTCGCCGGCGAGCATCGAGTTGACGTAGAGGCCGGTCGTCTTCGCGTTCGTCGGGATCTGGCTGGAGGCGTGCTTGCGCCACGAAGAGATCATCACCTCGACGCCCTTCTCCAGGGCCTCCTCGCCGAGGTAGGCACCCCAGGGCCAGGCGGCGATGGCGACGTTCACGGGGTTGTCCTTGGGGCTGACGCCGAGCGAGCCGTATCCATAAAAGGCGACCGGGCGGATGTAACAGGACTCCAGGTCCTCCCGGCGGATGAGCTCCAGGGTCGCCTGGGTGAGCTCGTCGCGGGAGTACGGAATCTCCATATCGTAGGGCTTGGTCGACTCGTAGAACCGATCGAGGTGTTCCTCCCAGCGGAAGATTGCCGGGCCGTTCTCCGTGTCGTAACACCGGACGCCCTCGAAGACGCCCGTGCCGTAGTGGAGGCCGTGCGCGAGAACGTGGACCGTCGCGTCGTCCCAGTCGACGAACGAACCGTCCTGCCAGATCGTGTCGACGTCCATCTCGTCGAATCCCATAATCCGTCGTTTGCACCACGGAATATAAAACCCTACAGGAGCGGTCTCGGGGGTCTCGGCGCCGCTCGCTGGGGGACGGCGGCGGCCGCTCAGCCCAGCCGGCCGATGACGTCCGCGCCCTCGACGTAGACGAGGTCGTGCCGTCGGGCGTAGTCGAGCGCGTCGGTCGGCGTCCGCGCGCCGCCGGTCTCGGCGTCGAGCATCTCACAGACGACGACCGCGGGCGGAAGGCCCGCCGCGTCGGCCAGCGCGAGCCCCAGTTCGGTGTGGCCGCGGCGGTCGTCGAGCAGGTCCGGCGCGCCGCGGAGGACGTGGACGTGGCCCGGCGTGCGGAACTCGGCGGCGAAGTCCTCGGCGTCGTAGTCCTCGTTGGCGTCCGCGGCCGCGTCGGCGACGTCGGCGAGCCGCCGGATGGTGAGCGCGCGGTCGTCGTCGGTGATCCCCGTGAACGTCTCGCGGTGGTTCACCGGCAGGGAGAACGACGAGCGGTCGTCGTAGGCGAGGTCGTGGTCGGCGCTCGCCGGGTGGTCGAGTTCGTCTTCGAGGAAGGGCAGCTCGATCGCGTCGGCGACCTCGTGGGAGACGGCCGTGCAGATCAGCCCGCCCGCGTCGGCCCGGAGCCGGACGACGGCGTCGGCGTCGACCGCGCCCGCGGGGTAGACGATGTCGGTCTCGCCCTCGCGGTCGGCAGCGTCGTGGACGAGGACCGGCTCGCCCCGCCGGAAGGCGGCGACGGCGCGCTCGACCGCGCTCGGGTTCGCGCGCTCGCGGTCCGGTGCGGCCCCGCTTTCGCCCCCGCCGCGGCCGCTCTCGCGGTCGGCGTCGGCGACGTCGGTGGTCGAGTGGGTCATTCGACCGCCTCCACCCGAACCGTCACCGCGTCGTCGTCCGCGAGGTCGAGTTCGTCGCGGAGGCGCACGGGCGCGATGATCTCCAACTGGGTCTCGTCGTGGTGGGTCCGCTCGGGGACGATGATGTGGGTCGGCTCGGCGACGTCGCCGCCGTCCGAGACCGTCGCGGCGTAGCAGGTCGCCGGCCCGAACGTCCGCTCGTCGTCCTCCCAGCCGTCGATCGGGATGCCCGACAGCGACGACATCGCCGAGCGCGAGCGGATGCTCTCCTCCGAGAGGTCGACGTTGAGCGTGCCGGGGAAGGGCTCGTACCCGAGTCGTTCTTTGAACTGCTCCTTGTAGCCCGACAGCGAGATGTAGTGTCTGCCCTCGCCCATCCCGCTCGTGACCGTGCCCTCCAGTTCGACCGACGAGGGGTCCGAGCCCTCGAAGATCCGCCGGTAGTGGGAGTACTCGCGGTGGAGCGCCGCCTCGCCGGACTCGGTGAGCGACACCCACTGGCCGTCGGCGACGACGTCGCGCTCGATGTGTCCCGCCTGCTCCAGGCGCTGGAGACGGCGCGAGGCGGTCTGGCTCGACGCGTTCAGACGTTCGGCGAGGCCCGAACAGGAGATCTTGACCGGCTCCGACCGCCCGCCTTCGAGCGCGACGAACTTCAGCGCCGCGAGCTCGTCGTGACCGACGGTGGAGACTGCCGATTCTGACATTACCGGGGCTTGGAATCGGGCCGTGTTAAGTATAACGGGTATGAGATGCGTAACGAATCTGTTATGGAAGATCAGAAAGATTCCGAAACTGGGAGTCGTATCAGGATTGGACCGTCCGGATCCTAAAAGCGTCGGTCTCGGCGTCGGGCGACGGTCGGCCGGCCGCGAGTCGGCGAGGGCAGCGGCGACACCGCGGGGCCGAAGCCGCCGCGGAGGCGTTCGGAAAGGCCTTTAATCGCGGTTCGACAACGGCGGGTATGTTCAGAGCCTTCCGTTCGGAGGTGGAGGCGGCGGTCGAATCGGCGCTGTCCGCCCTCGACCTCCCGACCGACGACCTCGGGGTCGAAGAGCCCCCGGAGGATATGCCGGCGGCGCTGGCGTCGAGCGTCGCGTTCCGCCTGGCCGGCGAGGTCGGCGCGCCCCCGCCGGCCGTCGCCGAGGACGTCGCCAGCGAGATCGACCTCGACGGCTACGAGTACGTCGACCGCGTCGACGCGCAGGGCCCGTACGTGAACTTCTACGTCTCCGAGGCCTACTACGCCGACGCCCTCGACGCCGGCCGGGACGCCGGCTACGGCGAACTCCCCGCGACGGGCAAGTCCGTCGTCGTCGAGCACACGAGCGCGAACCCGACCGGCCCGGTCCACGTCGGCCGCGCGCGGAACCCCATCTTCGGCGACGCCGTCGCCCGCCTCCTCGAATACGCCGGCAACGACGTCGAGACGCACTACTACGTCAACGACGCGGGCCGACAGGTCGCGGTGTTCACCTGGGCCTACGAGACCTTCGACGAGTCGGACCTGCCCGACCCCGAGCGCGACCGCGCGGACTACGATCTGGTGCGCTACTACCGGAAGGGCAACGACTTCCTCGAATCCGACGACGACGAGGCGGTCGCCGACGCCGAAGCGGAGATCGCCGAGATTATGCAGGGCCTCGAAGCCGGCGACGAGGCGACCTTCGAGCGCGTCGCGACCGTCGTGGATCAGGTGCTCTCGGGCATGCGGACCTCCCTGGAGCGCCTCCCCGCGGAGTTCGACCGGTTCGTCAAGGAGACGGAGTTCATCCGGAACGGCGACGCCGACGAGGTCGTCACGCGGCTGAAAGACTCCGGTGCGGCCGTCTACGAGGAGGACGCCTGGCAGCTGGACCTCTCCGAATACGGCATCGAGAAGAACCTCGTGTTCCTCCGCTCGGACGACACCACCCTCTACACCACCCGCGACCTCGCCCACCACGAGTGGAAGTTCGACAACTACGACGAGGCCGTGACAGTCCTGGGCGAGGACCACAAGCTCCAGGCCGAACAGCTGGAGGCCGCCCTCGACGTGCTGGGCAACGAGACGGACAAGCTCAGACAGACGTTCTACTCGTGGGTGAACCTCCCGGAGGGCGGGATGTCGACCCGCGAGGGCACGGGCGTCGACCTCGACGACCTGCTCGACGAGTCGGTCCGCCGCGCCCGCGAGGAGGTCGAAGACCGCCTCGACACCCGGATCCGCAACGACGACCTGAGCGAGGACGACATCGACCGCATCGCCCGCCAGGTCGGGATCGGCGCGGTCCGCTACGACATCGTCTCCAAGCAGCCAACGAAGGGGATCACCTTCGAGTGGGAGCGCGCGCTGGACTTCGAGGCGCAGTCGGCGCCGTACGTCCAGTACGTCCACGCGCGGTGCTGCGGGATCGAGAGCGAGGCGGCCGAGGCCGGGATCGAGCCCGCCGCCGACGTCTCGGTCCTCACGACCGACGCCGAGCGCGCACTCATCGAAGCGATCGCGCGCTTCCCCGCGGTGATCGAGCGCGCGGCCGACGACCTCGAACCGCACGTCGTCGCGACGTTCGCCCGCGACTTCGCGGAGACGTTCAACACCTTCTACCGCGAGTGTTCGGTGCTCAACGCCGACGACGAGGCGGTCTCGGCCGCGCGGCTCGGACTCGTCGAGGCGGCGCGCCACACCGTCGCGAACGCCCTCGACGTCCTCGGAATCGAAGCGCCCGAGTCGATGTGAGTCGGTCGGCCCTCCGCTGAGGCCGAGCGAGTCGGGTCCGGGACGGCGCTTACAGGAACGGGAGCGCGATCGGGCCGACGGTCCCCGCCACCAGCGAGCCGCCGACGACGAACACCGCCGCGGCCCCGGCGCCCAGCGCCAGTAGTAGGAACAGGACGAGCCACCAGAAGGGAACGCGCGAATCTTTCTCTGCCATATCGACGACTCACCGCACCCGAATAAAAGAAGTTCCCGCTTCGGGCCGCACAGCGGGCGCCAGAGGGGACGGCCACGCCCGACCGTCTCGTGGTATTAGCCCACTGTGTACCGCCGAACGCTACCCCCCGGTGACGGCGTTCGCCGGGAAGAGACGAGAGTGATCACGATCAGCCGAAGAAGCGACCGAAGAGCCCCCGTCCGTTCTCGTCGCCGTTCTCGCCGTCTCCGGTATCGGCGGCGTCGCCGTTCGCGGCCGATCGGGTCGACGACGCGGTCGAGTCGCTCGTCGATGCGGCTTCGTCCGCATCTCTCTCGGAATCGGCGCCGTCGGCGTCCGCGTCACCCTCGGCGTCCTCGTCCGCCAGCGACGTCGTGTACACGCCGCTGTCCGGGTCGTCCGCGACGGCGCCCTCGCGGCCGGCGTCGAGTTCGTCGGGGTCCGCCGGCTCGACCAGCGGCTCGTCCGACGGGGGCGCTTCGGCGTCGTCGACCGCCGCGGGCGACTCCGCCGCGTCGGGGGCGGCGTCCGATGCTGATTCCGAGTCCAGTTCGGTGTCGGCCTTCCCGGCCGTCTCCTCCTCGTCGGCCCCCGCGTCGTCGGGCTCGACCGCGTCCGGATCGAGGTCGGCCTCGTGGGAGCCGGCGACGACGATGTCGTCACCGTCTTCGGAGACGTACTCCGCCAGCGCGTCCTCGGGAGGGCCCTCGTCGGTCTCGCCGTCGGTCTCGTCGTCGAGATCGATGTCGACGTCGGGGCTGGGGGCGTCGACCGAGACGTCCTCGTCCGGCGCGTCGGATTCCGGCTCCGAGGCGTTCGACTCCGCGGCGTCAGACGCGACGGCGTCCGACTCAACGCCGGCGCCGGCGCCGGGGTCGGCGTCGATCTCCTCGTCCGTGACGGTCGCCGCGAGCGTGCGGAACGCCGCCGCGGCATCGCTGCCGGGCGCGAAGGTGGTCAGCGGCTCGCCGGCCGCCGCGGCCTGCCCGATCTCGGCGGCGTCGGGGACCGTCCCGAGGATGTCGGCGTCGAGGTGTGCGGCCACCACCTCGGAGTCCGCGTCCGCCGGCGCGGCGCGGGTGAGGACCGCGCCCGCGACGGGGATGTCGAGGCGGTCGGCCACCTGGCGCGTCTTGTCGGTATCGCCGAGGGCGTCGCGGGTCGGCGTCGACACCAGGATGGCCTCGTCGACGTGGGTGAGCGGGACGACGGTGTCGTTGCTCAGCCCCGCTCCCGTGTCGAGGACGACGTACTCGTAGCGCTCCCGAAGCGCCGCCAGGACCGACTCCATCCCCTCTGGGTCGGCGCGGGAGAAGGCGTCGAGGCCCGGCGAGCCGGGGACGACGGCCATCCCGTGCGGCCCCTCGTGGATCGCCTCTTCGACGTCTGCGCCGGCGGAGTCCGACCCGCTCGCGCCGTCCGAATCGCCCGGGGCTCCGCCGTCGTCCGCCAGGACGTCGTGGAGCGTCACGTCGCCGAGGGAGACGCCGAGCGCGCTCGCGAGGTTCGCCATTCCGAGGTCGCCGTCGACGACTGCCACGTCCGACCCCGCGGCGGCGAGCACCGCCGCGAGGTTCGCCGCCGTCGTCGTCTTGCCGACCCCCCCTTTCGCGCTGACGACTGCGTATACACGGCCCATAGTCCTGTCTGAGACTCCCACGTCGGGGATATAAATCTGTCCGGGGAATGCGCCGCCGCGGCGGGGGCCGACGCCGCGAGGGCCCGCCCGCGAGGGGGTCGCCGCCGGACACGCCCGTAGTCGCAGGTTACTTACCCGCCGGCCGGGCTAGTGCTGGTAATGAGTACCGACGCCGAAGAAGTAAACGAAGACCGCCGGAAGTACGAATTTCGGAAGGTCATCGAGGAACTCAAAGACTACGAGGGTTCCGGCACGCAGCTCGTCACGATCTATATCCCCGAGGACAAGCAGATCTCCGACGTCGTCGCCCACGTCACCCAGGAGCACTCCGAGGCCTCCAACATCAAGTCCAAGCAGACCAGAACGAACGTCCAGGACGCGCTCACGTCGATCAAGGACCGCCTGCGCTACTACGACACCTACCCGCCGGAGAACGGCACCGTCATCTTCTCCGGCGCGGTCGACGCCGGCGGCGGCCAGACCGACATGGTGACCCGAGTGCTCGACAGCCCGCCCGAGCCGATTCAGTCGTTCCGCTACCACTGCGATTCGAACTTCCTCACAGAGCCCCTGGAGGAGATGCTGACCGACAAGGGCCTCTTCGGCCTGATCGTCCTCGATCGCCGCGAGGCAAACGTCGGCTGGCTGAAGGGCAAGCGCGTCGAGCCCGTCAAATCCGCGTCGTCGCTGGTCCCCGGCAAGCAGCGGAAGGGCGGCCAGTCCGCCCAGCGGTTCGCCCGCCTGCGGCTGGAGGCCATCGACAACTTTTACCAGGAGGTCGCGGGGATGGCCAACGACCTGATGGTCCCCAAGCGCCACGAGATCGACGGCATCCTGGTGGGCGGCCCCTCGCCGACCAAAGACGAGTTCCTCGACGGCGACTACCTCCACCACGAGCTTCAGGACCTCGTCGCCGGGAAGTTCGACGTCTCCTACACCGACGAGTCCGGCCTCTACGACCTCGTCGACGCCGCCCAGGACGTCCTCGCCGACCAGGAGGTGATGAAGGACAAAGCCGAGATGGAGGAGTTCTTCAAACAGCTCCACAACGGCGAGAAGGCCACCTACGGGTTCGGGCCGACCCGCAAGAACCTGATGATGGGCGCGGTCGATCGGCTGCTCCTCTCGGAGGACCTCCGCTCCGACGTCGTCGTCTACGAGTGTCCGAACGGCCACGAGGAGTACGAGGTGGTCGATCAGCGCCACGGCGACCCGGGCCACGTCTGCAGCGAGTGCGGCGAGGAGGGAGAAAAGACCGACCGCGAGGACGTGATCGAGCACCTGATGGAGATCGCCGAGCAGCGCGGGACCGAGACGAAGTTCATCTCCACCGACTTCGAGAAGGGCGAGCAGCTGTACGACGCCTTCGGCGGCGTCGCCGGGATCCTGCGGTACTCGACCGGCGTCTAGACACGCACCTTTTGCGCTGCGGGCTGCCGACGGCAGCCCTCGGCAAAAGCTGCACCAAAAGCACTTCGTCACCCCCTCAGCGCGGCGGAGCCGCGCTTCGAGGGTTCCTCGGCCCGCTCGCTCACTGCGTTCGCTCGCGGTGCAGCGGTGTGCTGTACTTCCGGCTTCAGCTTCTTCGCCACTGAGGTCTCCAGTCGACCCCGCCGTTCAGTATCCGAGCAGCGACTCCAACTGCCGGCGACGACGCCCCAGATCGGCGTGCGGGTCGACGTCGCTGTCGGCGGCGAGTCGGTCCAGCGTCAGGAAGACGTCGGCGCCGCCGCGCTCGGCGTGGTCGACGAGCGCCTGAATCGCCGCCCGGTTCGTCGCGAGCGCGTCGAGCAGGCCGAGGAGGAGCACGACCGCGACGCCGCCGTCGCCGTCGGGGATGGCGTCCGGGAGGTCGGCGGCGTCGTGATCGGTCTCGGGGGACGGGTCCGCATCGGCATCGGCGTCAGCGTCCGCATCCACGTCGGCGTCGGCATTCGCGTCAGCGTCCGCATCCACGTCTGCCTCGCCGAGCGCGACCGTCCGGAGACAGCGCGGGCAACTCCCGACGACGGCGGCGTCCTCGGGGTCGAACTCCCGCAGGGCCGGCGGGACCTCGACGGGGACGAGCGTGCGGTCGCAGTCGGGGCAGCGAGCGGCCATACTGTGGCTACGCCGCCGGGGGTGAAATACGCTGTCGGTCGGCGAGCGGAGCGCGTCCGGACGACGACAGCGGCCGCGAGCCGGCCCGGATCGGTATCCCTATTCGCGGGGCGGTCGTAGCCGCGGTCGAGAATGGCATCTGACGCCCGCTCGCTCGAGGACCCGCGGACGCACCTCCGCGCGCTCGGGGGCGCGCTCGTCGTCGTCGTGCTCGTGGTACTGCTGGCGTCGGTCGCGGTGTCGCTCGGCTACCCGCTCATCGACGCGGCCGGCATCGCCCGCGACGGCGCCCTGGGGCTGGCGCTCCGCAGCGCGTTCCAGTTCGTCGGCTTCGGCGTCGCCGGGGTCGGCTACCTCGTCGTCACCGACCAGACGGACTTAGTCACGGTGCGGTTCCCGACCCGCGCGGACGCGAAGTGGCTCGCGGGCGGCTTCGTCGCGCTGCTCGGACTCTACCTCGCGGTCTCGGGCGTTCTCACCGCGCTCGGGATCGAGGGGGCCGAGAGCGCGATCGTGACCCAGGGAAGCGACCAGCCGGTCTACTTCCTCTATCTGATCCCGGTGACGATCCTGCTGGTCGGGCCGATGGAGGAGCTGATCTTCCGGGGGATCGTCCAGGGGCTGTTCCGACGGGCCTACGGCCCCGCCGTCGCCGTCGCGGCCGCGAGCGCGGTGTTCGCGGCGGTCCACCTGACGTCCTACTCGGGGGAGGGGCTCTTGGCGACGCTCGCGACGGTCCTCGTGCTCGGGGGCGTCCTCGGGATCGTCTACGAGAAGTGCCGGAACCTCGTGGTGCCCGCGGTGGTCCACGGGCTCTTCAACACGGTGCAGTTCCTCGCCGTCTACGCGACGACCACCGGGGTCGTCAGCGGCTGGTGAGCGGTCGCGGGGGCGACGTCCGGTCGCCTCAGGCCGGGTTCTTCCGCGCCAGTTCGGTGCCGCAGATGGGACAGCGGTCGCGGTTCTCCTCGAACTCGCGGCCACACCCCTGACACTGGAAGGTCCACTCGCGCTTCTCGGAGATGCCCTCGCGGGCGATGATCTTCACCGCGACGTCGACGTGGTCGGCGACGTTCTGCATCCCGTAGTCGTCGGTGACGAGCGTGGCGTCGAGCTCGAACGCGGCCGCGAGCAGGCGGACGTCGGTCTCCGAGAGCGTATCGGAGTCTCCGGTCTCGCGGGCCGCGCGCTGGATCTTCTCGACGGTCCCCGCCGCGGGGATGTGGACGTGCATTCCGGAGCCCTCGTCGGCGTCATAGCGGTAGGAGGCCTCGCCTTCCAGTTCCTCCCTGACCATCGGAATGGACGCGATGTCGTCTGTGGTGTGGTACTCGTGGATGAACGCCGAAGAATCGAGAACCTGCATCTGAGCTGATCTCCGTTCGCCTGCGTTACTGTTGGACCACGACGCAGTCGTCGACGCTCTTGACGCGCGAGACTGGGATGCTGAACTTCTCTTCGCCGTCGTCTTGGGTCGTCTCGAAGCGGTGCTGGTCGATGCTGACGTCGTCGAACGGCGACACGAAGAGGTCGCCGATCGCGCCCGTCTTGAGATCCATCTGGATGTTGTGGAGGACGCCGATGTACGTCCCGTTCGAGGTCATCACTTCCTTCCCGGAGAGGTTCTCCGCGAGTTCGTCCGGCATACCCCAGGATACTGCGCACGCCTACATAAACTCCACGGGGGCGTCTGACGGAATCTCCGGTCACATCGGCATCTACGCGTCGAAACCGCCCGCGCGTTCGGTCGCCGACGTCCCGGACACGATGGACTTAACTACAGTCCAGCAGTCACCTATAGGCAAGGAACTTCTCCGGGGTGATTCTCTATGTCTGACACCGACGCCGATGCCGACGCCGTCGAGGGGGCCGAAACCGACGAAGCGGACGGACTGCGGACGCCGATCGTCGCCGTGCTCGGTCACGTCGACCACGGCAAGACGACGCTCTTGGACACGATCCGCGGCTCGGCCGTGAGCGAGGGCGAAGCCGGCGCGATCACCCAGCACATCGGCGCGACCGCCGTCCCGCTGAAGACGGTCTC
This sequence comes from Halobellus sp. EA9, assembly GCF_051195055.1. Lineage (NCBI taxonomy): Archaea > Methanobacteriati > Methanobacteriota > Halobacteria > Halobacteriales > Haloferacaceae > Halobellus > Halobellus sp. EA9. The sequence continues at coordinate 180,217 of NZ_JBNTJW010000002.1, read as the reverse complement.
GGAGATGGCGGGCGACCTGGTCGATCCGACCGACTTCGACCTCCCCGGGCTCTTGTTCATCGACACGCCCGGCCACCACTCGTTCACGACGCTGCGCTCCCGCGGCGGGGCGCTCGCCGACATCGCGGTCGTCGTCGTCGACGTCAACGACGGCTTCCAGCCGCAGACGATCGAGGCGCTGGAGATCCTCCAGCGCACCGGCACGCCGTTCGTCGTCGCCGCCAACAAGATCGACACCACCCCGGGCTGGAACCCCAACGACGGCGCGCCCATCCAGGCCACCTACGAACAGCAGTCCGAGGGCGCCCGGGGCCGCCTCGACGAGAACCTCTATGAGATCATCGGCGACCTCTCCGACGAGGGCTTTTCGGCCGACCTCTACTGGCGCGTCCAGAACTTCACGAAGAACGTCGGCGTCGTGCCCCTCTCGGCGATCACGAGCGAGGGCGTCCCGGACCTGCTTGCGGTCCTGATGGGCCTCTCCCAGCGGTACATGAAAGAGCAGATGGCCATCGACGTCACCGGCCCCGGCGCGGGGACGGTCCTGGAGGTGAAAGACGAGCGGGGGTTCGGCGCGACCGTCGACGTCGTCCTCTACGACGGGAGCATCCGCGCGGACGACGAGATCGTCGTCGGCGGCGTCGACGGCCCGATCGTCACCGAGGTCCGGGCCCTCCTCCAGCCCCGACCGAACGCCGAGATCCGCGTCGAAAAGCGGTTCGACAAGGTCGATGAGGTGCGCGCGGCGGCGGGGATCAAGGTCGCCGCACCCGAGCTCGACGACGCGATGGCGGGCGCCCCGATCCGGGTGATCCGCGACCGCGACAGAGCGGACGTGATCGAGGAGGTCGAGGCCGAACTCGCGGAGATCCAGGTCTCGACCGAGGAGGAGGGCGTCGTCGTCAAGGCCGACACGCTCGGCAGCCTGGAGGCGATGGCGAACGCCCTGCGCGAGGTCGAGATCCCCATCCTCCGCGCGGAGGTGGGCGACATCGCGCCCCGCGACGTCGCGGTCGCCTCGACCGCCAACGAGGCGAAGCACAAGGCGATCCTCGGCTTCAACGTCGACGTCCTCTCGAACGCCGAGGACGAACTCGACGAGAGCGACGTGACGCTGTTCGCCGACGACGTCATCTACCAGCTCGTCGAGGAGTACGAGGAGTTCGTCGACGAACTCGAACGCGCCCAACAGGAGACCGTCCTCGACAAGATCGTCCGGCCGTGTCGCTTCCGCATCCTCGAAGACCACGTCTTCCGACAGTCGGACCCCGCGGTCGTCGGCGTCGAGGTGCTCTCGGGCACCCTGAAGAACAACCAACGGGTCGTGAAGTGGGAGGGCAACGAGCCCACCCGCGTCGGCCAGCTCTCGGGGATCCAAGAGCAGGGCGAAGACGTCTCGGAGGCGCGCTCGGGGACGCGCGTGTCGGTCGCCATCGACGGGCCCACCGTGGGCCGCCAGATCGAGGAGGGCGACGAGCTGTGGATCGAGCTCCCCGAGAAGCACGCGAAGATCCTCGAACAGGAGCTGTCGGACGACATCCCCGCCGACGAGCTGGAGGCGCTGACGGGCTACCTCGACAAACACCGGAAGCGCGATCCGTTCTGGGGGAAATAGCGACCGGGACCGCGGGCGAAGCTACCGCGCCGTCGGCGTGAGGCCGTCGCCGACGGTGTTCATCACCTGGAAGGCGGCGGAGGCGGCGAGGCCGCGGGCCACCTCGTCGCGGTCCTCGTCTGTGAGCCCCGATTCGAGGTCCTCCTCGTCGGGGGTAAAGCCTGCGCTGACCGGGCGGCCCGCGGGGGGACGGACGGCGACGGTCGCCTGCGGGCCGTTGGCGCCGTAGGTGAGCTCGGAACCGACAGCGTAGCCCTCGGGCAGATACGCCTCCGTCCGCGAGACGATGCCGGCGACCGCGCTGCGGAGCCGGCGTACCTGCGCTGACGAGAGGTCGACGTCCTCGGGCTTGCCCGCGTCCACGACGCCGGGCGCGCCCGCGTACGGATTGTTTCCGTTCATCGGATGAATAGTCCCGGGTAGGGGGACACGCAGTATAAAAGCGTCGCAACCCCCAATACGTTCGTCGTCCGATCCCGCGGGCGTGGATCGCCTCTCAGAGGATCGGCTCGCTGTCGCCGTACACCGCGAGGGTGACCGCCGTGGTGTAGCCCTCCCCGTCGGCGTCGGCGGTCGTCACCGTCACCTGCTCGTCGACGAACTCCCACTCGCGGAGGTCGCGCCCGGACGCGAGCCCGACGACGACGCTCCGGCGGACGGCCGCGGGGTCCTCGCCGGCGGCCTCGTAGAAGAGCCCCGGACCGGGACCGGTCGCCCAGCCGAGCGCCGCCGAGACGGAGCCGACGCCGCCGGTCGTCGCGCGGGCCTCGACGACGGTGAGCCGCTCGCCGGCGGGGCCGAGGTCGGGTGCCGTGCCGACCTCCTCGACGGTGGCGTCGGCGGGGATGACAGAGGAGACGGGGACCAGATTGTAGTTGTGGACGTTCGCGTCCGCGAGGGCAGCGTCGTAGGAAGCCATCTTCGTGGCCGCATCGCCCACGCCGCGGACGACTCGGATGGTGCTCATACCCGAAGGCAACGCCGCGGAGAATAAGCGGTTACGATCCGGAGTCCCGGAGATCGGCGAGAGCGAGAGCGGGAGCGCGACCGACGGCCGGCGGGCCGGCAGGGCTCAGTACTGGTAGGTCGTCGGACCCGGGATGGTCGTCTGCTCGTCGGCGTCCTCGATCTTCTCGTAGGCGTCGTCGAAGTCCTCGCGGCGGATCTCGGTGCGGCCGTCGCGGATGGCGAACATCCCCGCCTCGGTCGCCAGCGCGGCGATGTCGGCGCCGGAGTAGTCCTCCAGCGACGCCGCGATCTCGCCGAAGTCGACGTCGTCGGCGACGTTCATCTCGTGGGTGTGGATCCGGAGGATGTGCTCGCGGCCCTCGACGTCGGGCTTGGGGACCTCGATGAGGCGGTCGAAGCGCCCCGGCCGGAGGATCGCCTCGTCCAGCATGTCGAAGCGGTTCGTCGCGGCCATAATCCGGACCTCGCCGCGCTCCTCGAAGCCGTCCATCTCCGAGAGCAGTTGCATCATCGTCCGTTGGACCTCCGCGTCGCCGGAGGTCTTCGAGTCCGTCCGCTTCGAGGCGACGGCGTCGATCTCGTCGATGAAGATCACCGCGGGCTCGCGCTCGGCCGCGAGGTCGAAGAGGTCCCGGACCAGCCGCGAGCCCTCGCCGATGAACTTCCGGACGAGCTCGGAGCCGGCCATCTTGATGAACGTCGCGTCGGTCTCGTTGGCGACGGCCTTCGCGAGCATCGTCTTACCCGTGCCGGGCGGGCCGTACAGCAGGACGCCGGAGGGCGGGTCGACGCCGACTTCCTCGAACATCTCGGGGCTCTTCAGCGGGTCCTCGACGGCCTCGCGGACCTCCCGCACCTGGTCGTCGATGCCGCCGATGTCCTCGTAGGCCACCTCGGGCGAGTCGTCGATTTCCATCGCCTGCGCGCGGGAGTCGGTCTCGTCGTCGAGGATCTGCTGGATGGCGAAGGAGTCGTTGATCGCGACGCGGTCGCCGGCCTCCAGTTCGGAGTCCAGGTGCGGCGACGCCTCGGTGAGGACCTCCTGATTGTTGCCGTGCTGTTTGATCACGACGCCGTCGTCTGTCAGTTCCTCGACGGTCGCGAGGTACAGCGAGGAGGTCTTCAGCGTCTCGTTGCGGCGCTTGAGCTTCTCGACTTCCTCCCGCAGTTCCTCCTGGCGGTCGGTCGCCTCCGAGAGGCGTTCGTCGAGCTCGTCGTTGACCGAGACGAGGCGCTCGTAGTGCTGGCGGATAGCCGCGAGGCGTTCGGCTTCCGACATCTCTGGATCCAGGTCCAGACGCGGCCGGTCTGGGAGCGACGGACTCCGGGACATCAGTTAGGCCGTCTTGGGGGTGGGCGTAAATGTGCTTTTGGGTACGCCCGGTTCCTGTCGCTTCCCTACCCGTCGAGCCGCTCGCGCTGGTAATCGCCGTCGTAGACCCCCTCGTGGGCGGCCTCCGCGAGGACGAGCTGGGCCACGCGCGCGCCGCGCTCGAGCCGGACCGGGTGGTGGACCTGCAACAGCCCCTCGCCGCGGCCCTCGTACCCCGCGTCCCAGACGGCCGTGTTGAGCATACACGAATTCCGCATCAGCGTCGAGCGCGGGTAGAGGAAGCCGACGTGGCCGTCGGGGATCGCGATCGTCTCCGCGTACTGGAGGATGTAGCCGCCGGGGTCGAGCGCGAAGACGTCCGCGCCCGAGGCGACGTCGTCGTCCGCGTCGACGTCGCCGTCGTCGACGGGCGAGATCGACTCGCGCGCGCCGACGGTCTTGCCCTCCCGACCGACGTAGCCGGGAGCGGCGGGTTCGAGGACGTCGCCGAGCGTGAGGTCGACGCCGTTCGGCTGTACCTGGTCGTCGGTGACGGGGTCGATGTGCTCGGCGACGAAGGAGCCGGAGCGGAACATACCGGTGTGGGTGCGATCCGTCCGCAAAACCGTTGCGTCTCGTGATGTGGAACGGATCTCCGTCCCGCCCGTCGGCGACTCCGTCGAGTCCCGGAGCGCGGAACCGAAATCCCACCACTGCGGCACTGTCTGTTCGTATCGAATTAGGACCAGCTATGTGTATAAGGGGCATATCTCCGACCTCAAACACGCGGGATTTATAGTTGTAGACGGTCGACTGCCGGCTGTTATGGGACAGACGCTCACGGAAAAGATTCTCGACGAACACCTCGTCGAGGGCGACCTCGAACCCGGAGAGGAGATCGGGATCGAGATCGATCAGGTTCTCGCACAGGACACCACCGGAACGATGGTTTGGCTCCAGTTCGAGGCGCTCGAACTGGACGAGGTACAGACGGAACTGGCCGCGCAGTACTGCGACCACCAGACGTACCAGTTCGACTTCAAGAACACCGACGACCACCGCTTCCTGCGGTCGGCCGCGGGGACCTACGGCGCGTACTTCTCCCGTCCGGGCAACGGCATCTGCCACAACGTCCACAAGGAGAACTTCGCCGCGCCCGGGAAGACGCTGCTCGGTTCGGACTCCCACACGCCGACCCCCGGCGGCCTCGGCCAGCTCGCGATCGGCGCCGGCGGCCTCGACATCTCCGTCGCGATGGGCGGCGGCGCCTACTACGTCGAGATGCCGGAAGTCGTCAACGTCCGCCTCGAAGGCGAGCTCCCCGAGTGGTCCAGCGCGAAGGACGTCATCCTCGAGATGCTGCGCCGGCTCTCGGTGAAGGGCGGCGTCGGCAAGGTCTTCGAGTACACCGGTCCGGGCGTCGAGACGCTCTCGGTCCCCGAGCGGACGACGATCACCAACATGGGCACCGAGCTCGGCGCGACCTCGTCGATCTTCCCGACCGACGAGAAGACGAAGGACTACCTCGCCCGTCAGGGCCGCGAGGACGAGTACGTCGAGCTCTCGCCCGACGAGGACGCCGAGTACGCCGACGAGATCGTCATCGACCTCTCGGAGATCGAGCCGCTCGTGGCGAAGCCGTCGATGCCCGACAACGTCGTGCCCGTCCGCGAGGTCGCGGGCGAGTCCGTCGAGCAGGTCATCGTCGGCTCCTGTACGAACGGCGGCTACGAGGACATCCTCCCGGCCGCGAAGATGCTCGAGGGCCGTCAGGTCGATATGAAGACCGAGATGATCGTCGCGCCCGGCTCGAAGCAGGCCTCGGAGATCCTCGCCCGCGAGGGCTGGACTGCCGAAATGATGGCGGCCGGCGTCAACTTCTCGGAGGCGACGTGTGGTGCCTGTATCGGCATCGGCCACGTGCCCGCCTCCGATTCGGTCTCCGTGCGGACGTTCAACCGCAACTTCGAGGGCCGCTCGGGCATCGAGGACGACTCGGTCTTCCTCGCTTCGCCGGAGGTCGCCGCCGCCGCGGCGATCAAGGGCGAACTGGTCGACCCCCGCGACCTCGCGGAGGAACTCGGCGACCTCGAAGCGCCCGGCGTCGAACTCCCCGAAGAGTACGACGGCTCGAAGACGGACATCATCGAGCCCGAGGAGGCCGTCGACGACGAGCTCGTCAAGGGCCCCAACATCGGGAGCGCGCCGATCGGCGAGCCGCTCGAAGCCGACATCGAGGGTGAGGTCCTCCTGAAGATGGAGGACAACATCACGACCGACCACATCATCCCCGCGACGTCGGACATCCTCAAGTACCGCTCGAACATCGAGAAGCTCTCGGAGTTCACGCTCTCGCGCGTCGACGACACGTTCGCACAGCGCGCGCTCGACGCCGACGGCGGCGTCCTCGTCGCCGGCGAGAACTACGGCCAGGGCTCCTCGCGCGAGCACGCGGCGATGTGTCCGCAGTTCCTCGGCATCGAGGCCGTCCTCGCGCAGTCGTTCGCCCGCATCCACAAGGCGAACCTCTTCAACTTCGGGATCGTCCCGCTGGCGATCGACGAGGAGACCTACGCGGACATCGACCAGGGCGACGACGTCGAGATCGTCACCGACGTCGCCGAGGCCGTCGCCTCCGGCGAGACCGAGTTCACGATCCGCGTGAACGACGACTGGGAGGCCACCGCCGAACTCGACGCCTCCGAGCGCGAGCGCCGCATCCTCGAAGCCGGCGGCAAGCTCCGCCTCACCAAGGAACAGTACAGCGAGGACAGCAGCGGCGCGGCGCCCGCCGACGACTGATCGGCACTCGCTGAGCCGCTATTCTTCCGTTTTTTCAGCTCCGGGAGCCGCGGGACCGCGAGTCGCGGTCGACGGCGCGAGCCAGCGGACTTTTGCCGTTCAGCGCCGAACCGAGACGCGTGAGCGACCGGGATTCCGAGCGACGGCGGGCGGGCCGCGAGGACGTGGCCGGTGACGATCCGGCCGAGAGCCGGGGGGACGCGACGCTCCGCCCGGTCGACCGCGCGGACCTGCTGGACGTACTCGCGATCGAGCGGGCGTCGTTCTCGGACCCCTGGCCCTACGCGGCCTTCGAGTCCGTCCTCGACGCGCCCGCGTTCCTGGTCGCGGTCCGAACGACGGGCGACGGGACCAAGGAGATCCTCGGCTACGTCGTCGGCGACGTGATGCCGAACCACGGCCGCGACATCGGACACATCAAGGACCTCGCCGTCAGGCCCGACGCCCGCGGCGAGGGCCTCGGACGCCGACTGCTGCGCGAGGCGCTCATCTCGCTGTCGCTGTCGGGCGCCGTCGTCGTGAAGCTCGAAGTCCGGGAGGGGAACGACCCCGCGCGGTCGCTGTACCGCGAGGAGGGGTTCGAGCCGACGCGGCGCGTGCCGAACTACTACAACGACGGCGAGGACGCCCTCATCCTCGTCACCGAGGTCGGCGAGTAGCCGCGTGACCGCGGCTCGTCGAGGGATCCACAGGCCCTTGTACGCCGCCGCCGTAGCGCCGACGAGATGGGATACGCCTGTCCGGTCTGCGAGACGCCCCAGCAGGACGCCCGGCACCTCGCGAATCACCTCGCCTTCACCGCGATGGTCCACGGCGACGAGCACGAAACGTGGCTCGACGAGCACGTCCCCGACTGGGCCGAGCTGGGCGAGGCCGACCTCGGGCCCGAGGTCGCGGAACTCGCTCCGGAGGCCGACTACGACCAGGTGTTCGAGGATACGGCGCACGCGCACGGACACGAGCACGACCACGGGCACGATCACCGGCACGGCGGCGCCGACTCCGGCCTGGGCGGCGTCGATCCCGCGTCCGCGGCCGCGGCTGGCCAGGGGTCGCTGGACGAGGAGACCCAGCGGATACTCGCCGAGGCGCGGGAACTGACCGCGGAGATGCTCGACGACGGGGATGACGGAGCCGATACGGCCGGGACGGACGAGTCCGACACCGAGGAGTAACGAGCGGGACGCTCTCGGAGGCAGTAGCGAACAGCCGGCAGTCGAAGAGCCCGCGCGGCGTCGCCGGGCAACCGCAGAGCCGCGCGGGGCGGGCGTCAGATCACGGCGGTGCTGGCCGCGCGTTCGGATATAAACGCTCGCGCCGCGGGGATCGGTCCGGCCGCGAGAGACCGAAAACGTTTGTTCGCGAGTCGCCGACGGGGGCGTATGGAATCGCACGGAACGCTGTCGCCGGCGTCGATCGAGGAGGCACGGGCCGCGTTCGAGGCCGCGGGCCCGACCGCCCAGCGGGTCGTCCGGGAGACGGCGAAGGCGATGGAGTTCGACCGCGAGGAGTACCGCGAGCGCGTGACGAGCGCCGTCGTCGAGCGGGTGCGGAACGCCCTCTTCGCCGATCGGCTGGCCGTCCGCACGGGCTCGCGCGCGGAGTTCGAGTCGTGGGTCGAGGACCACCCTGACTACGACGTCGAGACGATCGGCAGCGACGACGTCGACCGGGTCGCCTGGCACGCCGCGCCGTTCGCCGAGACGGCGCTGGCGGCCACGTTCCAGAACGAGCCCGAGGCCGCGGTGGAGACGCTCCGCCGACAGGCGTTCGGCCGGCTCTACCGGCCGCGGTTCGAAGGCGACGGAGGCGAGAACGACGGCGCGGAGGCCGCGGGAGGACCGGACCGATGAGCGACGACGGCCGGCGGCACGAGTCCCTCCCCGATCCGGACCCCGAGTGGTCCGTCCGGGAAGCCGCGACCGAGTACGAGACGGGGTGGTACACCGGCGGCTACGACCTCGTCGAGCAGCCGAACGGCACGACGAAGCGGTACTACTGGGCCGAACTCGCCACGGCGGTCGTCGTCGTCGCGGTCGAGGACGGCTCGCTCGTCTGCGTCGAGCAGTACCGGCCGACGATCCGCACGCGGCAACTGGAGCTGCCGGCCGGCATCGTCGAGGCCGGCGAGTCCTACACCGCGGCGGCGACCCGCGAACTCCGCGAGGAGACGGGGTTCGCCGCCGACAGCACAGCGCTCTTGGAGACCGTCTGGTGTGCGACCGGCGTCCTCAGACACCAGCGGGGCTACGTCTTCGCGACGGACCTCAGCCCCGTCGAGCAGGATCTCGACGACAACGAGTTCCTCTCGGTCCGCTCTCTCCCCGTCGAGGAGGCGCTCGACGCCGTGCGGTCGGGGACGCCGAACGACGCGACCCTGGAGGGGCTCCTCCTGGCCCGCGAGGAGGGACTCATCTGAGACGGGGACAAGGTGAAATACCGCCCCGCCGACTGCCCCCTATGGTCGACATCGGCGACGAAGCCCCCGACTTCACGCTGCCGCTCGCGGGCGGCGAGGCGTACAACGACATAGAACCGTTCACGCTCTCGGAGGCGATCCCGGACGGCCCGACCGTCCTGGCGTTCTACCCGGCCGCCTTCACCAGCGGCTGTACCGAGGAGATGTGCTCCTTCCGGGACTCGATGGGCCTCTTCGACGACCTCCACGCGCAGGTGTACGGCGTGAGCGTCGATCTCCCGTTCTCCCAGAACATCTGGATCCGCCAGGAGGAACTGAACTTCCCGCTGCTTTCGGACTGGGACCACGAGGTGATCTACGACTACGGCGTCGTCCTCGAAGACATGTACGGGATGCTCGAAGTCGCAGAGCGCAGCGTCTTCGTCGTCGACACCGACGGGGTCGTGACCTACAAGTGGGTCAAAGAGGGGGACAATCCCGACTTCGACGAGCTCGTCGGCGAGGTCGCCGACGCGGTCGCCGAAGTGGCGGAGGCGTAGCCGACGGACACGAGCGGGTGAACGTCACCGTTAACCCCGGTGACGGCCTTCCGCACGTATGTTCGAAGATCGCCCGGACTGCGAGGAGGTCGTCCTCGTCGGCCGGTCGAACGTGGGGAAGTCGACGCTGATGCGGGAGCTGACGGGCCACTCGAAGATCACCGTGGGCCAAAAGCCCGGCGTCACCCGGTCGCCGAACCACTTCGACTGGGCCTCGGAGGGATTCATGTTCACGGACCTCCCCGGCTTCGGCTTCATGTCCGGCGTCGACGAGGGCCGCCGCGAGCAGATCAAGACCGACGTCGTGCGGTACATCGAGTCGAACGCCGACGAGATCCTCACGGCGGTCCTCGTCGTCGACGGCAAGAGCGTCATCGACATCATCGACCGCCACTCCGGCCCCGACGAGATCCCCCACGACGTCGAGCTGTTCCACTTCCTGTGGGAGCTCGACGTGCCGACCGTCGTCGCCGTCAACAAGATGGACAAGGTCGACGACCGCGGCGAACGGCTGGACGACCTCTGTGATCGCCTGGGACTGCATCCGCCGTGGAAGCAGTGGCGGGAGACGATCGCGCCGATCAGCGCCAAGCGCGGCGACATCGACGCCCTGGAGGAGGCGCTCCGCACGAACTTCCACGAGCAGAAGCGCGACGACCTGCTGAAGTTCGTGAGTTAGCGCGGCGATCTACGGTCGAAAGGTGGCTCGGCGAGAAGGTGTCATCACAAGGGGCTGAGTGGGGGTAACCCTCGTCATCGCCACCGGTCGCATATCGACGTGCCCGACGCAAGAATCCCTCGTTTGGCGTCGAGCGCGGGCGCGGCGTTCACGTCCACTCTGCGTTCTCGGCGTGTTCTTCGGCGACGGCTCGAACGTCCGCGCCCGATAGCAGTCCCGCCTCGGTCGCGATCCCGTCGATCAATTCTCCCGGAGTGACCTCGAACGTCGGCGCGTGGACCGAGACGTCGCGGTCGCCGTCGTAGACGAGATCGGCGGGCGAGCGCTCGTCGGGGGCCTCGCGATCAGACACCTCAGCGCCAGACGGGCGGACTTTGTCCCGCGAGGCGACGACGTAGACCGGAACGCCGAGCGAGCGGGCCGCGAGCGCCAGGACTCTGGTTCCGGTCTTGTTCACGACGCTCCCGTCCGGAAACACGGAGTCGGCGCCGACGAGCACCGCGTCGGCGTCGTATCGGTCCAGCGCCGTCGGGAGCGCCGCCTCCGTGTCAGCGTCACCGCCGCGTCGGTCGCGTCAACGGCCCGCTCAGCGACGTCGACGCCCTCGCGCTCGGGGCGCGATTCGGCGACGAGCAGGCGGGACGGAGCCAATCGATCGATGGCCTCGCGGACCGTCCCCGAGCGCGAGAGCGTCGCGACCGCCGTCGCGTCGGCGTCGCGGAGGCGGCTCACCGCCGTCGCGGCGGCTTCCTCGTCGGCCGCGAGCGCCGCGTCGAGGGCGTCGATGGCGCGGTCGACGACCGCATCGGGATCAGGCGCCGCGCCGTCGGCCGCGCGGATCGACTCGGCGACGACGCGGTCGATCCGGTTCGCGATCGCCGCCATCCCCGGACGGGCCGCGCGGAGGTCGCGCGCGGTCGCGGCGACCGAATCCCAGTCGTCGGCGTCGGCCTCCGCGGCCGCGTCGCGGAGGGCTTCCAGCGCGCGGGCGGAGATCCACGCCGATCCGTGGGTGCGGTCGCTCTCGACGTCGTCGACCGTCGGCCCGACGCGGCGCCACGTCTCCCAGAGCCGCGGGACCGCCTCTCTGTCTCGGATCGCGGTCGGATCGATCCACTCGACGGCGGCGAGCTCCTCGTTGGGCGTCACCTCGCGGGTGTCGCTCTCGAAGAGGAACGGATGGACGGTGAACGAGCCCGCCTCGTCGTCGACCGCTAGGGGCTCGCCCGCGCGTACGAGGTCGAGGCGGTCGTCGGTCAGGCCGGTCTCCTCGCGGAGTTCGCGCCGGGCGTCCGCCTCGGCGTCGTCGGGGTCGCCCTCGACGTAGCCCGAGACGCCCGCCCAGCGCCCCGTGTACGTCCCGACCGCGTCGCTCCGGCGGGTGAGGAGGACCTCCCCGCGCTCCCGCACGAAACACGTGACCACGTGTGCCATCACGCCGTGATTCGGGTCGAGGGGTAACGGCCCTTTCCCGTCCCGGAGCGCGTCCGGGCGCAGGCGGGGACTCGAACGCGGGGCATACCGGAGACGCCCGCCACCACCTGTTCGCTTTTCACCGGGGCGCGCCCTCGGCCTGTATGGAGCTGTTCGCAGTCCCCGACCTCCCCGAGATCCGGGCGGGCCACGACCTCGCGGCGCTGATCCGCGACGCCGTCGATCTCCGCGAGGGCGACGTCGTCTGCGTCGCCTCGACGGTCGTCTCGAAGGCCGAGGGCCGGTCCGCCGACCTCGACGACTTCCCGGCGGGGCCTCGGGCCCGCGAGATCGCCGCACGGCTGGCGGATCACACCGGCGAGGAGAAGGACCCGCGGTTCGCCCAGGCCGTCCTCGAAGAGAGCGTCGAGGTGCTGATGGAGGCGCCGTTCCTCCTGACGGAGACGCGCTTCGGCCACGTCGGCGTCAACGCCGGCATCGATCGCTCGAACACGGCAGACGGCGACCTCTTGCTCCTCCCGAAACGGCCGAGCGAGAGCGCAGCGCGCATCCGATCCGGGCTCTCGGCCGACCGCGTGGTCGTCACCGACACCTGCGGCCGGCCGTTCCGACACGGCCAGCGGGGCGTCGCGATCGGCTGGGCCGGCCTCGCGCCGGGTCGGGACTGGCGCGGCGAGCGGGACAGGGACGGCCGCGAACTCGACGTCACCGTCGAGAACGTCGCCGACGAGCTCGCCGCGGCCGCGAACCTCGTGGCGGGCGAGGGCGACGGCGGGACCCCGGTGGTGGTCGTCCGCGACTTCGAGTGGGGCGACCACGGCGAGAGCGACGCCCACTTCCGGGAGGTCGAGACCGACTTCGTCCGGCAGGCGATCCGGGAGTGGTCGTATGAGTGACGACGGTGGCCGTGCGGGGCGCGACGGACCGACGCTCGGCGTCGAGCTCGTCCCCGACGAGCCGATTCCGGACGTCGTTGCCGAGGGCGTCGCGGCCGAGCGCGCGGGCTACGACCTCGCGTTCGTCACCTGCCACTACAACAACCGCAGCCCGTTCGCGACGCTCGCGCGGCTCGCCGCCGAGACCGATGAATTGGAGATCGGTCCGGGGATCGCGAACCCCTACGAGCGCCACCCCGTGACCCTCGCCGCGGAGACGGCGACCGTCGCCGACCAGGCGCCGGAGCGGACGGTCTTCGGCATCGGTCCGGGCGATCCCTCGACGCTCCGGAACCTCGGCCTTGACGAGGAACGGGGGCTCCGCTCCGTCCTGGAGGCGTTCGAGGTCGCCCGCGATCTCTGGGCGGGCGAGCGCGTCACCCACGACGGGACGTTCGAGGCGGCGAACGCCGGGCTGAACTTCGCGGTCCCCGGCGAGATCCCCGTCTACGTCGGCGGCGAGGGGCCGCATATGTGCCGGATGGCCGGCAAGCGTGCCGACGGCCTGCTGTTCAACGGCTCGCACCCCGACGACCTCGCGTGGGCGCGCGAGCGGGTCGAGGAGGGGCGCGCGGAGCGCGACGACGACGCGGAGGATTTCGAGTTGCTCGCCTACGCGAGCGTCAGCGTCGGACCGGACGCCGAGGCCGCCCGCGAGGCCGCCCGGCCGCCGGTCGCGTTCGTCGTCGCCGGAGCGGCGCCGCCGGTGCTGGGGCGCCACGGGATCGACGCCGATCGCGCCGAGACGATCGGCGAGCACATCAGCGCCGGGGCGTTCGGCGAGGCGTTCGAGCGCGTGACGCCGGCGATGATCGAGGCGTTCTCGGTCGCCGGGACGCCCGAGACGGTCACAGAACGGATGGCCGCGCTGTTGGATCACGCTGACGGGATCGTCGTCGGCTCGCCGCTGGGCCCGGACGCCGACGCGGCGATCCGACTGGCGAGCGAGGCGTTCGAGCGAGCCAGCGAGGAGTAGGCGCCGAAAAGGCAGTCAGCGGGCCGTGCGGTCGGCGGGCGCCTCGCGGGCGCTCGATCCGAGACCCGTGAGGAGGTTCACGAGCGCGCCCGCGGCGAGGTACGCGAAGTACGCGACCGTCGCGGTCGTCAGCGCCGCGCCGACGAGGAACGACAGGGCGGTGATCGGATCCACGCCGAGCAGCACCTCGAAGACGAAGATCCGGACGAGGTCGACGACGCTCGTGAGCAGCTGTACGACGAAGCCGAGTACCGAGACCATACCAGCGGTTTCGGACTCATCGTATATGTGTGTGCGGAATCGCGCAGCGAGTCGCCACCGCTAAGCCGACGCCGCCGCAGGGGTCTCGTATGGGCCGGGACCGGTCGCTCGACGAGTTCGTCGGCGGCGGAAGCGACGGCGCCGAGTCCGACTCAGACGGCGACGATCGCGACGCGAGCGTCGACGTCGACACGGATTCCGAGTCCGGTTCTGACCCCGATCTCGACGCAGATGACGGATCCGACGCCGATTCCGACGAAGCCGATCTCCCCGATCCGCAAGACGTCGAGCCGGCGGCGGCGACCTACCGGTGGGAGCCCGACGGCGCGGAGTGTCCGGCCTGCGGCGCGACCGTCGAGCGGCTCTGGTCGGGCGAGGACGGGAAGGGCCAGGTCTGTGCGGACTGCAAGGACTGGTGACGAGAACGACCGAGAAGAAGCGGGCTACCCGTCGCCGTCGGCGATCCGGAGCGTGAGGACGATCACGACGAGGATCACGCCGCCGATGAGCCAGTAGCCCTCGTCGAAGTAGCCGCGGTCGGCGAGCGTCCCGAAGAGCACGGGTCCGGCCGCACCCAGCGTCGCGGTCGCGGTGCGAACAACCCCCAGACCCGTCCCGCGGACCGAATCCGAGAAGGCGTCCGAGAAGTACGACTGCGTGATCGCCCCCGAGCCGAGCATCGGGCTCACGAGCGCCGTGACGCCGACGAGCGCGGGCAGTCCCTCCACGACCGGCAGGATCGCGAAGCCGACGACCGGACCGGCGAGCACCGCGACCAGCGACCAGCGGAGGCCGACCCGATCGTAGGTCGCGCCGGCGACCGGCTTCACCACGACGCCGACGGCGAAAAAGAGGCTGAAGAGCAGCGACGCCGTCGCCGAGGATAGGCCCTTCTCCTCGACGAGGTAGGTGGGGTACAGCCCCGTGAACGCCTGCCAGACCAGGATGTAGAGAAAGAGGATGAACGCGATGAGGACGACGTTCTGCCGGCGGAGCTCGGCGAGAACGCGCCGGGTGGTGTCCGTCGAGACCTCGTCGACGCCGCCCGCGTCGGCCTCTGCGCTGCGGGGCAGCGCGGCCCACAGCGCGACCGCCGCGACGACGAGCAGGGGCGTGATGAACCCGAGGCCGGCCTGCCAGGCGACCGCGGCCGCGATCGCCGCGGCGATCGGCGGGAGGACGGTCTGGCCGAGGTCGCCGGTCGCCATCGTGGCGCCGAGCGCGCTCCCGATCCGATCGGGGTAGAGGTCCGCGAGCATCGTGATCCGCGCGATCGGGTACAGCGACTGGCCGACGCCGACGAGCGCGGTCGCAGCGAAGAGAAAGAGCGCGCTCGGGGCCGAGACGACCGCCGCGATCGCGACCGCGACGACGACCGTGCCGGCGGTCATCACCGAGCGCTCGCTGTATCGGTCCGCCAGGATC
This sequence comes from Halobellus sp. EA9, assembly GCF_051195055.1. Classification (NCBI taxonomy): domain Archaea; kingdom Methanobacteriati; phylum Methanobacteriota; class Halobacteria; order Halobacteriales; family Haloferacaceae; genus Halobellus; species Halobellus sp. EA9. The sequence goes on along the minus strand of NZ_JBNTJW010000002.1, from coordinate 164,851 downwards.
CCGCCGGGCAGCTGGCCGAGCGCGGAGCCGAGCCACAGGACCGTGACCAGTAGCCCCGCGACCGAGAGGCTCAGGCCGTAGGTCTCCCGGAAGTACGGGAGCAGTACGGGGTAGATCATCCGCGCGCCGAGGAGCGTCCCCCACGTGCCGGCGATGGCGACGAACGGGCGGCCCTTCCCGTCGCCGAGGAGCGCCCGCGCTTCGCGACCGATCGAGGCGACGACGCTCATCGACGCGTCGCGGGGGCGTCGCCCCCGCGGGAGGGAATCGATAGGCGGCGACTCATCGGGCAGAACTGGTCGCGACGGTGGTAAATCGGTGTCGGATCGGGTCTTGATAATGGCTACTGTCACTGTTTACCGCTGGTTCGCCACCCCGTTTCGGCGAACCAGCGGTAATGACTGACAGTAGCCATTATCAGTCCATCCGCGTCCCGCGGCGGCCGAAGCCGCGGACGAGCGCCGCCTCGTCGATCGAGAGCACCGTCGGGCGGCCGTGCGGACACGCGTACGGATTCTCGCAGGCGCCGAGGCGCTCGATCAGCGCCGCGGCCTCCTCGGTCCCCAGATCATCGCCCGCCTTCAGCGACGGGTGGCACGCGAGGTCTTTCAGGAGCGCGTCGCGGCCGTCGTCGGGCGACTCGCCGCGCCGGAGGGCGTCGACGGCGTCCGCGACGCTCGCGGGGTCGGGGGCGCGGCCCATCGGGGCGGGGACCGCGCGCACCCGGACGGTCGACTCCCCGAACGGCTCGATCTCGTACCCCAGCGCCGCGAGGTCGTCGCGGTGGACGTCGACGGCGGCGCGCTGGGCGGGCGTCAGCTCCACCGTCGCGGCCGGGTCGACCGGCGCGCGCGGCGTCTCGCCGTCGACGGCGGCGCGGAGCCGCTCGTAGTTCACGCGCTCGTGGGCCGCGTGCTGGTCGACGACGAGGAGGTCGTCGTCGGCCTCACAGAGCAGATAGAGCTCGCGGAACTGCCCGATGACGTCGACGTCCTCGAACGCCGACTCCGCCTCCGAGAGCGGTTCGAGCGCGTCGTCGAGGTCCATCGAGAGGTCCTCGGTGCGGCGCCTGTCGGTCGTCGAGAGCGCGTCGCGGACGGCGGCCTCGACGCCCGCCGCGACGGCGTCGGGGTCGCGGAGCCGGACCTCGCGCTTCCGCGGGTGGACGTTGTGGTCGGCCCACGAGTCGGGCAGCGACACCGACACGACAGCGATGGGCGCGCGGTCGTCCGGCAGGAGGTCGCCGTAGCCCTCGACCACCGCGCGTCGGAGGCGGGCGTTCCGCACGGGGCGGCCGTCGACCGCGACGTAGACGTGCTCGCGGCGGGCGCGCGTGACCGAAGGCTGAACGAGAGCGCCCCGGAGCACCAAGTCGCCGGCCGAGCCGCCCTCGGCGTCGAGCCCCCGCTCGGCGTCGATCGCGACCGTTCTCGACGCCACCTCGCGGTCGTAGACGCCGAGCAGCGCGTCGTCGAAGTCGCCGGTCCCGGGCGTCGAGAACACCTCGCTGCCGTCGTGAGCGAGGGAGAACGAGACGTCGGGATTGACGAGCGCGTACCGCGAGACGGCGTCGCTCACGCGGGCGAACTCCGTCGCCGCGGCCGACAGCGACTCGCGACGGGCGGGCGCGTCGGCGAACAGCTCCCGGACGGTGACGGTCGTCCCGCGCCCGCGCCCGGTCGGCTCGACCAGATCGGCCCCCGGGCCGCCGCTCGCGACCACCCGGGTGCCGCGGGGGCCGCCGTCGTTCGTCAGGAGTTCGAGGGTCGCGACGGTCGCGACGCTCGGGAGCGCCTCGCCGCGGAAGCCGAGGGTGTCGACCGCCGCGAGCGACGCCCCGCGCCGGAGCTTGCTCGTCGTGTGCCGCTCGACGGCGAGTTCGGCGTCCTGCGGGCTCATCCCGCGGCCGTCGTCCCGGACGCGGATCCGCTCCCTGCCGTCGCCCGCGACGTCGACGTCGATCCGGGAGGCGCCCGCGTCGAGGGCGTTTTCGAGCAGTTCGACGACGACGTCCGCGGGCCGGGTGATCACCTCGCCGGCGGCGACGCTGGCGACCGTCTCGTCGTCGAGCCGGCGGACGGCGGCGTCGGCCTGCGCGTCCGGGCGCTCCTTACTCATTCAGTTCTCGCTGTAGGCGTTCCAGGGTGTTGAGCGCTTCGAGCGGCGTGGTCCGCGCCACGTCGAGGTCGCGGAGTTCGGCTAAGACCTCCCGTTCAGCCTCGCCGAGGTCGTCGAAGTCGCCGTCGATCGCCAGGCCCTCGGGGCGCCCGTTCGAGCCGGCGTCGAGGCCGTCGACGTAGGCCGCCAGCGTGTCTCTCGGGCCGTCAGAATCGTCATCGGCGGGATCGGCGGTCGAGACCGACGCGTCGGCTCCGGTATCGCCCGAGTCCGCGTCGGCGCCGTCCCTCTCGGTCGCGGCTCCGGACGTGCTCGCGTCGGCTCCCGGCGCCGACGACTCCCGCAGGTGCTCGCGGGCGCGTGCGACCACGCGATCCGGCACGCCGGCGAGCCGGGCCACCTCGACGCCGTAGGACGACGACGCGGCGCCTTCGGCGACGCGGTGGAGGAACGTCACGTCCGGCGCGTCGGTGTCATCGGGCGAGTCGGCGCCGTCGCCGTCCTTGCCCTCGCCTTTGCTCACCGTGAAGTGGAGATTGAACGCGTTCGGGAGCTCTTCGGCGAGCGCGGTCAGGTCGTGGTAGTGGGTGGCAAACAGCGTCGTGGCGCCGACCTCGTCGTGGACGAACTCCGTCGTCGCGCGGGCGATCGCGAGGCCGTCGGCCGTCGAGGTCCCTCTCCCCACCTCGTCGAGGAGGACCAGCGAGTCCTCGGTGGCGTCGTGGAGGATCTCTGTGAGTTCGGCCATCTCGCGCATGAACGTCGACTGGCCGCCCGCGATGTCGTCGGAGGCGCCGACCCGGGTGAAGAGGCGGTCCAGCACGGGCAGTTCGGCCGCGTCCGCCGGGACGAAACTGCCGGCCTGCGCGAGCAGGCAGACCAGCGCGATCTGGCGCATGTACGTCGACTTCCCGCTCATGTTCGGCCCGGTGATGACGGCGACGTGACCGTCGGCGAAGTCGATCCCGTTGGGGACGAACTCGGCCTGGGTCCGCTCGACGACCGGGTGCCGACCGGCGTCGATCGCGATCTCCTCGGCGCCCATCTCCGGGCGGACGTAGTCCGCGCTCGCGGCGACCGTCGCGAACGTGGCGAGGACGTCGAGCCGCGCGAGCGCGTCAGCCAGCGACTGGAGCCGCTCGGTCTCGGCGGCGACTTCGGCGCGGACGTCCCGGAAGACCTCGTACTCCAGGGCGTTCGCCCGCTCTGCGGCCGAGAGGATCTCGTCCTCGCGGCGCTTGAGTTCGGGCGTGTAGAACCGCTCGGCGTTCTTCAGCGTCTGCCGGCGAGTGTAGTCGTCGGGGACGCGGTCGAGGTTGGGGTTCGTCACCTCGATGTAGTAACCGTGGACCTGATTGTACCCGACTTCGAGAGAATCGATGCCGGTGCGCTCGCGCTCGCGCTCTTCGAGGGACGAAACCCACTCGCGTCCCTCGCGCTCGGTCGCGCGGATCTCGTCGAGTTCGTCGTCGAAGCCCTCCCTGATGACGCCGCCCTCGGTGATCTCCTGGGGCGGGTCCTCGACGATCGCCTCGCCGATCAGGTCGCGGACGTCCGCCAGTTCGTCCAGCGACTCCCGGAGATCCGCGAGGGCCTCGGACTCCGCGTCGGCGAGGGCGTCTTTCACCTCGGGGACGACGTCGAGCGTCGTCTTCAGCGCCCGGAGGTCGCGGGCATTCGCGCGCTCGCGGGAGACGCGGGCGGCGAGGCGTTCGAGGTCGTACACCCGATCGAGGTGGTCGCGGATCGTCTCCCGCGCGAGCGGCCGCGAGAGCAGCTCCGCGACGGCGTCGTGGCGGCGCTCGATCGCCGCCTCGTCGATGAGGGGCCGTCGGAGCCACGCTTCCAGTTTCCGGCGGCCGAGGGCGCAGGCGGTCCGGTCGACGGTATCCAAGAGCGTCTCGCCGCGGCCGGGGTGCCGCGAGTCGAACAGTTCCAGGCTGCGCATCGCCGTCGCGTCGATCCGGAGCGACTCCCGGAGGTCGTACCGGCGGATCCGCGAGACGTACGAGAGCGCGCCGTCGTCGCCCTGGGTGTACTCGGCGTAGTCGAGCAGCGCGCCGACCGCGCGGCGCTCGACCGGCGAGTCGAGGACCGCGGTCGGCTCCGCGACGTACCGCGAGAGCGTCTCGTCGGCCCGGTCGAGCGCGAACGCCTCGGGGCCGCGGTCGGTCAGCATCGTCTCGAAGCCGAGCCCCGACGGGTCGAACCCGAGCCCCGCGGGCGCGAGCACCTCCGCGGGCGCGAGCCGTTCGAGTTCGGTGCTGATCCGGTCGGGGCCGGCGCTCGTCACCCGGCACTCGCCCGTGGAGACGTCGAGGGTCGCGAGCGCGGTCCGGGGGTCGTCGCCGTCGCCTCCGAGATTCTTCTCCCCTTCCGCCTCGACGACCGCGGCCAGGTACGTCGCGCTCGCGCGATCCAGCAGTTCGTCGTCGACGACGGTCCCGGGGCTGACGACGTTCGTGACCGCGCGGTCGACGAGGCCGGAGGCCTCCTCGGCGTCTTCGACCTGGTCGGCGACGGCGACGCGGTACTCCGCGTCTAGCAGGGGTTCGAGGTACGAGGCGGCGTTGTCGATGGGGATGCCCGCCATCGCGTAGGTGCCCGTCGAGTCCTCGCGCTTGGTCAGCGTCACCTCGCAGACGCGGGCGACGACCTCGGCGGCCTCGCAGAAGGCCTCGTAGAAGTCCCCGACCTGGAAGAGGACGATCGCGTCGGGGTGGGTCTCACAGAGGTCGAGGTACTGCGAGAGCATCGGCGTGAGCTCCTCGCGGCGGTCGAGCAGCTTCTGCGGGGGGCCCTCCGGCCGGCGGTCGCGCTCGCCGTCGGCGTCGGTCCGGGTGCCGGATTCGCCCGGCTCCGGGGCTGGCTCCTCACTCGCGTCGGACCCTGCGCCGTTCATACCTACCGGACGGCGGCCGAAGACCAAAAGCGGACGGGAAGGGCGGCCCGCGGCGCGGTCAAGGCCGGTCGAGGAAGCCGTCGGCCCATCCGGTCGCGGTACAGATAGCCGACCGCGGACAGAGCGAGGACGGCGGCGGCGACCGCGACCGCGACGAGGTGGGCGAGAAAGCGGCGCTTGTCTCCCAGGGAGGCGAAGATCCGCACCGAGCCGAGCCGCGTCCGGAGCCGCGCCAGGCGTTCGCACACGCTCTGTCGGACGCCGCCGCGTCACTCGAACGGTACCCCGCCGACGCCAGCAAAGTTACGTGGTCGCGGGGGCTATGTCTTCCCAACAGCGCGGGCCGACGCATCGCGGTCGGCGCGGTCGGTGCCGCGCTCGCTGCCCCCACAATGACCGACGTAGACGCCATATCTGACTCGGAGAAGGAGTCGGGTTCGGTCTCCCCGCTTCCCGTCGACGAAGCGGCCGACCTGACCACGCGGATCGCCGACAACGTCGAGCGCGTCATCGTCGGCCACCGCGACGCGATCGAACACATCCTCGTCGCCCTCTTCGCCCGCGGCCACCTCCTCTTAGAGGACGTCCCGGGCGTCGGCAAGACGATGCTCGCGCGCGCGGTGGCGACCTCGCTGGACGGGTCGTTCAAGCGCGTGCAGTTCACGCCCGACCTCCTGCCCTCCGACGTGACCGGCGTGAACGTCTTCAACGAGAAGACCCGCGAATTCGAGTTCCGACCCGGCCCGGTGTTCGCGAACGTCCTGCTGGGCGACGAGATCAACCGCGCGCCGCCGAAGACCCAGGCCGCCCTCCTGGAGGTGATGGCCGAAGAGCAGGTGACCGTCGACGGCGAGACCCACCGCGTCCCGGATCCATTCACCGTCATCGCGACGCAGAACGACGTCGAGCCCGGCCGCACCTACGAGCTCCCGGTCGCCGAGGTCGACCGATTCACGAAGAAGATCCGGCTGGGCTACCCCAGCGAGGACGAAGAGACCGAACTGCTGGGTCGGCTCACGGGCGAACACCCCATCGAGTCCTTAGAGCCGGTGGCCGACGTCGGCGACGTCAGGCGCGCGCGGTCGACCGTCTCCGAGGTCACCGTCCGCGAGCCGGTCCGCGCGTACGTCTCGCGGCTGGCGAAGTACACCCGCGAGCACGCCCGCCTGGGCGCGAGCCCGCGCGGCGCCATCGCACTCGTCCGGGCCTCACAGGTGCGTGCGGTCTTCGAGGGCCGGGGCTACGTCACGCCCGACGACGTACAGACCGAGGCGCCGACGGTGTGGAGCCACCGCGTCCGGACCGACACGGAGGTCGACGGCGCGACGGTCGTCGAGCGCGCCCTCGAAGAGGTGCCCGTCGAGTGAGTGGTGAGTAGCGAGCCGATGCGACCGACACGACGCGGATACGCCGTCGCGGCCGTCGTCGCCGCCGCCGTGGCCGTCGGCGCGGCGTTCGGGGCGCGCTCGCTCGACGCCGTCGTCCTCCCCGGAGTCGTCGCGCTCGTCGCCGCCGCCGTGCAGGTCTGGCGCGCGCCGGCGCCGGGCGTCGAGCGCGCGCTCCCGCCGGCCGACGAGCCCGGAACGACGGGAACGGTCGAGCTCCGGCTCGACGCGCCGCGGACCTACCCCGCGACGATCCGCGATCGGCTACCGGCGGGCGTCGCCGTCGCGGGGAGCGGCGTCGACGGTGAGAACGCAGATGCGGGCGAGTCGAACGAGGCTAGCGAGGCCGTCGTCGACGCCGCCATCGGCGGGACCGTCAGCTACGAGATCGCCCGGCGGCGACGCGGGAGACACGACATCGGCCCCCTCGCGGTCGTCGTGACCGACGTGCTCGGGCTCTTCGAGCGCACGATCGCGCTCGACGTCCGCGAGGACCTGCTCGTCTTCCCGCGGGTCCGGCGGCTCTCGGGGTCGGCGGAGGCGAACCTCCGGGCGCTCACCCGGTCGCAGCGGGCGACCCGCCGCGACGAGTTCGACGACCTCCGCGAGTACGTGCGCGGGGACGCGCTCCGGGACGTCCACTGGAAGTCCTCGGCCAAGCGCGGCGAGTTGATGATCCGGGAGTTCACCGCCGAGACCGACCCCGACCGCGTCACCGTCGCCGCGGGCGTCGCCGGCGCGGAGCGGCCGCGCGGCGAGGCCGAAGACGGGGACGAGACCGACCCGAGCGCGGATCCGCTGGCCGACGCGATGGCCGAGGCCGCGGCGACGGTCTGTCTCGCGCTGATCCGCGAGGGCGCGAGCGTGCGGCTCTCGACGCCCGCCGGGGGGGTCGACGCCGGCGTCGACGACACCCGCGCGATGCTCGATCACCTCGCGGTCGTCGACCGCGGGCCGGTGCCCGCACTCGACGGCGAGCCCGACGTCGCGGTCGTCGTCGACGACGAGCGGACGGTCGTCCGGTTCGACGGGCGCGGGCACCGCTTCGAGTCGATGATCGGAGAGGCCGACGGCGAGGGGCGGCCGGACGGCCGGTCCGCAGTCGGTGCCGACGTCGCAGCCGACGCCGACGGCGCCGGTCCGGATGCGTCGAGCAGAGCGGGGCGAGTCGCGCCCGCCTCCGGGAGCCGCCGCGGCGGAGGGTCGTCCGGATGAGCGCCGTCGAGCGGCGGACGGACTGGGCCGGGCGCCTGCTCCGCGGGGGAACGCTCGCCGTCGCGGGGCTGACTGCGCTGACGTGGGCCTACGCGAGCGTCCTCTGGCGCGTGACCGACGTCGTCGGCGGAGGCCAGCAGTTCCTCGGCGTCCTCGTGGCGTCGTTCGGCCTGGCGCTCCTCGTGGGGCGGTTCGTCGGCGTCCGGGCCGCCGTCGGCCTCGCCTCGGCGCTCTTCGGGCTGGGACTGGCGGGGTACCTGCTCGCGCTCCCGCAGAGCCAGCTCCAGCTGTTGACGCCTCGGCGCGCGCTCGCCGACACGGTGGCGCTCCTGACCGGGCTCTCGATCCTCCGGCTCGTCGGCGCGGGCGTGTGGGCGACCGCGGTCCTCCCCGGCCCGGTCTTCCTCTCGTGGTACCTCGCGGTCCGGCGGCGGTACGTCGCCGCGGCCGTCGCCGGCGGGCTCGCGCTCGGGCTCGTCGTGCTCACCGGCGACGCCGACGGCGTGACGACGCTCGTGGGCGTCCTCGGCGCGACGGCGACCGTGGCCGCGGCGACGTTCGAGCGCCACGGCGTCGACGTCGGCGGGCTCGACGCCCTGACGGTCGTGCTCGCGGCGATGGTCGTCGCCTCGGCGACGCTGACGGTCGTGCCGGGGGCGGCCGGGTCGCCCATTCTCCCGGACCGCGGCTCGCCCACGGTGGAGGCGAACCTCGTCGAGTCGCGGGACCGGGTCGAGATCGTCGGGAGCATCCGCCTCTCTCCCAAAATCCGGTTCACCGTCGAGAGCCCCCGTCCGCAGTACTGGCAGACCGGCGCCTACGACCGCTACACCGGCGACGGCTGGGTGCGGACCGGAACGACGCGGCCCTACGAGGGACCGCTCCGCGGACCGCCGGGACCCACCGATCCGCTGGAACAGACCGTCACCGCGCGGGACTCGATGTCGGTCCTCCCGGCGGCGTGGCGGCCGATCTCGCTCGACGGCGCGGTGAGCGAACGCGCGGTCGTGACGCCGCAGGGGACGCTCCGACCCGGCGGGACGCTCCAGTCCGGCGACCGCTACACCGTCCGGAGCCGGGTCCCGCAGGCGAGCCCCGAGCGACTCCGGGCGGCCGGGACCGACTACCCCGACCGCGTCACCGACTCGTACCTCCAACTGCCGTCGAGCACGACCCAGCGGGTCCGCGAGCGGGCCGCGAGCGTCACCGCGGACGCCGAGACCCCCTACGCCGAGGCGGTCGCGATCGAGCGGTACCTGGAGTCGAACAAGGAGTACTCGCTCAGCGTGCCGCCGCCGAGCGGCGACGTCGTCGACACCTTCCTCTTCGAGCGCGACGCCGGCTACTGCACCTACTTCGCGACCGCGATGGTCGTGATGCTGCGCTCGGAAGGCGTGCCGGCGCGGTTCGTCACGGGCTACACGTCTGGCGAACAGACGGGCGACGGCGAGTACGTCGTCCGCGGCCTCAACTCCCACGCCTGGGTGGAGGTCTACTTCCCCGAGGTGGGGTGGGTCCGCTTCGACCCGACGCCCGGCGGACCGCGGGAGACCGCCGAGGAGGCGCGGCTCACGGAGGCCCGACAGAGCGGCGAGACGAACGTCGACCTCCCGGGGCCGAACGGGACCGTGACGCCGCCGGTCGGAGCGCCCGCGGGCGCGACCACGCCGCAGCTCCCCGCGGGAGCGACGCCGGGCGCGTCGAACGCGACGCCGGGGACGCCGAACGCGACGCCGACACAGGCCGGGAGTTCCCCGGCGAGCGATAGCGGGTCGGGCCCGCTGCCGGTGCCGCTCCCGTCGCTGCCCTCGCGCCGGATGCTCCTGATCGGCGCGGTCGCGCTCGTCGGCCTCACGGCGGGCGCGAGGCGGACGGGGACCGCCGGGCGGATGCGGCGGCTGCTCGCGGTCCAGTACCAGCGGCGCCGCGATCCCGAGACCGACGTCGCACGCGCGTACCGGCGGGTCGCGACCGTCCTCGAACGGAGGCACCGGCCGCGGCGGCCCGGCGAGACGCCGCGGGCGTATTTCCGATCGCTCCCCGACGGGCACGGCGGGGCAGCCGAGGCGCGCCGCGTCGGCGACCTCTACGAGCGCGCCAGGTACGGCGGCGGCGTCGACCGCGACGACGCCGACGAGGCCGTCGCGCTCGCGGACGAACTCGTGCGGTCGGCGACGCCGGTGCTTCGGTGGTTCCGGTCTCGCTCCTGATGCCGCGCGCGGTTCGATGCCCGGCGAGCGTCGGGGGTCGGCGGCGCCACGGAGCCGCGGCGGGCGGCCGGCGAGCGGGCCAAGCGACCGGGCGGCTGTGCGCTCGACGCGGGGTCCCGATACTGTTTAATATCCCCATCTTGTAGTTTCGGACTGTAATGTCGGAAGTCTGCTCGACGTGCGGACTCCCTGAGGAACTCTGCGTCTGCGAGGACGTCGCCAAGGAATCCCAGGAGATCACCATCCGCATCGACGAGCGCCGCTACGGAAAGGAGGTAACGATCATCGAAGGCTTCGACCCCAAGGACGTCGATATGGACAGTCTGTCCTCGGACCTGAAGTCGAAATTCGCCTGCGGCGGCACGGTCGAGGACGGCGCCATCGAACTGCAGGGGAACCACACCGGTCGCGTCGAGGACTTCCTCCGCGACAAGGGCTTCAACGTCGCCTGATCGGTACCGCCTGAGCGTCCCGCGTCGAGCGGCTTTTTCGTTCTTCACGTCGGGAGCCGCGGCGCTGTCGTGACAGCGCCCCGAACCGAAAGACCTCTGCGGGTGGACCGCGCCCATCGGATATGGTCGACTCGGACTGGTGGGTCGGCGTCGCCCTCCCCCCGCTGCTCGAAGTGGTCGGACTGCTCGCGCTGTCCCTGTCGGACACCGTCGACGGGCCCCCGACCGCGCTGGATGTCCTCCCCGCGGCGTTCGTCCTGTTGAGCCTCGTACTGATTCCCGTGTTCGCGATCGCGCTGTATTTCGACGCGCGAGCGGTCGCGCGGAGCACGGAGACCTGGACGCCGGATCCCCGCCTATGGGGTGTCGCGGGCGTGGTCGCGCCCGCGGTCGGGCTCGCGCTCGTCGACTCCCCCCTGCTCCTGTTCGTCGGGAGCGCGTACCTCCTCCGTCGGTTCCGATCGCGGGATCCGAGCCCCGCCGGCGCCGGCCCGGACGCCCACGAGGCGGTCGGGGAGACCGACGACCGAGACGCGTCGGCGGCGAGCGAGCGGCCCCGAGAGCGTGTCTCCCGGTGGTACTACGGCGTCGCGCTCACGGTCGCGGCGTTCGCCGTCCTCGCGGTGGCGGTGCCGCTGCTCGGCGCCGTGCTCGGCGTGTCGGCGAACGCGGAGTTCGTCTACGAGACGATCCCGACCGTGGGCGTCTTCCTCCCGCTCGTGGCGCTTTTGGCCCTCGTCGCGGCGATCCTCCTCGTCCCGGTGTTCAGCGTCTCGCTGTACCTCGACGTCCGGGCGGTCCGCGAGAGCGCGATCGGCTGGGCGCCCGACCGCCGGATCTGGGGCGTCGTCGCGGGCGTCCACCTCCTCAACGTTCTCGTGCCGATGACGTGGCTGCTGTCGGTGCCCGCGGGCGGGTACTACCTCTGGCTCCGCCACCGGCGGGTCGGGCGGCCGTAGATGAGCGGCGCCGCGCCCCTCGATGGCCGGGACGGAAGCCGTTCGACACCCAGAAGGAGAGTGGCGAGACCGACACACTCCAGGATAGCCTCGCGCGTGATTCCGGCGGGTCCGGAACGAATACTTATATGAACTTGTTTAATATTGGTGATCGATAAGCGATGGGACGCGGCGGGGGCGACGAAGTCGACGTCGGCGACATCTCACCAGACGCCTGGCGGCTCCTTCGGGTCGCGGCCGGCTTCGAGCAGCGGACCATCGAACGAAAACTCGACGACATCATGCAGGCCCACGTCTCGATGCTCGAAAACGACACCCGAAGCCTCTCTCGGGACCGCCTGGATCAGCTGTTCGAGCTGTACCGGACCAATTTGACCGACGAGCAGATCCGCGTGCTAGTGGAGCACTTCTGATGACACGGACGCTACGACTACCGGCGAACCGAACGGCCCTGGCGCTCCTCGTCGCGGTCGTCGCGACCGCCGCGATCGCGGGCGCGCCGACGCCGCCCGGCCTCGACAGGGCGGGCCAGCTGGCGCTGGCCACGATGGCGCTGGCGGCGATCCTGTGGGTGACGAAGGCGCTGCCGCTGGCGTTGACGGGGCTTCTCATCCCGGTCGTCCTGACGATCTTCGGCGTCTACCAGCGGATGGAGGCCGCGCTGTCCGGCTTTGCCGACCCGCTCATCTTCCTGTTCGTGGCCGGGTTCATGCTGGCGGAGGCGCTCCAGACGCACAACATCGACCGGCGGCTGGCGCTGCATCTCATCAACGCGCTGGGGCGGTCGCCGCGGCTGCTCATCCTGGCGATCATGCTCTCGACGGCGTTCCTCTCGATGTGGGTCTCGAACACGGCCACGACGGCGATGATGATGCCGGTCGCGCTGGGGGTGCTGGCGGGCGTCGTCGGCCGCGACGACCCCGACGAGGGAGCGGCCTCGAACATGCGCGTCGCGACGCTGCTCGGGACCGCCTACGCCGCCAGCGTCGGGGGCGTCGGGACGCTCATCGGGACGCCGCCGAACGTCGTCGCCGTGGCGTTCCTCGACCGGCTGGTCGGGATCGAGATCTCGTTCGTCCAGTGGCTCGCGGTCGGGCTGCCGATCGTCGCGGTGACGCTGCCGCTGACGTGGTATCTCCTGACGTTCTGGCTGTATCCGCCCGAGATCGACGACGTGAACGAGGCCCAGTCCCAGGCCGGGGAGTTCCTCTCCGAAGAGGGGCCGATGTCGACGCACGCCCGCCGCGCGACGTACATCTTCGCGGCGACCGCCGCGCTGTGGGTGCTCGGCGGCCTCGGGTTCCTGTTCGAGGGCGTGCTCCCGTCGGCGTGGCAGGTGACGCTGTTCGGCGGGGAGGGCGCGAGCGTCTTCGGGCTGGAGGGCCACCGCGGAATCCTCTACTTCGTCGTGGTCGGCCTGCTGGCGATCCCCGCGCTCGTGGTGAGCGGCGCCGACGACTGGGAGAACCTCATCGACATCGACTGGGGGACGATCCTGCTGTTCGGCGGCGGCATCTCGCTGGCCGACGCGCTGGGGGAGACGGACGCCACCGCGTGGCTCGCGCGGTCGCTCTTCGATACCGTCGTCGGCGCGCCGCTCCCGCTCGTGGTCCTCACCGTCGTCGTCTTCGCGGTGCTGGCGACGGAGCTCACCTCGAACACGGCCACGACGACCATCCTGGCGCCGATCCTCATCGGGTTGGGGAGCATCTTCGCCGGGACGCTCGGCGTCGATCCGATCCCGGCGTCGATCTTCCTGACCGTCACCGGAGCGATCGCCGCGAGCTTCGCCTTCGCGCTCCCGGTGGCGACCCCGCCGAACGCGATCGTCTTCGGGAGCGGCCACCTCGAACAGCGCGACATGATCCGCGCGGGGGTGCTCCTCAACGCGGTGATGACGCTCGTGTTGACGGTGATGGCCATCCTCCTCTTCGAGTTCGTCTGGCCGCGGGTCCTCTGGTAGCCCGAGTGCGGGACCCGTCCGCCGTCGCGTCCGCGAGTCTCCTTACGGTTCCCGACGCGTTGCCGGACGAGCACGGTCACGTGTAGTCGGAGAGCGGGCGATCAGTCCGGCCGTCCGCGCTCCCGAGCGGTCCGGACGACTACGTAGCCACCAAGACGTCACATATCGATCATTAACATTTATAACGGTGACATTCAATGGAACGCATAGGTCGTGTATCATCGATACACGCCGGTCTAGTACCTATGACGGACAAACAGGACCGACGGACGTTCCTCAAGGTTGCAGGGAGCACAGGCGCGATCGGAATCACCGGACTCGCAGGCTGTTCCGGCGGCGGGGGCTCGGACTCCGGCGGCGACTCCTCGGGCGACGGCGGCGGCTCGACGGACAGCAGCGGCGGGACGACCGGAAGCTCCGACGGCGGGCCGCAGACCATCACCCTCGGCGGGTCGATGAGCCTGACCGGCGACAACGCCGATCTGGGGCAGCTGTACAAGGACGCTTACGAGCTGACGATCCAGCGCATCAACGACAGCGGCGGCGTCGAGGCCGGCGACGGCAACACCTACGAACTGGAGATGATCCTCCGGGACGACGGGACCGACGCCTCGACCTCCAAGAGCATCTACCAGGAGCTCATCGACCGCGAGGGGGTCGACTACCTGCTCGGGCCCTACTCCAGCACGGTGACGCTCCCGGCCAGCGCGGTCGCGGCGCAGAACCAGAAGCCGATGGTCGAAGGCGGCGGCGCGAGCCCCGAGATCTTCGCGCAGGGCAACGAGTGGATCTTCGGCCTCCTGCCGACGGCGAACAAGTACGCGAAGAGCTACATCGACATGTGCCTCGCGCAGGACCCCACGCCGAAGTCGATCGCCATCCTCGCCGAGGACGGCACCTTCAGCCAGTCGACCGCACGAGGGGCCCGGAACAAGATCGAGCAGACGGACCTCGAACTGGTCGTCGATCAGACGTTCCCGTCGAGCACCTCGGACCTCTCGACGAATCTCGGCCGCGTGCGCGACGCCGGCGCCGACATCCTGCTGCTGTGTGCCCACCAGAAGCACAACATCATCATGGCGAACCAGATGGAGAGCCAGAGCGTCAACGTCGACGCCGCGATGGGGACCGTCGGCAGCCTCAACGAGTCGTTCAAGAACGAGGTCGGTTCCAACGGTAACTACATCTACGGCCCCTCGTCGTGGGCGACCAACGCCGACTTCCAGGACCCGGTGTACGGGTCGACCGGCGAGTTCGTCTCCGCGATAGAGGAGAACTACGGCTACACGCCGGACTACCACAGCGCGGCGGCGGAGTCGGTCATCCTGACGTTCGTCAACGCGTTCAAGAACGTCGACACGCTGGGTCCGACGCCCGTCCGCAACCACATCCGTCAGGCGAACTTCTCGACGGTCTACGGCAACGTCTCCTTCGACAAGAGCGGCGTCATCAACAAGAACATGCTCGTCTACCAGTGGCAGCCCGAGAAGGGCCTCCAGATCACCTACCCGCAGAACGTCCAGCAGTCCAAGCCCATCTACCCGATGCCCGACTGGAGTGAGCGCTGAGACAGATGGCGCTCACGCAGTTCGTCGTCAACGGCCTGCTCATCGGGGCGATCTTCGCGGGGGTGGCGGTCGGCTTCGCGCTCATCTGGGGCGTCGTCGACATCATCAACCTCGCCCACGGCGATATGGTGATGCTCGGCGGCTACACCTCCTACTGGGCGCTGAGCCTCGTCACCGGCAACGCGGAGGGCTCGCCGCTGTTGTTCCTGGCGACGATCCCGCTCGCGATCGCGGTGCTGTACGTCGTCGGGTACGTGCTCCAGCGGACGCTGGTGTCGCGGGTGATCGGGACCGACATCTTCCTCACGCTGCTCGTCACCTTCGGCATCAGCATCGCGATCCAGCAGCTGGCGATCCAGGCGTGGTCGGCGAACCCCCGGTCGATCCAGGTCGGCTTCGCCGATCCGTCGATCAACGCCGCGGGGGTCGTGATCCCGAAGATGAAGCTCGTCGCCTTCGTCGGCGCGCTCGTGCTGACCGCCGCGCTCTATCTGTTCCTGCAGAAGACGCGGACGGGGCGGGCGATCCGGGCGGTCTCGCAGAACCCCGAGGCCGCCGCGCTCGTCGGCATCGACGTCGAGCACACCCGAGCGGTCACGTTCGGGATCTCCTCGGCGATCGCCGGGGGCGTGGGCGCGTTCATCGCGACCATCCTCAACATCCAGCCGCAGATGGGCCTCATCTACACGCTCAAGAGCTTCGTCATCGTGGTGTTCGGCGGCGTCGGCTCCATTCCGGGAGCGCTCGCCGGCGGGCTCCTCCTCGGGACGGTCGAGGAACTGACCGCGGGGTTCGTCTCCTCGCAGTGGACGCTCGCGGTGAGCTTCACGCTCCTCATCGTCCTGTTGGTGGTCAAACCGCAGGGCCTGTTCGGCCAGGAGGCTGAACGATGAGCACCGGCGAATCCGACGGCGGCGAGGGACTGCTCCGGTCGATCGTCCCGCCCGCGCAGGTCGAACAGGTGTTCGACTTCTGCGACGCCCACGCGTGGAAGCTGCTCCTCGCGGTCGTCGTCGTCGGGGCCCTGCCGCCCTTGCTCGGGCTCCGGCAGGGCTACTACATGACCGTCATCTCGGAGATGTACCTCTTCGCCATCCTGGCGCTGTCGTGGGACATCGTCGGCGGACAGACGGGCTACCCGAGCTTCGGGAACATGGCCTTCTTCGGGATCGGCGCCTACACCACCGCGATCCTGACGAAGGATTTCGCCGTGGCGTTCCCGGTGGCGATGGTCGCGGCGGGGCTGCTCGCCGTCGCGTTCGCAGGGGTCATCGGCGCCGCCGTGCTCAGGCTGCGCGGGCACTACTTCGCGATCGCGACGCTCGGCGTCCTGCTCGCGGCCCAGCAGGTCTCGCGGATCATCGACATCACCGGCGGCGCGAGCGGGAAGATCCTGCTCGACGTCCCGCCGGGGACCGTGTTCTACTACCTCTTCTTCGGCGTGCTCGTCGCCGAGATGGCGGTCGTCTACTACCTCTCGAACACGCGGTTCGGGTTCATCCTGAACGCGATCCGCGACGACGAGGAGAAGGCGACCGCGATGGGGTTCAACACGGCCTACCACAAGACGGCCGCCTGGATGCTGGCGGCGCTCTTCACCGGCCTCGCGGGCGGGGGGTACAGCCTGTTCAACACCTTCATCAATCCGCAGACGGCGTACAACGGCGCCTGGAACGTCGAACTGATCGCGATGGCGCTGCTCGGCGGCTCCGGCACCGTCGCCGGCCCGGTCATCGGCGCCTTCGGCCTCCACACCGTCATCGAGTACGTCGAGACCGCCTTCGTCGGCTGGCAGCTCGTGATGCTGGGGCTCGTCGTGGTCGTCACCGTGATCGAGTTCCCCGAGGGCTTCGTCGGGACGCTCAGGGAGTACGCCGGCGAGATGGAGTACTACAAGCGCGGCGGGATGGCCGCCGTCGAGGACGAGGAGGTGTCGAGCGATGAGTAAGGCGACCGATCCGACCGACGCGGCGGACACGGAAGCGACCGCGAGGAGCGACGACCGGGCCGTGCTCCGGACCGACGGCGTCACGAAGCGCTTCGGCGGCCTGACCGCCGTCGACGACGTCGACGTGACGGTGAACGAAGGCGAGATCGTGGGGCTCATCGGCCCCAACGGCGCCGGGAAGTCGACGCTGTTCAACTGCATCACCGGGACGCTCCAGGCCGACGAGGGGTCGGTCTACCTCCAGGGACAGGACGTCACGGGCTGGCCCGAGTACAAGATCGCGCGGGCCGGCCTCGGGCGGATGTTCCAGGAGACCCGGATCTTCGGCGATATGACCGTCGAGAAGAACCTCCTCCTGGCGGCCCAGGAGGGCGGCTCCGAGGTGAGCAGTCTGCTCCGCCGGCCGGACGAGTCGCTGCAGGCGCGGGCCCAAGAGTTGCTCGAATACGTCGACCTCGGCGGGCTCGCGAAGACGCGGGCCGGGCGACTGAGCTTCGGCCAACAGAAGCTCATCGAGTTCGCGATGGAGCTGATGGCCGAGCCGGACGTCCTCCTGATGGACGAGCCGGCCGGCGGCATCAACCCCTCGATGCTGGAGAACCTCATCGAGTACATCCGGACCGCCAACGAAGACGAGGAAGCGACGATCTTCCTCATCGAACACAACATGGACTTCGTGATGGAAATCGCCGACCGCATCTACGTCCTCGCCCACGGCGAGCGGATCGCCGAGGGCACGCCCGAAGAGATACAGAACGACCAGCGCGTCCTCGACGCGTACCTCGGGAGGGAGTGATCGTGGCGACGACTTCCGACTCCGAGACCAAGACCGGATCCGATTCGGACTCGCAACCCAATCCCGAGACCGACCCCGGGGACGCGCTCTTGGAGATGCACGACGTCGTCGCGGGCTACGGCAACACGACCGTGCTCCACGACGTCAACATCGCCGTCGACGACGGCCAGATCGCCTGCCTGATCGGCCCGAACGGGTCGGGGAAGTCGACGCTGATGAAGAGCATCTACGGCTTCGCCGACGTCAAGGCGGGGACGGTCACGCTCCGGGGCGAGGACATCACCGGCCGCTCGCCGCAGGAGAACCTCGCCAACGGGATGAGCTACGTCCTGCAGGAGGCGAGCGTCTTCCCAGGGATGAGCGTCCACGAGAACATGCTGATGGGCGGGTACGTCTTCGAGGACGACGAGCGCGCCAACCGCCGCGCCGAGGAGCTCTACGACGAGTTCCCGATCCTCGGAGACATACGCGACCAGCGCGCCGGGACCCTTTCGGGCGGCCAGCGGCGACTGCTCGAACTCGCCCGCGCGCTGATGGTCGACCCGGAGGTGATGATGCTCGACGAGCCGTCGATCGGCCTCGAACCGCGCTTCATCGACGACGTCTTCGAGCGGATCAAGCAGCTCAACGACCTGGGGACGACCATCCTGCTCGTCGAACAGAACGCCGAGAAGGGGCTCTCGGTCGCCGACCGCGGGTTCGTGCTCGCGAGCGGCGAGATCAAGTTCACCGGTACCGGCACCGAACTCCTCAACGACGACGAGGTCGGCCGGCTCTACCTGGGGGGATAACCGATGTATCGGATCCTCCTCCCCGTGGACGACGACGCGAAGCGCGCCCGCGCGCAGGCGGACTTCGTCGCCGACCTCCCCGGCATCGACGACATCGAGGTCGTGGTGACCCACACCCTGACCGACGAGGAGGTCGGGGCGCCCGACGAACTGCGGAACGTCGACCGTGTCGATACGGTCCGACTCGTCCGCGACCGCCTCGAAGACCGCGGGCTCGACGTCGAACTCGTCGAGGCGCGACACCCGCCGGCCGACGGTATCCTCGAGATCGCCGCGGAGTTCGACATCGACCACATCGCGATGAGCACCCAGCGGCGCTCGCCGGCGGGGAAGGCCCTGTTCGGAAGCGTCGCTCAGACGGTGTTGCTCGACGCCGACGTGCCGGTCACGATCGTCACGACCGACGACGAATAGACCGGCAGTCGCGCGGTTTTCAAGCGTAGATTCGAGATTCCGGCCGCTCGGGAGTGATATCGAGTCGGAGACTTTTCAAAGACTAATCCGTTCCTTCGGAAAAACGCGTGAAACGAGTGGACTCGCTGGGAGAGCGCCGACCGGGCTCCGTTGCACAGACCGAATACGTGAGCCGAGTTGGCGAATTCTCTCATCAATCTGATTTATTCTGCAGGTGCTCACGACGGACAGCCATCATCTCGTCAGGCTGTCGAGCGTCGTAGTGGCGATACAACACGTCGAGCGAGACGTTCATCCGCTCCGAGACGACCTCCGGAGATACCCCGCGTGCGAGATGATCAGTAATCGAACCCCGGCGCCACCCGTGCGGCGACCTAGCTGAAGGACACTTGCTCGGCGTATTCGGCGTCCCGTACGCCTCGCACGACCCCTGCTCGCGGTCGTGCGAACACTCCTCGCACCGACACGGCTGCGTCCACCGGTAACTGGTATCCCGGAGCGTCGATCCACTCACCCGTCCCTGCCGAGTCGTAAACAGCGGTCGGCGGCCGTGATCGTCGCGCACCTCGATCCGATGGACGTCGATATACTCCTGAATCAGCCCGAAGAGCGCTTCTCCGAGCCAGATCCAGCGCTCGCCGTCCTTCTTGTTCTTCAGCGGCGTGTCGGTCTCCGGCCGGTGGTGGATCGCGAGCGCGTGGTCATCCTCGCGAAGGTCGTCGAGGTCGAGACTGCGCATCGCACCGAGACGGATCCCCGTCTTCCACCAGAGCGACATAACTGCGTGCTCTCGAGTAGCGCGATGATACCGCTCGAGATACTGGAGGATCTTTTCGGCGGTCTCGGTATCGACTTTCATGTCCCGGGCTTCCGCACCGTCGGCCACCTGCGGAGCGTGAACGCGTTCCCGACGCCCGGGCTCGACAGCGTCGAGATCGGCCCAGTACTCCAAGGCAACGCGGATCGCCGAGAGCTCCTTCTGGAGACTGATCGGCTTCACCTCCTGACGTCGAGAGTGGACGAAGTCCGCGAGATCGCGACCCGAGAGCTCGTTCAGGTTCTCGATCTCCTCGTCGTGGCACCACGCCAGGAACTGCTCCAGCGTCGTCTGGTTGTTCTGAAACGTGGACACCGCGACATTCGGCTCCCGGTGCTCGAGGAACCGCTCGACGCCCGCTTCCAGGCTCATCGGGACCAGGTGATCGCGAAGACGCTCGTGAGTCTCTTCCTATCTCATAGTGGTGATGCGGGTCCGATCTCCTCGGACTCTCCACTCACAAATCAATGCTACATTCAGCTTCGATATTACGAATAGCAGCCTACTGGGTGAGGAAGATGAGGAACAGATCTTCTGGGTGTCCCGTACCGTAGAATTAGGACCAGAGGGAATAGGTCTTGACTTCTTGACGCTCCTACAGATAATTAAGGCAATTGGGAGAACCGTGATTTGAGATAAGAGTATCCACGATCCGTTTACTCAAACGTGGCTACAGACGTCTAGAGAAACAATCCACAGAGGCGCTTACTCAGATACGGTATAGACGTCTAGAAAAACAATCCTCGGAGCCGCTTTACTCAAACACAACCGAGAGAATCTAGGAAAACGGTTTGGCACAGCCTTTTACTTAGAGCGGATGAACAGGAAGCTGATGAAAGACGGCTACCTCGTCGATACACCTGCCCCGGGGGTGTACCGGCCCGTCGATTCGAGCGCCCAGGTTCCGTTCTCCAAGTTCTACAAACCGGACGAACTGCCGCCGGCGATCGAGCTTTCGGACGACGTCGTGCAAGCATACGGCCGCGCGATACACTCGCTCGGCCGGCTCGATGGCTTCTGGAGCGAGATCGAAAATCCCGAGGCGGTCTTCGGCCTCTTCGTGTACAAGGAGGCCGAACAGTCCTCACAGGTCGAAGGGACCCGCGTCACGGTCTCGGATATGTACGAGGAAGGCGAGGACTCGAAGGACGTCCGCGAGGCGCGAAACTACGCGGCTGCGCTAAAGAAGGCCGCAACACAGCTCTCGGAGACCGGGCGATCGCGCGAGAGCCTCTCGATCGGGTTGGTGAAGCAACTCCACAGCGAGCTGATGGAGAAGGGGCGGTCCGACGAAGAAGACCCGCTGCCGGGTGAGTTTCGGCCGGGCTACGCGTGGATCGACGAGTCCGTTGGGTTCGGCAAACGGGTCCGGTTCGCGCCGCCGAAGCCCGAGATCGCGGCGGCGAGGATGGAGAATTTTGAGGAGTATATGCAGTCCGAGGGCGAATATCCCGATCTAATCGATATCGGAATTTTGCACTACCAGCTCGAAACGATCCATCCGTTCGTCGACGGAAACGGTCGCGTCGGTCGGCTGCTGATCGTGCTCTTGCTTATCGCGTCGGACATTCTGCTCCATCCGCTGTTCTACCTCAGCTCCTACATCCGTCGGAACAGAGACGAGTACACGGATCGAATCTTGGCCGTCAGCGAGGAAGGCGAGTGGAACGAGTGGTACCTGTTCTTCCTCGAGGGGATCAAAGAGCAGGCAGACGAGGCATTCAGTCGCGCGAAACTCCTCCTACACCTCCGCGAGCAATATCGGAGCCTGTACGAAGATGCGCGTCCGTCCGTCAAGGCTCTCCTGAGAGAGATATTCACCGAGCCTGTGTTCACGGTCAATCGCGCTGCGGAGCTGATCGATATGTCGTACCCGGCGGCCAATACGGCGGTCTCGATCCTCGAAGAAGACGGGGTCCTTCGAGAGCGGACGCAGAAGGAACGGTATCGCGAGTTCCAAGCCGATGAGGTCCTCGATGCGCTGAACAAAGATACAGACGAGATTCCGTCGCCGGAGGAGCTGATAGGGCAAGAGGAAGACCGGCTCGAGGATATCACTCAATAGGGCGTGGAAGTTTGCGTACGGCTCCACAAGCTGTGGGAAATATAGTAGCGTTTGCAAGTCTTCACTCACTCGATCGCACGCTGTCGTGCGATCGGATGTGTAATCAGTTGCAAACGCTACTGTAGTTGCCACGATGTTTGTTTTACGTCTCCACTGTGCAGCCGCCAGACTGCTCCGAGCCGACGACCCCGGCCGCGCCGTGTCTGGTACACCACGGTCGGCACACAGCTGCTTGCCGCCCGCCCTGTTTTTTGTTAGCCCTCAGTCTCATCCCGTCACCGGACGCAGCGAGTTCGGTCAGGATGCGTCCCGGCCGGTAAGCGCGTCGACGCGTTCGGAAAGGTCGGAGATGGCCGCCTCCTGTCGGTCTGTCGCAGCTACGATGTCGGCAACTGCTTCCGAAACCGTGTTCGTGTGGTCCTCCGCTCTCGCAACGAGTGTGTGGACCTCCTCGATGGACTCGGCTTGGTCGTCGGTCACGTCCGCTATTTGTGTGATACCCGCCGCAACCTCGTCGACGGCTTCCGCGATATCCTCGAGCGCGTCGAGAGCGCGCTCGATGTCTTCGTTCGCGGCACGCAACTGCCGGTTCGAGCGTTCCGCTGCGTCGACGACCTCGTCAGTTTGTTGCTGGAGTGCAGCGACGTGACCAGTGATATCGTCCGCGTGTGTCCCCGTGGCGTCGGCGAGTTCTTTGATTTCGTCTGCCACGACGCCGAACCCGCTTCCGGCTTCACCAGCACGCGCGGCTTCGATCGACGCGTTCAACGCGAGGATATTTGTCTGGTCTGCGATGTCGTTGATGACGGTCACGACATCCTGGATCTCGTCCATCCGCTCACTGAGTCCGTCGACGGTTTCGATCAGTTCCTCGCTCGTGGTCATGACCGTGGTCGTCGCCTCGTCTGCATCCGCACTCGCCGCCAGCCCACGCTCGGCAGCGTCCCGAGCGTTCGTTGCCGCCGTCGCGACCTCGTCGGTATTCGCAGCGACTTCCTCCATCGTCGCACTGACCGCCGTCGTCTCCGACTCGACACGTGACAGTAACTCCACCTGTTCGTCGACTTTCTCGTCGATGCGATCCGCGGCCCGCGTCGCGTCGCCGACGGTGTCTGTAAACGCAGTCGTCTGTCGTTCCAGACGCGTAATCAAATCCTCGAATGCTGTCGCCATATGGTTCAGGTGGTCGACGACGGCGACTGTCTCCTCGTCGAGGACCTCATTCGGGTTGTCGAAGGACGCCCTCGCACTCAGATCACCGTCTTCGAGTGTGTCGATAGTCCTCGACAACTCTGCGACCAGGTCAGCAATTGCCTCATTCCGTCGTCGTTCGTCCGTTCGGTCTTGAACGGTCTGAATCACTGCCGTCACGGTGTCGCCCGCCTTTGCCAGGGGTCTGGCTGCGACGTCGTAGTACCGGGAGCCATCGGACGTATCGACAGCCACAGTCGTTTCATAGACGTCGAGGTCGGCGTCTTTTCGATCGAGATCGTATCGTTCGTGGGCGTTTCCGGGGGCCTCGAGTACCCGCTCTGCCACGAGTGTCTCCCGTTCGTGTGCTCCGAACAGCGCCCGTCGTGCGTCGGAAAGATCCGCAATCTGCTCACGGTCGACTCCAGTGAGCGATTCCATTCCGGCGTTCCACGCGAGCACCTCACCACCATCTGCGACCATCACGACCGCTTGACTGACACCGTCCAGGAGCTTTTGATCGTCGAAGTCGATGTCGACCTGACTGTCATCCGATTCTCTGCCCTTCGCACCAGAACGAACGCCCTTGGCCATCACCGGGAAAATCGCCGCACCGGGGTTTAGTTCGTGCTATGTTCGATATATAACGTACGTATCTATGGATACAGTTCGGTTCGAGTTCTGCAAACCCACCAGAGCGGAAATACGTGGCCCGTTCGGAGTGGCAGACGGTGATTTGATGGTCTCGGTTGTCCCCGTCGAGTCACGGGCGTCTCACACCGAGAGGGCCAATAGATAGGGCAGATAGACAATATGTATCACCGCTAACAATATGTATCACCGCTATGGATCCGATGATCGTGGCTCGAGCGGTTCACAGCCTCTGGCGACGGGCGTACGAAACGGGTTCGTTGGGGCTCCTGAACGACGCTGACAACCCTGTTAACGGAAGGACGGTACTCCCGTCTCAGGCAGTATCCGGAGTGGTCTTCGGCGTGATCGAGCGCGGGTGCGCACCGAGAACCGGTCCGCAGGGTGCTCGCGAGCATCAGTCGACCAGCGCCGACGCGGGTTTGATCTGCGGTTCGTCGTCGCCCTCGCCGCCGGTCACGAGGACCTTGTCGCCGGGCTCGATCTCGAGCGCGGCGGCCGCTCATAGTTCTGCGACCTCCGTGACCTCGCCCTCGAGGAGAGCAGCACACCCGCGACAGACGTGTCTGCCGTCGACGACGACCCCGGCCTCGTTATCGCACGGACCGAAACAGTTCAGCGGTCCCCACCTCCGTCGGTAGCGAGGGGATCGGGACCGCCGTCGCGTAGGGCGCCGGGGTCAGCGAAGCGGTCTCGAGCGGGACAGCCCCGGCGGATATGAAGCGCGAGAGGAGCGCCGTCTCGAAGCGGTTCGCCGCAGAGAGGGCACTCGGTGGTGGCGATCCGGAGGTTCCCGCGGCTGTGACGCGTCGCTCGAGCGTCACGGCCGACACCTCCCGTCGTCGAGGGGGGGCAGTCCTGGTCAGACTCCTCGATCGGGAGTCCACAGAACTCGCAGATGAGCTGCTCGCGAGCCTCAAGGCTCACGGAACTCACCTCCGAGATCGCCGCTTCCTTCGGGGGCGGCGTGGGGATCGCGTCCGAAGGTGGCGAACTTCACATCCTTCGCGGGTTCGTTACACCGGCCGCTCAGTGAAGAATACCGAGCGAGACGCTCTCCAGCGAAGAACCGAAGCCTTCGTAAGAAGGCCGTAAAGTAGTGGACTCGCTGGGATTTGAACCCGGAGTGAGACGGACCGCTCGCTTGCTCGCGGTTGCGACTCACAGGGCTTCAAATCCCAGCTTCGTCGGACGATTTCCCGACGCTGGCGGCTCGCTGCGCTCGCCGGACAGCGTCGGAGAAATAGTGGACTCGCTGGGATTTGAACCCAGGGCCTCTTCCTTGCGAAGGAAGCGATCTACCACTGATCTACGAGCCCGCACTCGATCCGAGGACGGCGCGTCATTTGTACCTTCTGTTTCGTCCCCTGCGCGTGAGGCGATCACACGCGAAGAGGTGCGCGTGACGCTGACGCCTTAGCGCCGTGAGCCGACGTGTCGCGAGATCGCGGCGTCGGTCGGGGCGTCAGTCTCGGACCTGTTCAGTCCTCGAGGACGATCTCGATGCTGACGTCGTTCGGCACCTGGATCCGCATCAGCTGCCGGAGCGCGCGTTCGTCGGCGTCGATGTCGATGAGACGCTTGTGAACGCGCATCTCCCAGTGTTCCCACGTGGCGGTCCCCTCGCCGTCGGGAGACTTCCGCGCGGGCACTTCGAGCGTCTTCGTCGGCAGCGGGATCGGACCGCTGAGGTTGACCCCCGTCTTGTTCGCGATCTCGCGAACGTCGTCGCAGATGTCGTCGAGGTCGTCCGGGCTGGTCCCGGCCAGACGGACGCGTGCCTGCTGCATCTATCGCTCGTTGACGTCGAGGACCTTCCCGGCCGCGATGGTCTGACCCATGTCGCGGACCGCGAAGGACCCGAGCTCCGGAATCTCGCCCGACGGCTCGATGCTGAGCGGCTTCTGCGGTCGGACCGTGACGACCGCGGCGTCGCCGGACTGGATGAAGTCGGGGTTCTCCTCGGCGACCTCGCCCGAGGAGGGGTCGAGCTTCTGATCGATGGACTCGATCGTACAGGCGACCTGCGCCGTGTGGGCGTGGAAGACCGGCGTGTAGCCGGCGGTGATGACCGAGGGGTGCTGCATCACGACGATCTGGGCCTGGAACGTCTCGGCGACCGTCGGCGGTTCGTCTGCGGGGCCACAGACGTCGCCGCGGCGGATGTCGTCCTTGCCGATGCCGCGGACGTTGAACCCGACGTTGTCACCGGGGCCGGCCTGCGGCACTTCCTCGTGGTGCATCTCGACGGTCTTGACCTCGCCGCCGACGTCCGAGGGCTGGAAGGAGACGTTGTCGCCGGGGCTGATGGTACCGGTTTCGACGCGTCCGACCGGGACCGTCCCGATGCCCGAGATGGTGTAGACGTCCTGAATCGGCAGGCGGAGCGGCGCGTCCGTCGGCGGCTCCGGCTCCGGGAGGTCGTTGAGCGACTCCAGGAGCGTCGGGCCGTCGTACCAGGACGTGTTCTCGGAACGCTCGGCGACGTTGTCGCCCTCGAAGGCCGAGATGGGGACGTAGGTCGCGTCGTCGGAGTTGAACTGGACCTGCTTGAGGAGCTTGTTGACCTCGTCTTTGACCTGCTTGTAGGAGTCCTCGCTGTAGTCGACGAGGTCCATCTTGTTGATGCCGATGATGAGTTCGTTGATGCCCAGGGTGCGGGCCAGGAAGACGTGCTCGCGGGTCTGCGGCGCGACGCCGTCGTCGGCGGCGACGACGAGCACCGCGTTGTCGGCCTGCGAGGCGCCCGTGATCATGTTCTTGACGAAGTCACGGTGGCCCGGACAGTCGACGATGGTGAAGTAGTACTCGTCGGTGTCGAACTCCTGGTGGGCGATGTCGATGGTGACCCCACGCTCGCGCTCCTCGGCGAGGTTGTCCATCACGTAGGCGAACTCGAATCCGCCCTTGCCCTTCTCTTCGGCTTCCTCGCGGTGCTGTTCGATTACGTGCTCGGGGACGGATCCTGTCTCGAACAGGAGTCGCCCGACCAGCGTACTCTTTCCGTGGTCGACATGGCCGATGATGGCCAGGTTCTGGTGCGGTTTGTCACTCATAGGTGGGTCACGCGCTAAGGCGCTCTGTACCGCCTTCTTTGGCCAGAAAGCCCTAAAACCATTTCGATACGTAGACGGCCGAAACGCCGCAGTATCGCGGTTTGTGG
This sequence comes from Halobellus sp. EA9, assembly GCF_051195055.1. Taxonomy (NCBI): domain Archaea; kingdom Methanobacteriati; phylum Methanobacteriota; class Halobacteria; order Halobacteriales; family Haloferacaceae; genus Halobellus; species Halobellus sp. EA9. Next base: position 138,243 of record NZ_JBNTJW010000002.1, on the reverse strand, counting down.
GACCGTCTACCACGGGTCGCTGCCGCACTTTTCGACCGGATCGACGCGGAACCGAGTCACCGGAGCGCCGGCAGCGACGCGCGGCGAGCGCGAAAGCGGCCGAATGGATCGAAAACGAGCCGATCGCAAGACCGCGAAGGGACCGTGTCGGAATCAGTGCGAGATCGACGACGCGATTCAGGCGGCGGTGCCGCCTATCGGTCGTCCAGCCGACCGACGTCCCCCAGCACGGCCGAGGCGGTCTCCGGGCCGCCGGCGCCGCGGCCACTGAGGTTCAGTTGCCCGGCGTGGTCGGTCTCCAGCTGGACGATGTTCCGCGTCCCGGTCACCGCGAGGGCGGCGTTCTGCGGGACGAGCCGCGGCCCGACGCGGATGCCGTCTCGGGTCGCCTCCCCGACGAGCCGGATCGTCCGGCCGTCCTCGGCGGCCAGTTCCAGGGCGCTGCCGGGGACGTTCGTGATCCCTTCGACGTCGGCGTCGTCGAGGGTGTACTCCGTCTCGCCCTCGGCGAGGACGTTCGCGAGGATGACGCACTTCAGCGCCGCGTCCGTGCCCTCGACGTCGAAGGTCGGGTCCGCCTCGGCGACGCCGAGGTCCTGGGCCTCCGCGAGGACGTGCTCGTAGTCGATTCCCTCGGCGGCCATCCGCGAGAGGATGAAGTTCGCCGTCCCGTTGAGGACGCCCCGGGCCGCCTCGACGTGCGACGGCGAGAGGTCCTCGACCGTCGAGACGATCGGGATCGCGCCGCCGACGGTGGCCTCGAAGCGGACGTTCCCGGCGCTCTCGCGCTCCAGATCCCGGACGTCGCCGTAGCGCTCGGCGACCGGCCCCTTGTTCGCGAGGACGACGTGGCGGTCGCGCTCCAGGGCGGTCCGGAGGTGCGAGAAGCCGGGCTCGGCGTCGCCGAGCGTCGTCGGCGTCGCCTCGACGAGGACGTCGTAGTCGGCCTCCAGCGCCGCCTCGGGGTCGGCGTCGCCGACGCGTCCCTCATTGGACTTCCGGTCTAAGGCCGCCTCGGTGTCGATGCCCTCGGCGTCGACGGCCGCCGACGACGAGTCCGCGAAGGCGACGACCCGGTGGCCGTAGTCGGCCGCGAGGTCGACGACCGAGCCGCCGACCGCGCCGGCGCCGACGACCGCGAGCCGCTTGCCGCTCATACGGCTCCCCCCGCGAGGGGTTCGACCACGTGGAGGTCCTTCTCCTCGGCGATCTCGCGGACGAGGGAGATCGCTTCGGCGGTCTCGCCGGCGCGGGTGGCCATCCGGAGCCGGGCGCTGGAGGTGTCGCTGCGCCCCTCCGGCGCGTTGAGCGAGAAGTCCGCGATCGACGTCGAGGGGTGCTGTTCGATCCGACGGAGCGTATCGGAGAGGTCCGTGTCGACGAGGTGGCCCACGAGGACGACGACGACCTCCTCGGCGTAGTGTTCGGCGCCCGCCTGGACGACGTTGACGCCCTCGTCGCGCAGCGCGGCGACGATGGCCTCGAAGCGGTCCGGGGTCGCCTCGACGTCGACCTCCACGGGGATGCGGCCGCGCGGGGTGACGTTCCCCCGCTCGTGGAAGATCGACAGGAGGTTCCCGCCGTTCGCCGAGATGGGTTCCAGCGCCGCGAGCAGTTGCCCCGGCTGGTCGGCGAGTTCGAGCCGGATCGTGTGGGGCTGGGGCTCGCCGTCGGCGTCGGTGTCGGCGGCGTCGGCGTGGGACGTACGCGAGCGGGTCCCGCCGCCGGAATCGCCGGAGTCCGGTTCCTCGTCGCCGTCCGCGTCGGAATCGAGCGCGGACGTCACTGGCGGATCACTCCCTGGCGGGAGGGGGCCTCACGAGCCACGGTTCGGTGAGAGACGACGACTCGACGGTCCGTCCGGGCGACGGGTCGAGGTCGTGAGGTCGAAGCCGTACACATACCCGAACGTCAACTCCCGGACCGATATAAGCCTTCGTCGATGCACGCGTTGCCGGCAGCGAAAACTGCCGGCGTCTCGCCCGGCGCGCTAGATGCGCGGCAGCGAGATCGTCACCGTGGTCGCGTCGTCGTGTTCGGTGAACGACATCTCGCCGCCGTGGGTGTCGGCGACGGTCTTTGCGACCCACAGCCCCAGCCCGCTCCCGTGGGTCAGCTGTGTGATGTCGGCCTCGCCGACGACGACGTCCCGCTCGTGGGACGGGATGCCGTCGCCCCGGTCGGAGACCGAGAGCTCGACCGCGTCGGGGAGGACCCGGACCGACGCCTCGACCGGCGGGTCGCCGTGCTCGGCGGCGTTCTCCAGGAGCTCGTCCAGGGCCGTCCGGAGGCCGTCGCTCGCGCGGACCCGCGCGTCGATGTCGTCGGGCGCGTCCACGGAGAACGCCGCGTCGGGGAACCGATCCCGCGCGTGTGCGACCGCGCCCTCGAGTACCGCGACCGGGTCGGTCTCGCGGTACTCCTCGGGGCTCCGGTCCCGCTCGCGGGTGATCGTCTTCGCGCCGTCGGCGAGGCTCCCGACCGTCTCGGCGCTGCGTTTCAGCACGTCCGCGGACTTCTTGAGCCGCTCCTCGCTCGGGACGGTCGCGACGATGTCGGCGTGGCCCGCCAGCACCTGCGCCTCGTTGCGGAGGTTGTGCCGCAGGACGCGGTTCAGCACGGCCGTTCGGCGGCGCTCCCGGGCGAGCTGTTCGGCGCGCACCCGGCGGGCGTCGTAGACGCCGATGACGACGTGGGCCGCCGCGCCGATCGCCAGGAGGTTGCCGACGGTGAACATCGACGGCGCGATCCCGCCCGACAGTCGGTTCTGCGCGTGCGCGTGCGCGAGCATCACGCCGCCGAGGACGACGATTCCCAGGAGGTTCCAGATCGCGATCCGGAGCGCGTTGCGGTCGCTGAAGCCGCTGTAGTACAGCAGGCCGCCGACGGCGACGAGGCCGAGCGAGACGACGCCCCCGACCGCGCCGAGCACGACCGACAGCGGGCCGCCGCCCGAAAGCAGCGGAAAGAGGTTCGGTACGAGCAAGACGAGACCGGTGGCCGAGATGATGGCGCTCGCGAGGAGCCGGACGGCGGAGGGCCTCGCGAGAGCGACAGACTCCGGCGGCGAGGCGAACCCGACCCGATCGAGGAGCGTGAGGAGTTGTATGCGCATCTGCTGTTGGTTACTGGTCGGACACCCGGTTGAAATTATGGGGCCGAGTATCGGTGTCGATAGCGGACGCGAAAAGCGGAACCGCGTCGAACCGCGGGCCGACGGCGCGCGTGACGCGCGGAGTCACGCGGGCGTCAGATCGTCAGAACTGGTCGACCGACTGCGGGAGTTCGAGCTTCATACCCTTGCGCTCGCGGATCTCCATAATCTTCTCGCGCTGGAGGTTGTCCGAGAGCACGCGGAAGCCGGCGTTCTCGGTGTTCCACGAGGCGCGGCCCTCCGTCGCCGAGCGGATGTCCGAAGAGAACCCGATCATCTCTTCGACGGGCGCGATGCCCTCGATGACCATCAGGTCGCCCTCCTGGAACATGTCGTCGACGCGGCCGCGACGGCCCTGGATCTCGCCGGACGCCGAGCCCATGTGCTCGGAGGGAACGTCGATGCGGACGTTCTGGATCGGCTCCAAGAGCTTGATGTCGGCGTCGATCAGCGCGCGGTGGACCGCGTCGCGGACGGCGGGGATGACCTGTGCGGGACCGCGGTGGATCGTGTCCTCGTGGAGCTTCGCGTCGTGGAGGCGGAGCAGCGCGCCCTGGACCGGCTCGTTGGCGAGCGGGCCGTCGTCGAGCGCCTCTTCGAGCCCCTCGATCACGAGCTCCATCGTCTCGTTGAGGTGCTGGATCCCCTTCGTGTCGTCGATGAGGATGTTCGTCCCGTGGATGTGCTCGACGTTCTGGGAGGTGTCCTTGTCCATCCCGGCCTCCTGGAGGGCCTCGCGGCGCTCCAGTTCGGGCATGTCCATCGAGGCCTCGCCGAGCTTGATCGCGTCGACGACGTCCTCCGGGAGGGGTTCGACCGTGATGTAGAACTTGTTGTGGCGGTTCGGCGAGACGCCCTCGACCTCGCGGGAGGCGTCCTGCGGCGACTCGCGGTAGACGACGATCGGTTCGCCGGTCTGGACCGGGATGCCCTGGTTCTTCTGGATGCGCTGGGTGATCACTTCGAGGTGGAGCTCGCCCTGGCCGCTGATCAGGTGCTCGCCGGTGTCCTCGTTGATCTCCACGCGGATGGTCGGGTCCTCCTTGGCGACCTGCTGGAGCGTCTCGATGAGCTTCGGCAGGTCGTCCATGTTCTTCGCCTCCACGCTTTTCGTGATGACCGGCTCGGAGATGTGCTCGATCGACTCGAACGGCGTCATCTCCACCGACGAGACCGTCGAGCCGGCGATGGCGTCACGCAGGCCCGTGACGGCCGCGATGTTCCCCGCGGGGACGCCGCGGTCGAGCTCCTCGCGCTCGCCGCCCATAAAGATCCCCACGGACTGGACGCGGTTCTTGCCCGCCGTCCCTGAGACGTAGAGCTCCTGGCCCTGCTTGAGGGTCCCGCTGAACAGCCGGCCGGTCGCGATCTCGCCGGCGTGGGGGTCCATCGAGATGTCGGTCACCATAAAGACGACCTCGCCGTCGTCGTCGACCTCGCGCATCTGCCGGGCGAGGTCGGTGTCGTCGTCGCCGCGCCAGACGCGCGGGATGCGGCGGGGCTGGGCGTCGAGCGGGTCCGGGAAGTGCTCGGCGACCATGTCGAGGACGACGTCCGAAAGCGGCGTCTTCTCGTGGAGCTCGCGGCGCTGGTCGTTGCGCTCCATCTCGATGATCTCGGGGAAGCCGATGCCGGTCTCGGCCATCGACGGCGCGGAGACGCCCCACTTGTAGAGGGCCGACCCGAAGGCGACGGTCCCGTCTTCGACCGAGACCGTCCAGTCGTCGACGTTGTCCATGTCCTCGGTCATCCCGCGGATGAGCTCGTTGACGTCGCCGATGACGTCCATCAGCCGCTCTTGCATCTCCTGGGGCCCCTCCTGGAGCTCGGAGATGAGGCGGTCGACCTTGTTGATGAACAGCGCGGGCTTGACGCCCTCGCGCAGCGCCTGCCGGACGACTGTCTCGGTCTGCGGCATCGCGCCCTCGACGGCGTCGACGACGACGAGCGCCCCGTCGACGGCGCGCATCGCGCGGGTCACGTCGCCGCCGAAGTCGACGTGGCCCGGCGTGTCGATGAGGTTGATGAGGTGGTTTTCGTCCTCGTACTCGTGGGTCATCGACACGTTCGCCGCGTCGATGGTGATCCCGCGTTCCTGTTCGTCCTCCTCTGTGTCCATCATCAGCCGGGTGGCCTCGCCCTCGTCGGCGATCATTCCCGCCCCCGCGAGGAGGTTGTCCGTCAGCGTGGTCTTCCCGTGGTCGACGTGAGCGGCGATGGCGATGTTCCGGATCTGCTCCGGTTTGTCCATCAGTTGCTCACACTCTTGTACGATCTTCTTTCGTCGGCCCATTATGTGACCCTGTACCGGCAGGAGGGTCAAAAGGGTAGTGTTTTGCCGCCCGTGGAATCGCCGGATACGGCGGCCGCTGAGCGGGGTATGCACCCTTTTGACACAGTTCGGTGGTTCCGTTCGGCGACTCGGTCGAGCGCCCGCGTCCGGGCCGATCCGGAGTAAGAGTCTTATCGGGCCACCCCGTGAGAACGATACGCATGGACCTACGAGTGCGCGGCGACGTCCCGGCGGACCCGTTCCTCGGCGCGGCGGACCTCCTCGAAACCGAGTGCGACCTCGACCGGCCTGTGTACGTCGACGTCCGGACCGACCCCGACGAGCGGACCTGGGCGGCCCACTACGAGGACCGCCACGTGCTGAACATCTCCCGGCAGGCGGCGACGAGCGCGATGGCGCGCGAGCTCGCCGTCCACGAACTCGCACATATGGCCCGCAACGAGGAGGGGCACGTCTCGCATCACCTCCAGACCGAAGAGGCGCTCTTTCTCGCGCTCTCCGGCGAGTCCGTCGAACGCCGGAAGGTCGCCCACTGCTATCAGATCGCGAACCACATGAAGGACATCTACGCCGACGACATCACGCTCTCGGTGACGCCGCCCGAGAAGCTGGTCTCGTTCCTGGAGTCCGAGCTGGCGCGGGCTGTCGCGACCCGCGAGTCCCCCTCGCCGTGGCCGGACTCCCGACGGGTGACGGCGGGCTCGGACCCCGAGATCACCGCCGTCAACGCGGCGTTCGCGCTCGGCCTCGTCGAGCGCCACGGCGTCGTCGACCGCGACCACCGGCTCTACGACCTCGCGCACGCGGCCGCCGACGACGCCCCCGGCATCGACCTCCAGGCGTTCAAGCGGCGCTTCCGCTCGCTCGGCGAGGACCCCTCCGACAGCGAGTACCGGAAGGCGCTCGTGGACGCGACCCGCGCGTACGCCGTCGGCGAGCGCGGCGGCGGCGACGTCGCCGCCGACTGACCGAAGGGGCGCGGAGCCGTCGCTGATCGAGCGTCGAAACGGAGAAGATCGCAGAAAATCGGAGAACCGCGAACCGAACGCCGAACGAGAGGGCGAACGGCCTACCGGGCCGCTTCCGCGACGCGCTCGGACTCTTCCTTCTGGCCGATGGCGTACGACTGGACGTCGTAGTCGGCGGCGCCGACGAGCACCTGCGCGAGCGCCTCGGAGGCGTCCTGGGACGTCTTGTAGGAGCCGCGCTGGGTCCCCTCGGCGATGAACTTCAGCGCCTGATCGACGCGGCGCTGGGGCGCGACGTCGACGGCCTGCGGGACCGAGATGCCGCCGTACTTGAGGCGGACGGTCTCCTCGCGGGGCGCCGCGTTCTCGACCGCGCGCACGAGCACCTGCACCGGGTTCTCCTCGGTGCGCTCGTGGACCTCCTCGAAGGCCTCCTTGACGATCTTCATCGTCTTCTGCTTGTGGCCCGTGTTGTCCTCGGTCTGCATCAGCCGGTTGACGAGCCGCTCGACGATGCTGATCTCGGACTTCTTGAACTGCTTGGAGGCGTGGCGGCCCATCGTGTGGGCGATGGGCGTGACGTTGATGTAGCGCTCGGTCGAGGGGTCCGAGTACTCGATCTCGGTGACGTCCCAGACGCCGAACAGCTGGGCGTTCGTCTCCGCTTCCTCGCTGTCGGCGGGGGCGTCGGGTTCGGGGGATTCGCTCTCGGACATCTTAGCGCACCGGCTTTTCGGCGTTGCCGCGGACCAGTTCGATGAGCGAGACGCCGTTGACCTTCTCGACCTTGTAGTTCACGCCCGAGAGGTCGCCCATCGCGCGACCCTTCGCGCCGCCGATCCCGGCGATCGTGACCTCGTCGTGCTCGTCGATGAACGAGATCGCGCCGTCGCCCGGACAGAAGGCGGTGACCTGCTTGCCGTTCTTGATCAGTTGGACCCGGACGCACTTTCGGATCGCCGAGTTGGGCTGCTTCGCTTCGATCCCGACCTTCTCAAGGACGATCCCGCGTCCCTGCGGGGCCCCTTCGAGGGGATCGGACTTCGCACCGAGACCGCGCTCGCGGCGCGCGTACTCCGAGTCGGACCAGCGTCGCTTCTGCCGGTCCTGCTTGAGTTTGCGCGCGGCGTACTTGCCGTTCGCCATAGTGACCTGGAGTTCCCGGCGGAGCTACTTAAGCCTCCCTTTTCGAGCCCGGCGAGACGGACGCAGGGCCGATTAGCGACCCCTAAGGAGGATTCTGCGGCCGTCGTTCGGATTCGAGCCACCGCCGCTCCGGAGGGGAAAGCGACTGTCCGGCGTAGAGAGCGTGTCGTTGCCGGCGCTCACCGATCGTCGGAATCGGTCGCGTCGCCGTCGGCGCCGTCGGCTGAGCCCCGCTCTCCTGCGGCCGACGCGTCGCCCTCGACGTCGACGGACAGCTCGCCGCTGAGTTCGTGGCCCGACGGCGGCCCGAGCGTCAGGCCGACCTCGTCGAAGCGGGACTTCACGCGCCGCCGGAAGTCCGATTTGAGCGTCACCAGATCGACGTCCATCGGGTCGGCGACCCAGAACTCCGCCCGCAGGCGCACCGAGCTCCCCTCGAAGGAGACCAGCCGCGCGGTCGGGTCGGGCTCTTCGAGGATCCGGTCGTCGCCGCGGGCGACCTCGACCAGCTCCCGGAGCGCGAGCTCCGCGTCGTCGCCGTACGCGACGTCGACGACCTCGTCGACGCGGTAGCGCTGGCGCCCGTACGGCCGGGTGAGCGTGTTCGCGGTCAGCTCCGTGTTGGGGACGGTGACCGTCTCGTTGTTCGGCGTCCGGACGCGAGTGACCCGGAAGTCGACCGCCTCGACGACGCCCTCGCCGCCGGGCCAGGCGATCCAGTCGCCGACGTTGAAGTCGGGGTCGGCGACGAGGAAGAGCCCGCTGACGAGCGAGCCGACGACCTGCTGGCTCGACGCGCCCACGACGAGGGTGAGCGCGGCGGCGACGATCGAGAGGTCCGTCAGGAGCCGGCCGAAGCCCGCGCCCGCGATCCCGGCGACGAGCGCGAAGAGGATCACGAACGCGTGGAAGTACGTCTGGACGGCCGTCTCGATGGTCGGGTTGTTCCGGTTCCGCGCGACGACCACCCGGACGACCCCCGGGAGGACGAGCAGCCGCCCGATCGCGTACGTCGCGATCGCGGCGATCGCGAAGCCCGAAACCGCGCGCACGATCTCGGCGTAGGGCTCGCCCGCAATCCCGTCGACCGCGCCCGGAGGGACGAATTGCGCCGGCGGCGCGCTCGCGAGGGAGAGCAGTCCCTGATACACGTCTCCGACAGCGGGACACGAGTACAAAAAGGTGTAGTCGGCAGGGCCGATCCACTCGGCCCGCGGCCCGGCTACGTCAGCTGGATGTCGTCGATGTCGTAGTGCCGCTCGGCGAGCGTCCGCGCGGTCTCGATGTGCTTGCCCTCGGCGCCGATCGCGACGCCGCGGTCGTCCTCGGGCACCTCGACGTAGGCGACGGTCTCGCCGCCCTGCTCGGAGAGGGTGACGTGCCGGACCGCGGCGGGCGCGAGCGCGCTCTCGACGAACGCGGCGGGCGTGTCGGCGTCCTCGACGAGCTCGACGTCGCGGCCGATCGCATCCTCGACGGTCCGGACGTGTGCGCCGCCTGGGCCGATCGCCGCGCCCATCTCGCCGGCCGCGACCAGGATGACGACCCGCTCGTCGTAGCAGAGACAATCGCGGGCCGTCGCGCCCGTCTCGTCCTCGAAGAGGGCGATGTATCGCCGCGCCTCGTCGGAGAGCGTGATGCGCATCGGGGTCAGTCGTCCGCGCGGTCCGGGGCCGACGCCGAGGAGCCGCCACCGTCCGCCTTGAGCGAGCCCATCCGGAGGTCGACGTCGCCGGTGCCGATCGAGACGGGCTTGCCGACGATGACGTTCTCGATAACGCCGTCGAGGTCGTCCTCCTCGCCGTGGACCGCAGCGTCGAGCAGGTGATTGACCGTCACCTCGAAGGCCGCCCGCGCGAGCACGGAGTCCTTCGAGCCCGAGATGCCGTGGCGCCCGATCGATTCGATCTCGCCGCGGTTCGTCATGATGTCCGCGACGAGCATCAGGTGCCGGACGTTCACGTCGTCGAGGCCCTGCTCGCGCAGGGTCTCCATCGTCTCGTCGATGATCGCCTCGCGGGCCGCCTCGATCCCGAGGTTGCGGTAGATCTCGTGGATGTTGTTGCTCGTGGTGCGGGAGGCGTCGACGCCCTCGATCGAGAGCACGTCGCCGAAGGCCGACCCCTCGGTGTAGAGGACGAACTCCTCGCCGTCGGTCCGCTCGTTGTCCTCCTTGCGGATGACGACGCGGGAGATGTCCTCCAGCCCCTTGAACACGATGTCGCGGAGCTCTTCGACCAGCTGGAGGAGCCGCCGGTAGCTCGGCTCGTCGGGGCCGAACTCGATGACCGTCTCCGACCGACGGGTGTCGACGCCGAGGGCGTCCTCGATCGTCTCGGCGATCTCCTGGGCGACGGTGTCGACGTCGTCGACGGTCGGCCACCGCTCGTCCAGCGTGTCCTCGTTGAGGTCGACCTGGACGATCATATCCGCGACGTTCGTCGAGATGTCGCCGAGCGCGAGGATCTTCGTCGCCTCCATCTGCCAGACGACCTCGTGGGCGCGCTCGCGGTTCTCGGCGTACTCGTCTTCGAGGTGGACCGTCATCATCGGCGTGTCAGGGGTCTTCCGGGCGTCCACGAGCTCGATGAGCCGGGGCAGCCCCTGCGTGACGTCGATCTCGGCGACGCCCGCGTAGTGGAACGTGTTCATCGTCATCTGCGTCCCGGGCTCGCCGATCGACTGCGCGGAGACGGTCCCGACGGGGTCGTGGGCGTCGACGCGGGAGTCCTCGTACCGCGAGTGGATCGCCTGGGCGATCTCGTCGGCCTGCTCCGTGGTGACGCCCTCGCGCTCTTCGATCGTCTCGTAGATGCGGTGCCGGAGGCTCTCGGGCAGACCGTAGTCCCGCACGATCGCCTCGATGTCGTCTGTGACGTGGTCGTACTCCTCAGTCATCGGACTCCACCTCCAGACTCTGGGCCTTGTCGAGGCCCGGCCCGGCGTACTCGGAGATGTTCGTCGGCCGCTCCTGCCGGCCGAGGAACTGCTCCTTTTCCGCCTCGGAGTCGAACTCCGCGTCGAGGATGCGGTCGGCGATGTTCTCGACGTCGATCGGGTTCTCCTCCGAGGAGGAGACCTTCACGGGCGAGGTGCCGTCCTCGCCGAACTCGAACTGGACGACCGTCCCCGAGGTGTCGCGGACGGTGCCGTCGTACTGCGCTTCCAGCTCGGAGAGGGCGTTGATCAGCCGGCGCTGGAGGTACCCGGACTTGGAGGTCCGGACGGCCGTGTCGACCAAGCCCTCGCGGCCGCCCATCGCGTGGAAGAAGAACTCCCGCGGGGTCAGCCCGCCGCGGTAGCTGTTCTCGACGAAGCCGTGGGCCTCCGCCGAGAGGTCGTCCGGCTTGTAGTGGCTGAGGGTCCGCCCCTCGTAGCCGCGGTTGATCCGCTCGCCGCGGACGGCCTGCTGGCCGACGCAGCCGGCCATCTGCGTGAGGTTCAGCATCGAGCCACGCGCGCCGGAGCGGGCCATCACCACGGCGGGGTTGTCGTCGCTGAAGTGGTCCTCGGCGATCTCGCCCGCGGAGTCGCGGGCCTTGCCGAGCTGCTGCATAATCTTCATCTCCAGGGTCTCGTCGACCGTCCGGCCGGGGAGCGATTCGAGCTCGCCGGCCTCGTAGATCTCGATGAGCTCCTGGACGCGGTCGTAGGCGCTGCCGATCGCCTCGTCGACCTGCGCTGTGGCCTCGTCCGGGATGGACTCGTCGTCGATCCCGATCGAGAAGCCGAAGTGCATAATCGCGCGCATCGCCAGCGAGGCGACCTCGTTGACGAACACGCGGGCGCGGGTCTTCGAGTGGAGCTTCGCCAGGGTGTCGACGACCTCGCCGCCGAAGGCGCCGACGGCGTCCTCGTCGATCGTCCCCGAGACGAGCCGCCCGTCCTCGATGACGACCTCGTCGCCGGCCGAGGAGGTGAACTCGAGGTTCAGGTCGTCCGGCAGGAGCTCGCTGAAGAGCTGGCGGCCGGTCCAGTAGGGCTCGCCGGTCTCGTCCTCGCCGACCGGATCGGGGAGCGTGTCGATGCTCGTCGCCCGGAGCAGGTCGAGCGCCTGCGTCTCGGTGAACTCGGGGTTGCCGTTCGTGAGGAGGTAGGTGCCCGAGATGTGGTCCTGGATCGCGCCGATGATGTTCTCGCCGAAGCGCGGGCTGAGCATCTGCTCTTGGACGCGCATCAGGACGCGGGCCTCCGCGCGCGACTCCTCGGTCTGGAGCGCGTGCATGTTCATCTCGTCGCCGTCGAAGTCGGCGTTGTACGGCGGGCAGACGACGGTGTTGAGCCGGAAGGTCTTGTACGGCATCACGACGACCTCGTGGGCCATAATCGACATCCGGTGGAGCGACGGCTGGCGGTTGAAGATCACGATGTCGCCGTCGATCAGGTGGCGGTTGACCTCCCAGCCGGCGTCGATCTTCTCGGCGAGCTCCTCGCAGTTCTTCTCGGTCACCTTCAGTCGGCGCCCGTCGGGGCGCTTGACGTAGTTGGCGCCGGGGTGACCCTCCGGGCCGTTGCGGACGTACTGCTTGGCCCGGTCGAGGTTCCGCTCGGAGACGTTCATCGTCTGGGTCATCTCGCGGGCGACGCGCTCGGGGACGCCGACCTCGTTGAGCGAGAGGGTCGGGTCCGGCGAGATGACGGTCCGCGCGGAGAAGTTCACGCGCTTGCCCGACAGCGACCCGCGGAAGCGACCCTCCTTGCCCTTCAGGCGCTGGCTCAGGGTCTTGAGCGGCCGGCCGGAGCGGTGTCGCGCCGGCGGCGTGCCCGAGATCTCGTTGTCGATGAAGGTCGTGACGTGGTACTGGAGCAACTCCCAGAGGTCCTCGATGATCAGCTGGGGCGCGCCGGCCTCGCGGTTCTCCATAAACCGCTGATTGATCCGGATGATGTCGACGAGCTTGTGGGTGAGGTCGTCCTCGGAGCGCTGGCCGTTGTCGAGGGTGATCGACGGCCGCGCGGTGACCGGCGGGACCGGCAGGACGGTCAGGATCATCCACTCGGGGCGCGAGCGGCTCGGGTCGATCCCGAGGGTCTCGATGTCCTCGTCGGGGATGTCCTCGAACCAGTCGCGGATGTCCGAGGGCATGAGCTTGTTCATGTCCTCCTCGGTGAGGTCGACGTCGAGCGCCTTCTCGATCTTCTTTCTGTCGTCGCCGACGGGGCGGAACTCCCCGGAGAGGATGTCGTTCACGCGGCTGACGTCGAGGCCGCTCTCCTCGGCGAGCTCCGCCGGGGAGACGCCGCCGTCGCCGTCGTCGTCGGGCTGCATCGCCGAGGCGATGCGCTCGGAGTAGTCGCCCGCGAGGACGTCCTGGACCTCGTAGTAGGTGGTCGGCTTCTCGTGTTTGATGTCGTGCTGGGGCGCGCCGCAGTGCGGGCAGCGGCCCGCCTTCCGCGCCTGGCGCACGGCCGACTTCAACACGTCGGTCCAGTCCTCGCCGAGCTCCTCGTTGCGCTGGAGCGCGTCGCGGTACTCGTCCTGCTCGTCGGCCGTCAGCGAGAGGCGACCGCACTCCCGACAGGTCGAGCGGAGCAGGCGGCGGATGAGCTTGGTGAAGCCGACGTGGATGACGGGCGCGGCGAGCTCGATGTGGCCGAAGTGGCCGTTACACGAGCCCGAGTGCGACCCGCAGGTGCGGCACTCCAGGCCGGGGTCGATGACGCCCAGCCGGGGGTCCATCAGGCCCATGTCGATGGGGTAGCCGTCGTCGTCGTAGGTGTCCGCGGTGATGATCTTCGTCGCGGACATATCGCGGTACGTCTCGGGGTCCATCAGCCCGAACTGGATGGCGCCGATCTCTTTGGGTGTCTGCATTGACATTGTGTTAGACTGCGTCTTCGAGGTCCAGTCGCGGTCGGATGCCGAGCGCGATCATCTCGTCGAGGAGGAGCTTGAACGCGTAGCTGATCTCGATCTCGTGGATGTCGTCCTCGTCGCCGGTGACGGGGTCGTAGATGCGGCGCTGGCCGCGGTCCTCGACGGCGACCATCCCCGTGTCCGCGGAGATGTACACCGTCTCCTTGTCCGAGGAGTCGAGCAGGCGCTCCTGCAACACCATCGCGGCCCCGTGGCCGATGACGGTGTCGCGCTCCATCTCGCCCAGCCGGAGGCCGCCCTCGCGGGCGCGCCCCTCGGTGGGCTGGCGGGTGAGCACCTGCACCGGCCCGCGCGAGCGGGCGTGCAGCTTGTTGCTCACCATGTGGTACAGCTTGTGGTAGAAGATGGTCCCGACGAAGATCTCGGCCTCGATCTTCTCGCCGGTGACGCCGGAGTACATCACCTCTTTGCCGGAGGACTTGAAGCCGTGGTCTTCGAGCGCGCCCCGGAGTTCCTCTTCGTCTTCGCCCTGGAAGGCGGTGCCGTCGACGCGGCGGCCTTCGAGCGCGCCGACCTTGCCGCCGAGCATCTCCAGGACGTGGCCGACCGTCATCCGCGACGGCAGCGCGTGGGGGTTCAACACGAGGTCGGGCACAACGCCCTCCTCGGTGAACGGCATGTCCTCCTGGGGCGCGAGGTGGCCGACGACGCCCTTCTGACCGTGGCGGGACGCGAACTTGTCCCCGAGTTCGGGGATCCGCTGGTCGCGGACGGAGACCTTCGCCAGTTTGGAGCCGTCCTCGCCCTCCATCAGCGTGACCGTGTCGACGACGCCAGACTCGCCCGAGCGCATCGTCACGGAGGTCTCGCGTCGCTTCTGCGGCGAGAGCCCGCCCATATCGTCGGGCTCTTCGAGGAAGCGCGGCGGCGACGTCTTCCCGAGGAGGACGGAGTTCTCGTCGACCCGGGTTTCGGGGTTGACGAGGCCGTCCTCGTCGAGGTGGGTGTAGGCGTCCTCGCCGCGGGCGCCGCGGACGTCCTGGCTCGGGATCTCGAAGCGGTCCTCCTGACCGCCAGGGTAGCGGCGCTCTTCGCCCTCGTAGGTCCGGAAGAAGTGCGAGCGCGCCATCGCGCGGTCGACCGAGCCCTGATTCATCACCAGCGCGTCCTCGATGTTGAAGCCTTCATACGACATCACGGCGACGACGAAGTTCTGCGCCGCCGGCCGCTCGTCGAACCCGATCTGTTCTGTGGTCTGGGTCTTGACCATCGACAGCTGCGGGTAGTGGAGGAGGTGCTGGCGCGTGTCGGGCCGGATGCGGTAGTTCGCCGCCGGGAGCCCGAGGGACTGCTTCATCATCCCCGCGCCCATCGTAATCCGGGGCGAGGCGTTGTGCTCGGGGTAGGGGATCATCCCCGCGCCGATGCCGAAGATGAGCTGCGGGTCGATTTCGAGGTGCGTGTGATCCTCTGTGACCTCGTCTTCGTCGACGGCGACGTAGATGTCCTCTTCCTCCTCGGCGTCGATGAACTCGACGTAGCCGCGGTCGACGAGGTCCTCGAACTCTAAGGCGCCCTCCTTGACCGCCTGGATCTCGTCGTCGCCGAGCAGCGGTTCGCCGTTCTCGACGACGATCAGCGGGCGCCGCGCCCGCCCGGCGTCGGCGTTGACGATGACCTCGCGGGTCCGCTCTTTCACCGAGACGTTGACCATCTCGCTGACGTCGCCGCGACGCCGCGCCTCTCGGATCTGTTCTGCGAGCTGTTCGGGGTCGGGATGGGTCCCGACCAGACTACCGTTGACGTAGACTTTCGCCTCGCGTTGTGCCTGAGCCATGTTAGTCGTCCGCGGGTGTTCCGGTTGCCGGCCCCTCGATGCCGGGGATTCCTTCGACGCCCATCGACGCCAGTTCGCGCTTGAGGGCCTGTTCGTCCTCGATGTTCTGCGAGAGCTCCATCGCCTGTGCGAAGTTCTTCACCAGTCCGCAGTTCGGCCCCTCGGGGGTCTCGGAGGGGCAGATTCGACCCCACTGGGTCGCGTGCAGGTCGCGCGCCTCGAAGTGCGGCTGACTCCGCGACAGCGGGCTCCGGAGCCGCCGGAGGTGCGAGAGCACGCCCATGTAGTCCGTCCGGTCGACGAGCTGGGAGACGCCGGAGCGGCCGCCCACCCAGTTGCCCGTCGCGATCGGGTGTTCGAGCCGCTCTGTGAGCACGTCCGAGCGGACGACGGTGTTGACCGTGAGCTGGCGGTTCCGCATGTTCGCCCGTTCGAGCTGGTACTTCACGTCGCGGGCGAGCTTGTTCAGCGCCGTCCGGAAGAGGTCCTTCATCAGGTCGCCCGAGACCTTCAGGCGCTTGTTGGCGTAGTGGTCCTTGTCGTCGGACTCGCGGCGACCGAGCGCGAGCTCGAAGCAGGCCTCGGCCATCCGGCAGAGGTAGTACGCCTTGTTGATGCGGACGTCCTCGTCGTCGACGCCGTCCTCGTGGAGGTGGGGGAGGAGGTAGCGGTCGATGACGTAGTTCGCCCGCTTGAGCTGGTAGTTCTTGCCCTGGCCGCCGGCGACGCGCTTGCCGAGCGTCTCGATGGCCTCCTCTTCGGTCTGGACGTCGGCCTCCTCCAGGTTTTCGAGCATGAACTTCACGATCTCGGGGTCGTCGGAGACGCGGTGGACGATCTCCTCGTCGGATTCGAGCCCGAGCGCGCGGACGAGCGTCACGAAGTTCACCGAGCCGGAGACCGAGGGGAAAGAGACTTCGAGCAGCCCCTCGCGGTTGCGCTCACAGAGCACCAGCGCGCGGTACCCGCGGCGCTGGGAGAACGTCTTCGCGACCTGGATCTCGTCGCCGTACTTGGAGTCGTACTCCGCGAGGATCTTGTTGGGCGCGAGGTCCTCGCTCGTCATCAGCACCCGCTCGGAGCCGTTGACGATGAAGTAGCCGCCGGGGTCGACGGGGTCCTCGCCGATCTCGATCAGGTCCTCGTCGGACAGGCCGGCGATGTTGCACTTCGTCGAGCCGACCATAATCGGCATCCGGCCGACCTTCGTCTCGGTGGTGTCGACGACGACCTCCTCTTCTTCCTCGCCGCCGCGCACGATGGACATCTCCATAAACACCGGCGCGGCGTAGGTGATGTTCCGGAGGCGGGCCTCCTGCGGGAACAGCAGTTCCTCGGAGCCGTCGGCCTCGCGGACGCGCGGGGTCTCGACGCGGACGTCGCCGAGCTCGACGAAGACGGGCTCTTCGCCCTCCTTGTCGCCGATGTCGGTCTCGATGCGTTCCTTCTCGGTGACGACGTCCTGCATCCCCCGCTCCAGGAAGTTGTTGAACGAGCGGAAGTGGTGTTCTGCGAGCCGTTCCTCGGAGAAGTACTCGCGCGAGACGACGCGTCGGTCCTGTCGGTTCATTCGATCACCAGTCGGTAGGATACCGCTTTGTCTGTGGTTCGGGAGTCGCGGACGATCTCGACGACGTCGCCGGGCTCGGCCTCGTCGGGGAGCGCCGGGTCGCGCCGCTTGATCTTCGGGAGATCGGTGCGCTTGACGTCGTACTGCGTCAGCATCGACTCGACCTCCTCCTCATCGATGAGCGTGTGCTCTGGGACGAGCTCGTGTTGGCTTACGTCTACCATGTCTTGTGATGGGGTGTGGGTGGTGAAGAAGTTCTCACGGGATACTACAGCCCGGTTCGACTGGGAGCCATTTAACGCTTGCCAACTCCGAGTCGGAGAAGCGCGGCTCACCGCCACGGGGGACCAAACACCCGTGTTGGATCGAAACACGAACGTCGTGGATATAGATGTTGCGGCGAGCGCGGGGGCGGCGACGTGACCGCGGCACGATTTTATATACGAACACGCGGCCAGCAGCCCCGTGACCTGAGAGCGGTCCCGCGTCGGGCTGCGGGTGTCCGGTACGTCGGCGCGGGCGCGGTGGTGCCGGCTGTTCGCCCTTTTTTCCAGCCGAGCCCCGCGTCCGGCCGCTACTCGACGACGAGGCTCGTCCGGTCGTCGACCGCTTCGGCCTCCTCGAAGTCACCGCCGCCGAGCAGGCCGCGAGCGGCGCGTTTCCCCCACTCCACCGCCGGCTGGGTGAACGTCGACACCGACGCCAGCTCGCCGTAGAGCACGCAGGCGGCCTCCATTTCGTAGAGCAGCGAGCCGAGGCTCCGCTCGTCGACCGCATCGATCTCGACCCGGATCGCCGGCACGCCCGACGCCGCGAGGCTGGCCTCCGTCGCCTCGAACTCGGCGTCGAGCAGGTCGCCGAGCGAGGAGCCGCCGAGGTACGCCAGCCCGTCGAGGTCGGTCTCGGGGATGTCGCGGTCGACGCGCTCCCGCGGCCGGACGAGCGTGACGAGCTTGTCCCGCGGCCCGGCGCGGTAGAGCTGGAGCTGGGAGTGCTGGTCGGTCGCGCCGAGCGCCCGCGCCGGCGTCTGTCCGAGCCCGTCCTTGCCCAGGCTCTCGGCCCACAGCTGCGCGAACCACTCGGCGAACGTCTCCAGGCGCTCGGCGTAGGGCATCATCGCGTTCATGAGCGCGCCGCGTCCGGCGAGCGCGTACGCGGTCGCGCCGTACGCGTAGGCGGGCGTCTCGAACAGCGACCCGGAGAGTCCGTCCGCCGCCTCGGTCGCGCCGTCCCTGATGACGTCGAGGTCGTGGCCCTGGATCGCCGCGACGGCGAGCCCGACCGTCGAGAGCGCCGAGAACCGCCCGGGGACGCCCTCGGGGACCGGAAGCGACGGGAGGTCGTGTTCGGCCGCCAGCCCGCGGAGGTTCCCCTCGTCGCCGGTGGTGACGAACGTCCGTTCGGTCCAGTCGACGCCCGCGTCCGCCATCGCGTCGCGGACGACGAGGAAGTTCGCGAGCGTCTCCGCCGTCGTCCCCGATTTGGAAACCACGTTCAAGACCGTCCGGTCGAGCGGTAACGACGCCAGGAGTTCGGAGACGTGCTCGGGGTCGACGTTGTCGAGGAAGTACGCGTCCGGATCCGACGGATCCGAGAGCGCGTCGGCGAACGTCGCCGCGCCCAGCGCGCTCCCGCCGATGCCGACCGTCAGCACGGCGGCCGGATCGTCGAAGGGCGCGACGGCGCTCCTGATCGCGTCGAGGTCGACGGTGTCGGGGAGATTCAGCGCCGCGTAGCCGTGTTCGGCGTTCCGGCGACCGGCCTCGATCCGCTCGTGGGCCGTCGCCACCTGTTCGTCGAGCCGTTCGAGCGACGCCCGCGAGACGCCCGGGGTCGCATCGAGCGCGCTGCCGAGATCGACGTGCATACGCGTCCACTACCGCGCCGGGCGAAAAAGCGGTCGGTTGGAGGCGCGCCGGGCGAGGTCGCGAGCGCGCCGGACCGGTCCGTTGAAACGCCCGCGCGCCCTACGGCGGCCGATGGCATCCGACTACGGCGGCGTCGTCGGCGCGTATCCCTACGCCTTCCGGGCCAGCGAGTCGCGGCTGTTCAAACTCTACGTCGTCGTGAGCGCGCTCGCCATCGCCCTCATCGGCCTCTTCGTCGGCATCGCGCTGGTCGTCCTCATCGGCCAGACCGCGGCGGTCCAGGGCGGGTCGCTCACGCTCTCGCGGGCGTTCTACGTCGTGATCGGCCTGCTCGTCGTCCTCCCGGCCGTCGCGCCGACGCTCGTCGTCGCGCGTCGGCGGCGGAAGAACGTCGGGGCGTCGGCGCGCCACGAGGCCGCGCTCGCGGTCGCGGGGTTCGTCTTCCTGCTGTCGCTGTACCTCGGCCTGGTCGCGTCGATGCCGGAGACGTTCACGCTGGACGGCGAGACGGTGGCCCGGCCGGCGCCGTCGGGGATCTTCGCCCCGGCGATCGCCGCGCTGTACGCGATCCCGCCCGTCCTCTCGTGGATCGTCCCGCTCTCGGGTGCGTCGCTCGTCGGGGTCGCCCACTGGCTCTTCCGCTGATGCGAGCCGGCGCTCGTCGCCGAGCCCGCGACGAAACCCGCAAGTGCGCCGGCCGTCTACCGGCGGGCGATGACTGACGCCGATCCCACGAGCGAAGAGCGGATCGAGGGCACCTTCCTCGTGACCGCCGCGGACGACGCCTCGGCGGTCCTGAAGAACGTCGAGAGCGGACAGGTCCACACGCTGTCGTCGAACCCCGGCGTCGAGCGCAACGACGTCGTCGAGGGCGCCGTCTCGCCGGATCCGCCGATGAACGTCTCCTACCGGCTCGTCGAGACGGTCTCGCGGCGGTCGCTGTCGGTCGAGCGGAGCGAGGAGCCGCCGACCGCCAACAGCGAGGAGATCGCCGCGTCCCAGGAGGTCGGCGAGCTCACGCGGGAGCCGCGCGCCGGCGACGGCGAGATCCACATCATCACCGTTCCCGAGGGCGACACCGAGGCGGCCGTCGACGACGTCCTCGACGACGAGGAGGGGCTGCTCTCGCGGGCCGCCCGGCTCGACGTGGACCGGGTCGAGATCCGCTCGTCGCCGGGCGTGCTCTCGGTGCGGTACATGCCGTAGTTCGGGACGGACACCGGAGGGGCGAACCCGGTCGTGGCTCGCAGAGTCGAGCATAAGAAGGCTTATTCGGCGCGGCTCTCCACCGGCATCTATGGTCGAGTTTACGGTACCGGAGGTCGATTACACCCGGTACACGAACCGCCAGCTGGCGGCGATCCCGCTCGCCGTCCTGGTGGTGGCGCTCCTCGTCATCGCGGGCTGGTACGTGATGACGGGGTCGCCGGTGAATCAGGGCATCGCGTTCACCGGCGGGACGGAGGTACAGGTGGCGATCGACGGGCCACAGTCCGCGGCCGAACAGCAGATCAGAGACGCCTTCTCGGCCGAGCCCGAGTCGATCCGCTCGGTGCCGGCCCAGAACGTCTACATCGTGACGTTCCAGTCGGAGGCCGGCACCAGCGGCGTGAGCGCCACGGAACTGGAGCGACAGGCCGAGGCAGCGGGACTCGACGTACTGTCCATCTCCTCGGTCTCGGCGAGCTTCGGCGCGAACACACAGGTGCTCGCGCTCGGCGGCCTGGCGGTCGCCTTCCTCGGGATGAGCGTGCTCGTCTTCGCGATGTTCCGCGTGTTCGTCCCCTCGGTCGCGGTCGTGCTCTCGGCGTTCTCCGACATCGTCATCCCGGTCGCCCTGATGAACGTCCTCGGGATCGAACTGTCTCTGGGGACGGTCGCGGCGCTGTTGATGCTCATCGGGTACTCCGTCGACTCCGACATCCTCCTGAACAACCACATCCTCCGCCGCTCGGGCGACTTCTACGAGTCGACTTACCGCGCGATGCGAACGGGCGTGACGATGACGCTGACGTCGATCGCCGCGATGATCGTGATGACGATCACGGCGACGCTGTTCGGGATCCAGCTCCTGGCGGCGATCGGCACCGTCCTCGTCTTCGGGCTCGCCGCGGACCTGATGAACACCTACCTCCTGAATCTGAGCCTGCTCCGCTGGTACAAGTTCGAGGGGGTGTCCCGCTGATGGTCGACCTCCGCGACAACTGGCGGGTCCTCCTGCTCGTCGTGTTCATCCTGATCTCGGGGTTCGCGCTCTTCTCGCCGACGCTCGCGGCCGAGGGCGGCGGCAGCGGCAACGCCGCCACGAGCGGGATCACGAACCTCAAGTACGGCCTCGAACTCTCCGGCGGAACGCGGGTCCGCGCCCCGCTCGTCGGCGTGACCGCCGAGGGCGTCGATTTCGGCGGCGATAGCGCCCGAGCCGTCGAACAGGCCGTCGCGGCGGAGTTGGAAGACGCCGGACCCGCGGACGTCATCGCCCGGCCGGCCGGGGGGCAGGGCGGACAGCAGTCGCAGGCGGGCACGGGAGCGACCGTCGAGGTGACCGCCGAGGGCGTCACCACCGACGAACTCGCCGCGGCGCTCGATGCCGCGGGGTACGCCTACGAGACGGTCCGCGACGGCGTCACCGGGGCGACGCGCCAGGAAGTCGTGCGCATCCTCCAGAACAAGATCAACGAGGCAGGCCTCTCCGGCGGGACCGTCCAGCAGGTGACGACCGCGCAGGGCGAACACTACATCCTCGTCGAGGTCCCGAACCAGGACGCGTCGCAGGTCCGCGAGCTGGTCGCCGAACGCGGGACGGTCGTGATCGAGGCGTACTACCCCACGAACGGGAATTACACCCGAGAGGTCGTCCTCCAGCAGGACGACTTCCAGAGCATCGGGACCGCACAGGAGGGCCAGGGCACCGGCGCGTACGTTCCGGTCACGGTCAAGGAGTCCGTTGCGGACGACTTCCAGCAGGCGATGGTCGAAACCGGACTCGCCCAGCAGGGCGGGACGCGCTGTACTTACCAGCGGAACCCCAACGGCACCGAGCCGTGTCTCCTGCTCGTCGTCAACGGCGAGGTGACGAACGCTTTCGGGATGAGTCCCGGCCTCGCCGACACGCTCCGGAGCGGCGCCTGGGCGCAGGACCCCGTGTTCCAGCTCCAGACCACGAACATCTCCGAGGCCCAGCAGGTCTCGATCAACCTCCGCGCGGGCGCGCTCCCCGCCCGACTGGACTTCTCGCAGGACAGCGGCGGGACGGTCTCGTACATCTCGCCGAGCCAGGGCGCGGACTTCCGCGTCAATTCGCTCATCACCGGGATCATCGCCGTGCTCGCGGTCAGCGGCGTCGTGTTCGTCCGCTACAGCGACGCCCGCGTCGCGGCGCCGATGATCGTGACGGCGCTCTCGGAGGTCGTCATCCTGCTCGGGTTCGCCGCCGGGATCGGCTACCCGCTTGACCTCTCTGTCATCGCCGGCTTCATCGCGGTGATCGGGACCGGCGTCGACGACCTGATCATCATCGCCGACGAGGTGATGGCCGAAGGTGATATCAACTCCAGACGCGTCTTCCAGTCGCGCTTCCGGAAGGCGTTCTGGGTGATCGGCGCGGCGGCGGCGACGACCATCCTCGCGATGTCGCCGCTGGCGATCCTCTCGCTCGGCGACCTCCAGGGCTTCGCCATCTTCACCATCCTCGGCGTCCTCGTCGGGGTGCTCATCACCCGGCCGGCCTACGGCGACATCCTCCGGGCGCTGACGACGGTCGACCGCTGAGCGGTCGGCCACTCCCGCTCGGAGCGGGAGCCGAGTCGCCGGACGGCTCCCACCCTATGAGAATAGGCGCCTGTTTAAATGCGAACGCGCTTCAAAGTTAAACCGTACCGGGCGACGACCGATGCCGGACGCTCCGACGAACCCAACGATGCCCACTGATCCCCACCCCCTCGACGTCGATTCGCCCGAAGACGACCGCGGCACAGCCGGCGAGCCGACGCTCCCCAGCCGGCGTTACGTCGCCCGAATCGAGACCTACGAGGACGCCCCCGACGAGTGTACGATCTTCCCGCAGGACGCGGACGCCGACGAGCTCCCGACGACGTGGGTGTCCGCAGAGGCGGGCTCGTACGTCTCGCTCGAAGCGATGCGGTGAACCGCTCCCGGAGCGGCGCCGTTCAGAACTCCGAGAGCCCCGACTGCTCGGCGGCCGCGAGGACTTCCTCGGACGTCGACCACGACGCCCGGGCGCAGTCGGGGAGTTCGCCCGTCGCCTCGACGTAGCGCCGGAGGAACTCGCGGGTCGCCGGATCGCTCGGATACCCGCTCCCGACGGGGCCGTACTCTGCGAATTCGTCGTCGAGCGCTTCGATTCTGGCGTCGCGTTCGACCTTCGCGACGACCGACGCGGCCGCGACGAGCGGGTACGTCTCGTCGGCGCCGTGTTCGGCGTACACCGCGACCGACGGGCCGCCGTCGCTCGCGCCCTCGCGGACGCGACGCGCGAACCGCGACTCGCTCACGTCGCCCGCGTCGGCGACGACCCGATCGCCCTCGCGAGCGATCGCCGCGACGGCCTCGGCGTGCGCCGCGACCGTCAGGGAGTTCATATCCGTCTCGGGGTCGTCGATGCGCTCGGTCGGGACGACGGCGACGCCGACGTCGACGTCGGGAGACGTCCGAAGCGCCTCGGCGAGGTCGCGTCGCGTCGCCGGCGAGAGCCGCTTCGAGTCGTCGACCCCGTCCGGAATCCGGGCGGGCGCGGCGCGGACGGCGGCCGCGACCATCGGGCCGAGCACGGGGCCCTTTCCGGCCTCGTCGGTGCCGATGGCGACCTCGTCGGGGTGTGCGTCCGTCGCCCCCCCTTCGACGTCGCGGTCGTCGGTCATTCTGCGGCGTTCGGGGCGTCGGCGTCGCCCGCGTCGTCGGTGCTCTCGTCGTCCGTTTCGTCTCCGCGGCCGACTGCCGATTCAAGGAAGTACGACTCGTCCTCGAAGTCCCCCTCCTCGCCGTAGACCCCGACGACGTCCAGCGCCGTCACCTCGGCGTCGACGCCGAGCAGGCCGGCGATGCTCGGCTCGGTCCGTCCCTCGTCGCCGGAGACGAGTTCCTTGATGTAGAGGCCGCCCTCGCCGTGGATCTCGACGGTGGCGTGGTAGGCGTCCTCGCGCTCGCCGTCGGCCTCGTAGACCGACCGCTCGCGGGTGAGGTTCGCCCGGCGGTGATCGACGCGGTGGGGCGTGTACTGCTCGATCGTCGCGCCTTCCAGTTCCGCGAGCGCGTCGGCGAGGGCGTCGTCGTCGACGGCGTCGCCGAACTCGACCTCGGCGCGGTACCGCTTCGAGGCGTCCAGACCCTTGACGCGCTCGACCATCTCGTAGGTCGCGAGCCGCAGCCCCTCGACCTCGACCTTCCCCTCGGCGAAGGCGTTGATGTCGCCCTCCAGGCGCTCGGTGTCGACGCGGCGGCGCCGCGGCTCCATCACCTCGACGACGAACGGCCGGCCGGTGCCGAGCATCCGCGCGTCGACGTCCTCGCGGCCGGCGCCGTGGAACTTCGCGTCGGTGCCGTCCATCACGTCGCGGACGACCGGCGCGGTCAGGCCCTCGACGCTGTCCTGGTAGAGGTAGCCGGTCCCCTCGCAGGTCTCACACTGCTGTTTGCCGACGTAGCCCGAGCCGTCGCAGTCGCTGCAGGGCCACTCCGTCTGCGGGATGTCGCGTTCGAGCTTCCGGTAGCGCCCGTAGACGAACGCCGAGTGGACGTCGACCTCGACGCGGTCGGCTTCCAGGTCGAGCGTGAACTGGACGTCGGGCCGCCCGAACTCCACGGTCGTGTCGGTGCGGCGGCCGACACGCTTGCCGACCTCGCGGTTGAACTCCGATTTGAACAGTTCGCCCGCGTCGGGGTCGAGGCCGGCGGTCTCCCGGAGGAGTTCCTCGTTCTCCTCGATCAGCGGCGGGGTCCGAGTGCCGACCTGGTAGGTGTCGAACTCCGTATCCGAAACGGCGTCGGCACAGCGCGCGGCCCACTCGTCGAACTCGGCGCACCGGCCCTCGCAGACCCAACACGACTCGGTGTCGACCGGCTCGTGGGGCTCGTCGTCGTCGAGCGCGGCGGCGATCCGGAGGCTCCGGCCGCGGTCTTCGTTCGTGAGCCCGTGGCTCCGGTCGGCGAAGACCCGGCCGAGGCAGGCGTCACAGACCGGGTCCTGCGCGGCGAGCGCGCGAGCGTCGTCGAGGATGCTCATACCGCTACGAACGGGGCGCAGGGCTTCTGTCTTGTCCTTCGGCCCGTGAGGACGGCGGTCAGACGACGCCCGCGACGCCCGAGAGCCACCAGACAGCGGCGAGCCCGGCGGCGCCGACCGCGGCCGTCAGGAGGAGTATGCCCAGACCGAGCGCGGCCACGACCCGGCGGTCCCGGCGCTCGCCCCGCGGGTCGTCGAGCCGTGCTTCCAGGAGGCGGACGTTCCGGTCGTTCGCGCGCCAGACCGCGTCGAAGGCGTCGCCGACGAGCGGGAGCGAGCCGACGACGGCGTCGACGAGGACGTGGAGGCACATCCGCGCGAGCGTCGCCCGCGGGACGCCGAGCGCCGCGGCCTCGGCGATCACGTAGGCCGAGAGCGCGCCCGCGGCGGCGTCGCCGACGCCCGGGAGCAGCCCCAAGACGGGGTCGAGGCCGACGCGGACGTTCGTGCCCGGAATCGCGACCGCGCTGTCGAGCGCACGGCTGAGGCGACGGACGCGGGCCAGCCGCGCGCGTTCGGCCTCGGTCAGGTCGGCGGCGCGGGGTGGTCGGACGTCGGCGTCCTCGTCGCGGACGGGAGCGGGGGCGTCTCCGGGCGGCGACTCGTTCGCGCGGGTCACGGTCCGTAGACGTCCGGCGGGGGCATCGGCGTTTCGCTCCGCCGGCGGACCCGCCGCTTGATCGCTCGCGTCGCGCGCCCGCCAAGTCTCCAGAAGGCGGCCCGACCGGCCGCCTTCGTGGTCCTTAGGTCCGCCGAGCCCGAACCGGACGGCAATGGGAACGCCCGCGATCGAGATACGCGACCTGCGGAAGTCTTACGGCGACGTACAGGCGCTGGACGGGATCGACCTCACCGTGCCCGAGGGCTCCTTCTTCGGCCTGCTCGGCCCCAACGGCGCGGGGAAGACGACGTTCATCAACGTCCTCGTCGGCCTGGTCCGCAAGAGCGGCGGGACGGCGCGCGTGTTCGGCCACGACGTGGAAGACGACTACCGGGCGGCGCGCGACCGCATCGGCCTCGCGCCCCAGGAGTTCAACGTCGACCGCTTCTTCCCGATCCGCGAGGTCCTAGAGCACAAGGCCGGCTACCACGGCGTCCCGCGGGACGAGGCCGCCGAGAGGGCCGACGAGGTGCTCAAGCGCGTCGGCATCTACGACAAGCGCGACACCCGCTTCGACTGGCTCTCCGGCGGGATGAAGCGCCGCTTCATGCTCGCGCGGGCGCTCATCACCGACCCCGACCTCCTGATCCTGGACGAGCCGACCGCCGGCGTCGACGTCCAGCTCCGGCGCGAGCTCTGGGAGACCATCGTCGACCTCAATCAGCGCGGGACGACGGTCCTGCTCACGACCCACTACATCGAGGAGGCAGAGCGGCTCTGCGACGAGGTCGCGATCCTGGATTCGGGCCGCGTCGTCGACGTCGCGAGCCCCGAGGAGCTGATGAACCGCGGCACCGACGACGTCGTGATCAAACTGCGCGAGGCGCCGACCGCCGTGCCCGACTTCGCGGCCGAGGACGACCGCGTCGAGGAGGTCGACCTCGACGGGGAGCGCCTCGTCGTCACCGCGCGGCAGGGCGGCCTCGTCGCGCCCGACCTTGTCCGACGGCTCGACCGCGCGGGCCACGAGATCGTCGACCTGGAGATCCAGCGGACCTCCCTAGAGGAGGTCTTCGTCGAGATGACCCGCCCCGAGGAAGAGCGCGCGACGCCGGAGGTGGGGGTCGAATGAGCCCCGAGACGCAGAGCGACCGCGCCTCCGAGTCGGCCGGGCGCACGGGCCTCACGGGCTTCGTCTCGCTCCTGCGGCGTGAGGTCCTCCGATTCATCCGCCGGCCGCGCAACACCTTCGTCCCGCCGTTCATCACGAACGTCCTCTACTTCTCGGTGTTCGGCGTCATCCTCGGCGAGCGGATCGACGAGATCGCCGGCGTCCCGTACATCCTCTTCATCCTCCCCGGGCTGGTGGTGCTGGGCGCGATCTCGAACGCCTTCGAGAACACCTCGTTCAACATCTTCCACGGCCGGTGGAACCGCTACATCGAGGAGGTGCTGACCTCGCCGCTCTCGTATCGAACGATGGTCGGCGCGTACGTGCTGGCGGCGGCGATCCGCGGCGCGATCGTCGGGGTCCTGATCGCGCTCATCGGCGCGTTCTTCACCTCTGTCGGCGCGGCCCAGCCGTTCTACCTCGTCGCGTTCGGCGTCGTCATCACGGTGCTCTTCGCCGGACTCGGCGTCGTCGCCGGGCTCTGGGCCGACGACTTCGACGACCTGACGATGCTGAATCAGTTCATCCTGCGTCCGCTGGTCTTCTTCGGCGGCGTGTTCTACTCGCTGAACGAACTGCCGGAGACGGTCCAGCAGGTATCGCTCCTGAATCCGATGATCTACATGGTCAACGGCGTCCGGTACGGCTTCCTCGGCGTCAGCGAGGTCGATCCGAACGCCTCTCTCGCGGTCCTGACCGCGCTCGCGGTCGCGGTCGTCGCGCTCGACGTCGCGCTCTTCCGGCGCGGGTACGGCCTGACCGACTGATAGTGATTGCTCTCGTCTCTTACCGCCGAACGCCGTTACCGGGGTGGCGTTCGGCGGTAAACAGCAAGCGTAATCACTACGAGGCGCGAGTGGGGTTCGCTCGGGTGGTCTGCTGACTCCCCGTTGGTGAAATCGCATTTTGTGCCACACGAACCCCTTTAGGGCGACACCCATACCTCGGTGATGCAGTATGAGCAGTAACTCATCCGCGACCTCGGCGAAGGCGATATTCGTCGTCGCCGTCGTCGCGGCCGTCCTGGTGAGTGCGGTGCTCGCCCCCGTTGCCCACGACTACGCGACCTCCGCCCAGTCCGACGGGACGGTGTCGGTCATCACGGTCTCCGGCACCATCTCGTCGACGACGGTGGACGGGATCGCAGAGGACCTCCGCAACGCGCGGACCAACGAGTCCATCAAAGCGGTCGTCCTCAAAGTGGACAGCGGCGGCGGGGCCGTCGCTCCCAGCGAGCGATTGTACCTCGAAGTGTTACGAACAGCAGAAGAGATGCCCGTCGTCGCGTCCGTCCAGGGCGTCGGCGCCTCGGGCGCGTACTACGGGATGCTGCCGGCGGACGAGATCTACGTCCTCTCCTCCTCGCAGGTCGGGAGCGTCGGCGTGATCGGGACCGGCGGGACCGTCCCGCTCCCGGACTCCGTCATCCGCACGGGGCCCGACAAGGCCCAGCCGACGACCGACCAGCGACGGCGGACGATCGAGTCGCTCAAGCGGCAGTTCGTCGGGCGCGTGATGGAGCACCGCGGCGAGAACATCACGCTCTCGCGCGAGGAGGTCGCCTACGCGAAGACCTACCTCGGGCCGGAGGCCGTCCAGAACGGCTTCGCGGACCGGATCGGCGCGCTGCCGACGGCGATCGACCGCGCGGCCGAGATGGCCGGGATGGACAACTACGACGTGGCCAGACAGGAGCCGCCGAACTCGCTCGGCCTGATCCTCCTGGCCAGCGACACCGACAACGGGACGATGATCTACAAACGGAGCGATCGGACGAACGGCCTCGCCCCCGTCACGCAACCGCTGATGGTGGACGAAATCCCCTACTACGACCCGGAGGTGTCGGCGAATGCAAGCGCGTGACCTCACCCGTCCCGCGATCGCGTTCGTCGTCATCGTCGGACTGGTCGTCGGCGCCTCGGCGGTCGCCCCGCTCGTTCTCGGCGGCGGCACGCCCGAGGTGACGAACCTCGCCCAGCAGCAGACCGACGCCGACGCGGTCCGCGTCGCCGCCGCCGAGGAGAGCGGCGAGATCACGATGGACAGCGACGCCGAGGGCAAGACGATCCTCGTCGATCAGGCCCACGGGAACGACCTCTCCGACGAGAAGCTCTCGACGCTCGTGAACACGCTCGTCGAGAATGGCCACGAGGTCCGCGTCGTGACCCAAGACCAGGCCCGCGGCGAGGCGTGGAACGAGTCGCTCCGGAGCGCCGACGCGTTCCTCGTCGCCAACCCGAGCCAGCCGTACACGCCCTCGCAGCTCGCGGGCGTCCGCGCCTTCAACGACGCCGGCGGCCGGGTCCTCCTGCTGTCGGATCCGCCCTCCTCCGGCGGCTCGGTGATCAGCCTGCTCGGCCTGGCCGTCTCCCAGCCGTCGAGCGGCGGCCCCAGCCTGAGCTCGGCGTTCGGCGTCTCCGCGCAGTCCGGCTACCTGTTCAACATGCAGGAGTACGAGACCAACTTCCAGAGCGTCTACGCGACGCCCGGGAGCGGCTCGCTCTCGGAGGGCGTCGACCGGGCCGTCTTCCACGACGCGGCCGCGGTCTCGACCGCGGGCGGCCAGACCGCGCTGTCGACGGTCGAGGGGACGAAGCTCTCGACGACGCGCCGCGCCGACACCTACGCGGTGGCGGTGCAGTCCGGCGACGTCGCGATGGTCGGCGACACCGACTTCCTCGCGCCGACGAACGCCTACGTCGCGAGCAACGAGGCCTTCATCGGCAACCTCGCGGACTTCCTCGTGAGCGGCCAGAAGACCGGGAACGCCCCGGCGCCGCCGTCCTCGGGATCGCCGACGGGATCGACCGCGCCGACGCGGCCGACGGCGGTCTGAGACCCGCGGCCACCGCGGACTGAGATCGCCGCTCCCGCGGCCTCCGTCCGGTCTCGGAGCGAAAGCGCGCGATTCTTGACGGCGGCGCGTCGACACCGGCTATGCGACAGTTCCTGATCGTCGGCCACGACGCGCCCACGACGCCCGACTTCTCGCTCGACGACGTCGCGGGCGGCGCCGGCCGCCTCGACGTGCTCTGCCGCTGTGTCACGAGCGCGTTCTTCCTCTCGCACGCGATCCGCGAGGACGTGCGGGTCCACCTCGTCCTCGGCGACGCGTTCACCGTCCGCTTCGACGGCGCGGACCTCCGCCGGCTCAACCCCGACGAGCGGAGCACGGCCGCGCTGATCCGCACGGCGTTAGACCACCGTGAGGACGCGATCGGCCATATGCCCGCCGAGAGCACGCCCGGGGTCTCGATCCGCCGGATGGGCTTCGAGGCGACCCTCGCCGACCTCGCCGACGAGGCGACCGTCGTCGAACTCCACGAGGACGGCGCCCCCGTCGCGGACGTCGAGCCGCCCGCGGACCCGCTCTTCGTGCTCTCGGACCACCGCGACTTCAGCGGCGCGGAGGCCGACCTCCTGGCCGACGCGGCGGACGAGCGGGTGCGGCTGAGCCCCGAGATCCTCCACGCCGACCACGCGATCACCGTCGCGCACAATTACCTGGACACCGGCGGCTACACCACCTACTGAGAGATGACCGACGCCGACGCCGACGCGGGAGACCGCCGGACCACGCACGCGCCCGATCGCGACGACCGCTTTGCGGTCCCGCTCGTCGGCGTCGCCGTCGATCCGGAGACGCGCTGTGCGCACTGGGACGACGCGGTCGACGTCGCGGCGCTCCGCTTCGGCTGCTGTGAGGCGTTCTCGCCGTGTCACGCGTGTCACGCCGAGGCCACCGAGCACGACCCCGAGCCGTGGCCGCACGAGCGGTTCGACGAGCCGGCAGTGTTGTGCGGCGCCTGCGGGGCGACGCTCACGGCGCGGACGTACCTCGACGGCGACGACGCGTGTCCCGCCTGCGGCGCGGCGTTCAATCCGGGGTGTCGACGCCACCGGGATCGGTACTTCGAGGTCCGCGGCGACGGCGAACCGGACCTCGACACCTGACGGGCGCGGCGCGGGCTCTGACGGTTCGGAAGCGTTAAAAGAACGAACGACGACGGTACGAGTGCGGGCCGGTGGGGTAGCTTGGTATCCTTCGGCCTTCGGGTGGCCGTAACCGCAGTTCGAATCTGCGCCGGCCCACTTCTACCCCTGATCAACTGTGAGGAGCGTCAGCGACGAGCACGGTTCGGGGTGTCTGGTCGACGCGCAGATTCGAGCCAGTCAGTCGCGCGCAGCGAAGCGAGCACGTCTGATGCGGTTCGATATCTGCGCCGGCCCACTTCTCCCCCCTTCGTAACGATGAGCCGCCGCTATCGAACCATATTCGCCTTCGACGGAGGAACGCTCACAGCAGCGCCGCCACGATCACCGCGCCGTTCCACACCGTCACGACGAACCCGAGCATACAGAGCGCGAGCGGAACGCCGATGCTGTGCGGGTGGGGGACGATCCGGTACAGGCCGTAAAAGCCCGCGACGACGGCGATCTTCAGCGGTACGAGGAGCGAGAGCCCGTAGGTGTTGATCAGCCAGGCCACGAGCGGGCTCGTCTCGACGACCGTGTGCAGGTGATAGCCCGAGAGCGTCGTGACGACGTCGCCGACGAGAAAGAACACTATCGTCCCCTGCCACCAGAGGGGAGTCAGTCCGGACAGCAGTTCGATCGAGGAGTCCGAGTGGGTGTCAATCATCGTCGGGGGCCTTCGGTGCGGCTTTCGGTCGCGGGGAACGACCACGCGGCGGTTGACGCCGCCTGACGGATGGATGACGTGACGTTCGGAAATTTGATTAGACTGACGTGTACTAAGTGTTTGGTTTGTGCCCCGGTCACACGCGGTCACGCGGCGGCGTACGCGACGAGATATCCCGCTGCGGCGACTGTGAGCGCCGTGAGCGCGCCGACGATCGCGACGAATCGCGGGTCGCCGTCGGGCCGGGCGGACGATCGGATGCCGTCGTCCCCGCGGCCGGACAGCCAGATCCACCCGCCCACGAGGAGTGCGAGCGGAACGATCGTGAATCCGAGGACGTGCGCGTCGGCGATCGTCGGCCGCGGGAGGACGACCGCGGCCGGCGCGTACACGAGTCCGAGGCCCGCACGCGGGTCGACGGCGTCGCGGAGGGCGGTCGGCGACCCGCCCGGGGAGGCCAGCCGCGCGTAGACCGCCACGGCGGCCCAGACCGCCGCGACCTCGACGAAGAGGACCCCGAGGAGGTTCAGCGTCGGATCGACCGCGAGGACGACCCGCTCGGTCAGGAGCGGCGGGCCGAACGGCGACAGCAGCGGCGGCGGCGACGCCAGGAAGACGTCGCCGAACGGGTGGGTCAGAAATCCGACGCCGGCGGCGAGCATCGTCGCGGTAGGTGGAAGAGAGGTTCGTCGGGCGACGGCGGCCCCGACGACGGCCGCGACGAGGAGGAACGCGGCCGCGACGACCGCCGCGGAGAGCCTGACCGTCGAGCGGAAGCCCCACAGGATCGCGAGCCCAGCCAAGAGAGCGACGGCTGCGGTGACGACGGCGGACGGCGACGGGTCGGATCGGCGCGTTCGCCCAACAGCGAGGTGGCCCGCGCCGAAGGCGAGCGTCGCGGCGGCGCCGACGGGGAGCGGGTGGGTGACGACGCGGTGGACGCGGTTCGCGACGCCCCAGAACGCCTCCCAGCCCAGCGGGACCCCGCCGGCGACGGCGGCGGCGTACGTGGCGACGGCGTACGCGACGTCGAGGTCCGGGAGGAGCGCCGCGAGCGCGGCGACGCCCGCGAGCGCGAGCGCGGTCCGCGCGTCGCGGCCGGCGCGGCGCGCACCCCACCCCGCGAGGGCGAACGCGAGGCACTCGTGGCCGACGAACATCGCTCGTCTCGGCGCTGGCCGCCGGGCGAGATAGGTCTTGTCCTCGCGGGGCGTGTCCCGCCGGCGCGGCCGGCGGCGGATCTTTGTCGGACGAGCGCCAACGGAGGGTCGTGAACGGGACCGCCATCGACCACGTGAAACTGCAGATCCCCGCCGACGGGATCGAGACCGCGCTGGCGTTCTACCGGGACGGGCTCGGCTTCGGGATCGACGGGATGGGACTGTACGAGTCCGGCGAGAAGCCGTTCTTCTCGGTCCGGCTCGCGTCCGGGGCCGTGATCCACCTCGAACCGTCCGACGACTTCGCGGCGCCGTCGCGGACCGCCTACGACCACGTCGCCGTCCGCGTCGACGACACGATCGAGGGGATCGAGTCGGCGCTCGACGACGCGGGGATCGAGGTCGACCGCCGGCTCGACCCGCTGGGCGCGACGGGCGTGGCGCCCGCAGTGTACGTCACGGACCCGTTCGGCTACCGGATCGAACTGAAGGCCGAGCGGGGGTAGCCCCGCGAGCGCGGCGACCGACATCGAACGGTTTTTCTCGCTGTTGCCCCGTGCTACACCCAGTCGATGCGATCCAAGGTCCCCGGACTCGGCGGCTCCCGCTCCGCGGAGCGCGCCGGCGCGCTGCTCGCGCTCGCGGGCGTCGTCCTCTTCGTCTCCTCCCTCGTCGTCGGCGCCGCGCTCGCCCCCGACGTCGGCACCGCCGGCGACGGCGAGACGCGACGGACGCTCGTCGGCTCCCAGGGCGGCGGCCCCGGCCTCCACGAGAAGGGCTCGGTCTACCTGCTCGACGGCCGCGAGATCCGGTGGCGCGCCGGCGACACGGACAGCTATTTCGACGTCACGATGCTCCCGGACGGACGGGTGATGGCCGGCTTTATGGACAGCGGCTACGCCGACTGCGGTCCCTACGACGCCCCCTGTACGCACACGGGGTTCCGGATCATCGAGCCGAACGCCGGCAGCGAGGCCGCTCCCGAGGTCGTCTCCGAGTACTCCTTCCCGGTCCGGACGCGGAAGAACAGCGAGGTCCACGACGTCGAGCGGCTGTCTCCCGGAAAGTACCTCGTGACGGACATGGAGTACGAGCGGATCTTCATCGTCAGCGAGGGCGAGATCACCTGGCAGTGGAACGCCAGCGAGCGCTACGACGCGCCCGCGGACCCGACTCGGACCGACTGGCTCCACATCAACGACGTCGACGTCATCTCCGAGGACCGCTACCTGGTCTCCGTCCGCAACGCGCACCAGCTCGTGATCGTCGAGCGCGGCGAGGGCGTCGTCGAGGTGATCAACGCCGACGAGGACCGGAACCCCGACGAGAATCCGAACCCGAAGGGCGACCCGACGGTGCTCCGCCAGCAGCACAACCCCCAGTGGCTCGGCAACGGGACCGTGCTGGTCGCCGACAGCCACAACGATCGGATCGTCGAACTGCGGCGGAATCGAAGTGGGGAGTGGAACGTCGCGTGGGCCCTCTACGGCGCCGAGGGCGTGAAGTTCAACTGGCCCCGGGACGCCGACCGCCTCCCCAACGGCAACACCCTGATCACCGACTCGCTGAACAAGCGCATCGTCGAGGTGAACCGCACAGGCGCGACCGTCTGGAGCTATCAGACGCCGCAGGTGCCCTACGAGGCCGATCGGCTGCCCGCGGGCGAGACGGTCGGCGGCGTCGCCTACGCCGACGGCGGCGGCGCGACGACGATCGGCGAGGGCCGGGATGTGCCCGTGCTGTCGTTCCTGCTCGTCGTCCTCCAGACCGGTCTCCAGACGCCGTTCTGGTTCGGCGAGGCCCACGTTGCGGTCGCGCTCATCTCGCTGGCGTGCGTGCTGGCCGGGGCGGGAACGGCCCTGCGGGGTCGGCTCCGCGGGTAGGGCTGACCGCGAGGACCCCCCTGCTTCTTGCCCGTCGAGGTGGAGACACGGATATGGTCGACAGCGAGCCTTCCAGCGGCGACGACCTGGCCTGGACGACGACCGGGAGCGACATCGACTACGCCTGCCCGGGCTTCGAGGTCCGGCGCGACGACGTGGTCCTGCCGGACGGCACTGAGACGGACTTCCACTACGTCGACGAACCGCCCGCGGTGGTCGTCCTCCCCTTTACGCCCGACGGCGACGTCGTCCTCGTCGAGGAGTGGCGCCAGGCCGTCGGGCGCGTCAACCGCGGCCTGCCCGCCGGGACGGCCGAGTCCGACGACGCCGACCTCGACGCCGCCGCACGCAGAGAACTCGGCGAAGAGACTGGATACGAGGCCGACGCCGTCGAGCACCTCTTCGCCGCCGAGCCGGCCAACGGCCTCCTCAACAGCGTCCACCACTACTTCGTCGCTCGCGGCTGTGAGCCGTCGGGCGAACAGGACCTCGACTTCAACGAGAGCATCCGCGTCGTCACCGCCGACTACGACGACCTCCTGACCGAGGTCCTCGACGGCGGCGTCCGCGACGGCCGGACCGCGCTCGGCGTCACCCGCTACGAACTCACAGAGCGGTGGCGGTGATCGGAACGGGCGACGCTGGCGGGAACGGGCGACGCTGGCGACAGAACCGACGGAGAGACGAAGCGTTTTGACGCGGGGACCCGTACTGCGTGTGTGTCCTCCGAAATCGACTCACCGGGCGACGCAGACGAGGTCGCGCCCGACGGGGGGCGGCTCCGCGAGACCCTCCGCGCCCTCGCGGCCGCCGTGCTCCTGGCAGGCGTCGGCATCGCGGTCGGCGGGGTCCTGGTCCTCGCTGCCGCGGTCGTCTTGGGCCTGTCCGGCGTCGACGTCACGCCGCTCCTGAGTATCGTCCTCTCGCTTGCCCTCGCGACCGGCGTCGGCTTCGGCGGCGTCGCGCTCGCGTATCTCCGGTATCGCGGTCAGGGACTGGACTACGTCGGCGTCGCGGTGCCCTCTCTCCGCGAGGTCGCGTTCGTCATCGCCGGCTACGTGGCGGCGATGGGGTTCCTGGTCGTCGCGTCGGTGATCATCTCGACGACCGGCGCGGAGGCCGCGCCGAACACGGCCGCGGAGATCGGGAGGCAGAACCCCGAGATCCTGCTCCTCCTGGTGCCGGCGTCGCTGCTCCTGATCGGGCCGGGCGAGGAACTGCTCTACCGCGGCGTCGTCCAGAACCGCCTCGGCGAGGCGCTGCCCGCACCCGCCGCGATCGTCCTCGCGAGCCTCATCTTCGCGTCGATCCACTACTTCTCGCTCGCGGGCGCGCCGCGGGCGCGGCTGGTCAGCATCTCCGTGCTCGTGCTCCCGACGCTGGTCTTCGGGACGGTGTACGAACTCACCGACAACATCGTCGTCCCGGCGCTGATCCACGGGATCTACAACGCGACGCTGTTCTCGATGCTGTATCTCACGCTCCAGTTCGCCGGCTCCGAGCAGTTCCCGCAGGCGCTCGTCGCCGGAGTCTTCTGAGCGGCGCGGGCGAGTTCGGGTCTGTGTCCGAGTTCGGGCCCCGAGTCAGAATCCGAATCCGAGTCAGAATCCGGAACCCGAATCGGTCGACGGCGCGTACGCTACACCAACGTCCACGCGAAATAGAGGCCGCCGAGGAGGAACGCGACGCCGACGACCTGGACGAGTCGCCGCCAGCGGGTCGGGAACGCGTTCCCGGCGTCCGTGCCCGCATCCGCCTCTCCCGCCGAGGCGCCGTCCTCGCCGTACCGGCCGTATCGGTCGTCGGGCAGCCGTCCGGCGACCTGGATCCGGACGACGGTCTCGGGCGAGGCGACGAACAGCAGTCCGAGCGCGACCCCGAGGACGGCGGCCGCGAGCGTGCGGAGGTCGACCATCGGCCGTCACCCGCGCAGGCGCTCGATCCGCTTTTCGATCGGCGGGTGCGTCGCGAACAGGCGGGCGAGGCCGCGCTCCTCGCCGAAGATGCAGAGGGCGTTCACCTGCGAGTCGACCGCTGACTCCTGGGTCCGCTCGTTACCCCGGCTGATCTTCTCCAGGGCGCGGGCGAGCGGGTCGCCGCCGCCGATGGCGTCGGCGGCGTCGCTGTCGGCGACGTACTCCCGGTAGCGGGAGATGGCGAAGACGAAGAGCATCACGAGCAGTTGGGTGATCTGGCCGACGACGATCGCGAGGAAGAAGTCCGCGATGTCGTTGTCGCCGGTCAGGAGCACGGCCCACTGGGCGACGATGGCGACGATGGAGGCGACGCCCTGACCGAGCACCATCATCACCACGTCGCGGTTGCGGATGTGCGCGAGTTCGTGCGCGAGGACGCCCTCGACCTCGTCGGCGCTCAGCCGCGAGAGCAGTTCCTCGCTGACGACGACCGTGCCCGCGCCCTTGCGACCGACCGCGAAGGCGTTGGGGACGCCCATCCGCGCGATCATCAGCCGCGGCTTCTCGATGCCCATCGACTCCGAGAGGGACTCGACGCGGCGGTGGATCTCCGGGTACCGGTCCTCGGGCAGGTCCTCGGCGCCGACGCTCCGTATCGCCATCCACTTGCCGACCTTGTACTGGACGCCGACGAAGAGCACGCTCCCGAGCAACACGAGCGAGAGCGGCCAGCCGAAGACGCCCATCACGACCACGGCCGCGACGGCGTAGAAGGCGAACAGGATCGATCCGACGATCGCCATCCGCGCTTTCAGTCCGAG
The DNA here is from genome assembly GCF_051195055.1 of Halobellus sp. EA9. NCBI lineage: Archaea > Methanobacteriati > Methanobacteriota > Halobacteria > Halobacteriales > Haloferacaceae > Halobellus > Halobellus sp. EA9. Next base: position 101,154 of record NZ_JBNTJW010000002.1, on the reverse strand, counting down.
GTGTCTCATACGGGGTTTTGTCGTCCGCGCGGACACAAGAATCCGGTGGTCGGCGGCGAGCGGGGAATCGGCGGACTGCGCTCGAAATATTAGTCGGATGACCGCTCAGACGTGCGTTTATGTACGATGCCGCGGCCAGCGCCACCGTGATCTGACAGTCGCCCCGCGCCGAGAGTGGGTGTTCGGCACGGCGGCGTGGGCCTACGGATCGGGCGTGTCGACTGTACGCTATGCGGCCCGGGAGCGGCGGTGCCGACCGGAAAGCGACGGTTCTTACCGGCGGCTCCCCCTACCCGCGGTATGCGCGATCACTTCGAGGTCCGTCGGGGGGACGCCGCCGGGCGGATCGGTCGGCTGTCGGTCCCCCGCGCGGGCGTCACCGTCGAGACGCCGGCACTGATGCCGGTCGTCAACCCGAACATCCGGACCATTCCTCCGAGAGAGCTCGAATCCGAGTTCGGCGCGGAGATCCTGATCACGAACTCCTACATCGTCCACAGCACCGACGACCTCCGCGAGCGGGCCGTCGAGGAGGGGCTCCACGACCTCCTCGGCTTCGACGGCGCGATCGTCACCGACTCGGGCTCGTTCCAGCTCGCGGAGTACGGCGAGATCGACGTGACGACGCGGGAGATCCTCGACTTCCAGCACGAGATCGGTTCGGACGTCGGGACGCCGATCGACATCCCCACGCCGCCGGACGTCGGCCGGGAGCGCGCCGAGCGCGAGCTAGAGCAGACCGAGGCGGCCCTGCGGGACGCCGAGGCCGCCGACACCGGCGAGATGCTGGTGAACGCGCCGGTGCAGGGGTCGACGTACCCGGACCTGCGCGAGGCGGCCGCCGGCCGCGCGGACGCGACCGACCTGGACGTGTTCCCCGTCGGCGCGGTCGTGCCGCTGATGAACAGCTACCGCTACGCCGAGATGATCGACGTCGTCGCCGCGGCGAAGCGCGGCCTCGGCCGCGACGCGCCGGTCCACCTGTTCGGCGCGGGCCACCCGATGATGTTCGCGCTCGCGGTCGCGGCCGGCTGCGACCTCTTCGACTCGGCGGCGTACGCCATCTACGCGCGCGACGATCGCTACCTGACCGTGCGGGGAACCGAGCACCTCGAAGACCTGGAGTACTTTCCCTGCTCTTGTGCGGTCTGCGCCGCGCACGATCCCGAGGAACTGCGCGGGTACGGCGACGAGGAGCGCGAGCGCCTGCTGGGCGAGCACAACCTCCACGTGTCGTTCGCCGAGACCAGGCGCGTGAAGCAGGCGATCCGCTCGGGGAACCTCCTCGAACTGGTGGAGTCGCGGGCGCGGTCCCACCCGGCGATGCTCGACGGCTACCGCGCGCTCCTGGACCACGCCGACCAGCTGGAGCGCGAGGATCCGATCTCGAAGGGCTCGTTCTTCTACCTCTCCGAGGAGTCGGCGCGCCGGCCGGAGGTGCGGCGCCACCACGAGCGCGTGACGCGACTCAATCCGGAGGGGGAAGTGCTGCTCACCGAGGGCGGCATCCCCTCGGGCGACGCCTACGACGCGGCCTGGCGGGTCGTGCCGCCGTTCGGACCGTTCCCGCGGGCGCTCTCGGAGACGTACCCGCTCACGGCCGAGGTCCCAGATCGGAGCGACCGGCGCGCGCAGGAGGCGGCCGCCGAGGGCGTCCGGGAACTGGTCGAAGCCAACCCCGGTACCGAGTTCGTCCTCGCGCACGACGACTGGCCCGCGTCGGCGCTGGCTCGGGTCCCCGATCGGGTCGCAATCGAGACGCTCGGCGGCGGTCGGTAGCCGACGCAGTCACCGCTCATCGAGCGCGACGTCGGCCATCCGCTCGGAGAAGTCCCACGAGTGGAGTCGCTCCGGTGACACCCGGATGCGGACCTCCTCGCGGCCGGGCCCGAGCAGGCGGTTGCCCAGTTCGTTGTCGGTCCCGCCGAGGTACCGCTCGAAGAGCGCCCGGAGCAGTCGCTTTTCGGTGTCCGGCTCGATCGACGCCGTCCCGCGGCCGCGGACGCCGCGGTACGGGTAGTCGTTGGTCGAGACCTCGAAGGAGACCTCGGGCTCGTGGCGGAGGAAGTCCAAGACGTCCGCGTCGGCGCTCGTGGCACAGAGGATCTCCCGGGCGGCATCGGCGTCGTCGAGGCCCTCGGCGGGCGACCACCCCTCGTCGTCGACCGCGTCGCCGTCGGCCCAGACGTACCACAGCGAGAGCATCCAGGGGGTGCCGCCGGGCGTCCGGCAGCCGAGGCGAACGGGCACCCGGGCCGCCGTCAGGAACTCGTCGATCCCGGGGCGGGACCACGCGCCGGAGACGTGCATACGCGGGGATGGGACGCGGGGTGGCAAAAGTGCGCGGGCCGACCCGGGTTCGGCGGGGGCAGGAGCAGGAGCGGGAACGGGAGCGGGAGCGGGAGTGAGAGGCGAAATGAGGGCTCGCGAACAGACAGATAATTCACGCTCGACAGCGCATGCGGGTGTATGACCGATTACTTCGAGGTACACAGGCGCGACGGGGCCGCCCGCCTGGGGGAGCTCCGGCTCTCTGATCCGCTCCGGACGCCGGCGCTCGTCGACGGGAGCGTCGACGACGCGGGCAGCCTCTGGACGGACGAGCGCGGCGTCCCGAAGGGGTACAGGGAGATCCTGACGGTCCTCCCGCACCGGTCGTTCCCGGCTGGCACCGACGAGCGCGTCCAGGAGTCGTTCGCGGTCGACTACCCCGACGTCGACTACCCGAGCGCGGCGGTCGTCACGCCCGAGACGGCCGACGACTACGGCGCCGACGCGTACATCCTCTCGAACGCGAGCGGGTTCGTCGGACACGCCGCGGCCTTCCGCGAGGAGCTCACCGCCGCGCGCGAGGCGCTGCCGGCCGACACGGCGATCTACCTCTCGGGAGTCGCGACCCCGCGCAACGCCGTGACGCTCGTCTACGCCGGCGTCGACCTCCTCGACGCCAAGCGGGCGCGCGTCCGCGGCCTCGAAGGCTTCTATCTCACCTCGGAGGGCGAGTACTTCCTCGAAGACCTCGACGAACTGCCGTGTTCCTGCCCGGCGTGTCGCGGCAAGCACGTCGGCGAGGGCGTCCGCGGCGACGACCCGACGTCGGATCCGGCCGCCTTCGACCGCGAGGACTGCGCCGACCACAACGAGTACGCCCTCGAATCGGAACTGGCGACGGTCCGCCGGCGGATCCGCGACGGCCGCCTCCGGGACTACATCGAGGGACAGGCCCGTCACGACCAGTGGCTCACGGCGGCGTTCCGGGAGTTCGACCAGCAGTACGGCTACCTGGAGGAGCGGACGCCCGTCGTCCGCGACACCGAACTCGCCGCCGCGACCGAAGACAGCCTCCGGCGCGTCGAGATCCAGCGGTTCGCCGAGCGCGTGACGACCCGGTACCGAAACCGGTTCTCGAACCCCCTCGTGTTGGTGCCGTGTTCGGCCACGAAGCCATACAGCGAATCCCAGAGCCACGCGCAGTTCCACGACGCGATCCAGTACCGCGGGCACGTCGCGTCGATGACGTCGCCGATCGGCGTCGTCCCGATGGAACTGGAACTCACCTACCCCGCCCAGCACTACGACACCGTCGTCACCGGCCGGTGGTCCGAAGACGAGAAGTCGTTCGTCGCCGACGTCCTCGGGCGCTACCTCGACCGCAACGACTACCCGCGGGTGATCGCGCACGTCCCCGACGAGGGCTACCGCGAGATCTGCGAGCGCGTCGCGGCCGACGTCGACGTCCCCTTCGAGTACACCGTCGAGGACCACCCGACGACGACCGATTCGCTCGCGAATCTGATGTCGACCCTCGACGAGGAGCTGAAATACAGCCGCCGCGAGCGCCAGCACAACACTGTGAAGGCGCTCGCGGACTACCAGTTCGGCCCCGGCGCGGGCGACGACCTCTTCACGGACGTCGACCTGCAGGTCACGAGCCGCTATCCGAAACTGCAGGTCCGCGACGGCGACACCGAGGCGGGAGACGGCAACGACGACGGCCAGCAGTTGGCGACGATGGTCCCGCAGTACGGCGTCCTCTCGCTCACACTCGACGGCGCCCGCGTCTGGGCGGAGTCCGACGTGCCGACGAAGCGCGTCGAGATCGACGAGTTCGTCCCGCACGGGAGCGTGCTCGCACCGGGCGTCGTCGACGCCGACCAGGAGATCCGCGTCGGCGACGAGGTCGTCGTCGAGGGGCCGCGCGCCTTCGGCGTCGGCCGCGCGCAGATGTTCGGCGCGGAGATGGCCGAGTCGACCCGCGGCGAGGCGGTGCAGATGCGGCACGTCGAAGAAGTAGAGGAGTCGTAGGAGGCACGTATGCCGCCGACAGTCGCCGCGTGCCAACTCGACGTGAGCGACCTAGCCGTCGGAGCCAACCTCGGCGCCGTCGAGCGCCGGGTTCGGGACCTTCCGGACCGCGTCGACGTGGCGGTCTTCCCGGAGTACGCGCTCACCGGCTTCGTGGCCGACGACCGCATCCGGGACGTCGCCGTCGACCGTGACGGAGAGCCCGTAGACCGAATCGAGGCGCTGGCGCGTGAATCGACGACGGACCTCCTCGTCGGCTTCGTCGAGCGCGACGGCGACGCGCTGTACAACGCGGCGGCCTACGTCGCGGCCGACGGATCGAAGACAGTCTACCGGAAGCGACACCTCTGGGGCCGCGAGCGGGAGGTGCTCGAACCCGGCGACGACCTGGTGACGGTCGACTCGCCCGTCGGCGAGGCGGGAGTCCTCACCTGCTACGACCTCAACTTCGTCGAAGACAGCGCCGCGCTCGCGCGCCCGGAGGTCGAGGCGCTGTTCGTTCTCGGCGCCTGGCCCGCGGCCCACAGCGAGAACTGGACCCTCCTTCTGCGTGCGCGGGCGCTCGACGGCGTCCGGTGGGCGATCGGCGCGGGTCGGACCGGCAGGCGGAAGCTCGCCGCCGCCCGCGAGGTCGCGTACGCGGGCCGGTCGCTAGTCGCGCGCCCCGACGGCGGGCTCCGTGCGAGCCTCGACCGCCGCGCGGAGGACCTCGTCGTCGATCTCGATCCCGAGGCGCTCGCGCGGCAGCGGGACTTGGTCGGGATCTACGACGAGGAGGGCGGACGCGGCAGCGAGTTGGGCGCGAACGAGTGAGTCGCCGATGCCCGCGACTTTTTCATCCCGGCCTCCCTCGGTCGAGGTATGACGGACAACGCACCGGAGACGGACCGCGAGGTCTCCCTCGGCGTGCCGCAGGGGGTTCTCGAATCGCTCCCGGAGGACGGCCAGAACGCCGCGGCCGACATGAAAGAGGCCGTCGCGGGGTTAGAGCGAAGCCTCCAGGGAGCGATCGACTCGGCCGACTCGGACTCGGAGGCGGCGGGCTACGCCGTCGACGCCATCGAGCACCTCGAAGACCGGATGGAGACCTACGACGGCTTCGTCCCGGAGCTCCGCGCGTGGGGGCAGTCGCCGATCTACGCGATCGCGTGGCGGAACCTCTACGCCGAGGTGATCGCCCAGCTCTACGAGCACGAGTGGCTCGCGGACCACATCGACCGCGAGCGGAACTACCGGATGGTCGAAGACGGCATCCGGTTCGGGGACTGACAGGACTTCGGGACGGCGGCGTCCGCGACGCACACCAGCGCGCATCTTTTTTGCCGGCCGCGCTCCAGATTGGAGTATGTCGTTGCAACTGCGGTTCTTCGCCACCTTCCGGGAGGCGGTGGGGACGAAGACGATCACCCGCGACTACGACGCCGACACCGTCGGCGACGTCCTCGTCGCGATCGAACGCGAGTTCGAGGGGCTGGCCGGCGAGATTCTGGACGACGGCGCGGTCCGACCGCAGGTGAACGTCCTCCTGAACGGCCGGGACGTAGAACACCAGTCGGGCGTCGAGACGCCGATCGAACCGGACGACACGCTGAGCATCTTCCCGCCCGTCGCGGGCGGGGCGGGGAACGCGTGAGCGCCGAGTGGGAGACCCGCGAGCGGTCCTACCGGGGCATCTCAGTCCGGCTGGCTCGCAAGTACCTCGGAAAGCTCGGCGGCACCGCCGTCGACGACGAGCGCGTCGAGGCCGACGACTGGGCCGCCTCGCTGTCGGCCTCGAAGGTCTCGATCGGCCCGACGCTGGAACTGACCGAGGTGACGGTGACGTTCGAGGGCGACCCCGACGCCCTGGACGACCTCATCGAGCGCTTCTCGCAGAAGGCGATGCGCGCCGGGGGCTGAGGGGGACGATGATCGGCGACGGCGCCCCGCGCGGCGGTGACGGGCCCGAGGACGCGGACTCCGAGGGGCCGACGGTCCCGCTCGACGGCGACGTGCTCCTGTACGCGGGCGCGACCGCCAGCGTCGCGCCGGGAGAGCTCGGACCGCTGCTCCGCCGGGTGCAAGCGGCGCTCGGCGGTCGGATCGACCGATACCGACGGGCGTACGAGTGCGTCGCCGACGACGGGGCGCGCGCGGTGTTTCTCTGCCCCGAGGGCCACTGGGCTGAACTCGGCGCGGAGCTGGAACTGACCGACAAGGAAGCCGAAGCCGCCGAACGGGCGCACGCCCAACAGCTCCGGCGGATCGGCACCGAACAGGGTCGCCGGGGCGAACTGGAGACGGCCTTAGAGATCAGGGAGGCGGTCGTGATCGGCCGCGACGGCGGGGCGAAAGCGCAGGAGCAGTAGGAATGACGCGGTGAGGAGTCCTCAGGACTCGTTGCGCTCTTCGGCGGAGTTCGAGCGCTCCTCGACGGCCTCGTAGTACCGCGAGAGGAACTGCACGCGCGAGTGATCGGCGTCGTCGCCCGCGCCGTCGATCGACTCGGCGTCGGCGGCCGTATCGAAGGCGGCCTCGCGTTCGAGGTCGACCAGGAGGGCTTCGAGGTCGCCCCGGGGCTGGTGACAGAGGTCGCGGTAACACTCCTTGCAGAGGTGTTCGAACGACTTGCCGTGTCGCTCCCAGCGGTTGCCGTGCTTGTCGTACTCGCGCGCCTCCGAGCGGGCGAGCGACGTCCCGCAGGCGATGCAGACCACCGTCGTCTCATCCCGGTTGTTCCGGGAACGCCACATACGGAAGCCCACGACCCACCCGCACTTAGCGTTTTTCCGCGCGGCCCGACGGCGGGGGCGAGTCCGCAGGCCGGGGCGGGGACGGGGATCACGAGTCCGGCCGTGTCGCGTCATTTATCGGCCGGCGCGCCGTTCGGCCGTGTATGCAGGTCAAATCCCGACACCACCTCCGCGCCGACGAGATCGACGACCTGGAGGCGACCATCGAGGCGGGAACGGGCGTCGAACTCGACGGCGACACCTACGAGATGGTCGAACTCGCCGACGAGTCGTTCGACGTCGTCCTCGTCGACGGCGAGCCCGACGTCGTCCGCCTGGAGGGCGAACCGTCGCTGACCGTCCGGGGCGCGAACCGCCACGAGCCCACGAGGAACGTCGTCACCGTCGACGCGGGCGCGATCTCGTTCGTCAGCGACGGCGCCGACGTGATGCGGCCCGGCATCGTCGAGGCCGACGGCGAGATCGAGGCGGACGACCTCGTCACGGTCGCCGAGGAGACCCACGGGAAGGTGCTGGCGATCGGCCGGGCGCTCGTCGGCGGCGACGAGATGACGGGCGACTCCGGGAAGGTCGTCGAATCGATCCACCACGTCGGCGACGACCTCTACGAGTTTTCGGTCTGAGGGCCCCGAGGCCGCCGCTCCGGCCCGCAGTCACGGTCCAGCACCCGGGGCGTCAGACGCGCGTCTGACGTAAGAACTAACGTGTTACTGGCGTTTGGGAGTGGTATGGGGATAATGAGCAAGATCATCAGCGGGGGCGGACAGCACACGACCGACGAGTACCTCGACCTCGACGTCGAGGGGATCGAGGGGTCGACCGGCGAGGCCGGCGCCGGGATGCGCGTCCGCATCGCGACGATCAGCGGGAAACAGGACGTCATCGACATCAAGGACGCCGTCTACGACGGCGACCTGGTGATCGCTGACATCACGCGCCACACGACGAGCGACAGCACGATGGAACACATTATGGACGACCTCCGGCAGGTCGCCGAAGAGGTAAACGGCGACATCGCCCAGAAGGGCGACGATCAGGTCATCATCGCCCCCACCGGCGTCGGCGTCGCGCGGCAGAAACTGAACTGAGTCGCGCCCGCGGTCAGTCCCGTTCGGCGGTCGGACCCGAGCGACGACCGCCGTGTCGACCGCCGGAACCGACGAACTTTCCTCTCCGCTCTCCGTACCGCCGCCCAGATGAGCAAGGACTTCATCGAGGTTCGAGGTGCGGAGGAACACAACCTCAAGGACCTCGACGTCCGGATTCCGCGGGAGACGTTCACCGTCGTCACCGGGCTCTCGGGGTCGGGCAAGTCGTCGCTCGCCTTCGAGACCGTCTACGCCGAGGGCCAGCGGCGGTACATCGAGTCGCTGTCGGCGTACGCCCGCAACTTCCTCGGGCAGATGGACAAGCCCCAGGTCGAGGCCGTCGAGGGGCTCTCGCCGGCGATCTCGATCGACCAGAAGAACGCCGCCAACAACCCCCGCTCGACGGTGGGGACCGTCACCGAACTGCACGACTACCTCCGGCTGCTGTACGCCCGCGTCGGGACGCAGTACGATCCCGTCACGGGCGAGGAGGTCGGCGAGCAGTCCGCCCAGGAGATGGTGAGCCAGCTCCTCGAACTCCCGGAGGGCACCCGCGCGAAGATCGCCGCGCCGGTCGTCCGCGACCAGAAGGGCGCCTTCGAGGACCTCTTCGAGGACCTGGTCAGCGAGGGCTACGCGAGAGTGGAAGTCGACGGCGAGGAGTTCGACCTGACGCTCGACGAGCCGGACCTGGACAAGAACTACGACCACACGATCGACGTGATCGTCGACCGCGTGAAGATGCGGACGGCGGACCGCTCGCGGATCGCCGACTCGGTCGAGACGGCCCTGGAGGAGGCCGACGGCGTCCTGAAGGTGATCGTCCCCGACCCGCCCGCGGACGTCCCCTTCGCCTCCAACACCCGCTCGACCGGCGCACTCGCCGGGGAGGGCGACGACCGGCTCGTCGTCGAGTTCTCGGAGGAGCTCGGCAATCCGAACTCGGACTTCCAGTTCTCCGAGATCGAGACGCGCTCGTTTTCGTTCAACAGCCCGCACGGCGCCTGTCCCGAGTGCGAGGGGCTCGGCCAGACCAAGGAGGTCGACGAGGACCTCGTGGTTCGGGACCCCTCGAAGCCGATCAAGCACGTCTTCGAGGCGTGGTCGTACAACCGCTCCTACTATCGAACGCGGCTCGACTCGGTCGCCGAGCACTTCGGCGTGAGCGTCGACACGCCGTTCGAGGAGCTCGATCCCGAGATCCAGCGGCAGTTCCTCTACGGCACCGACGAGGAGGTCGTCTTCGAGCGGGAGACCCGGAACGGAACGAGACGGAAGACCAAGCGCTTCGAGGGCGTCATCCCGAACCTCGAACGCCGGCACGTCGAGACCGACTCGGAGTCGACCCGCGAGCACATCGAGGACTACATGGCCGTCACCACCTGCCCCGCCTGCGAGGGGACGCGCCTGAAGGAGCAGTCCCGGCACGTGCTCGTCGCGGGCACCTCGATCACCGAGGTGAACCGGATGAGCATCGGCGACGCGCTCGATCACTTCGAGGGCCTGGAGGAGGAACTCACCGACCGCGAGCGGACGATCGCCGAGGAGATCCTCAAGGAGATCCGCGCGCGCCTCGGCTTCATGGAGGAGGTCGGCCTCGAATATCTCACGCTCGACCGCGAGGCCTCGACCCTTTCCGGAGGAGAGAGCCAGCGCATCCGTCTCGCGACCCAGGTCGGCTCCGGGCTCGTGGGCGTGCTGTACGTCCTCGACGAGCCCTCGATCGGGCTCCACCAGCGCGACAACGACCGGCTGCTCGACACCCTCGAAGGACTGCGTGACCTCGGGAACACCCTGCTCGTCGTCGAGCACGACGAGGAGACGATGCGCCGCGCGGACAACATCATCGATATGGGTCCCGGTCCGGGCAAGCGCGGGGGCGAGATCGTCGTCCAGGGCGACTTCGACGACGTCTGCGACACCGAGGAGTCCGTCACCGGCGACTACCTCGCCGGGCGGAAGGAGATCCCCGTGCCCGAGGAGCGCCGCGACTCCGACTCCGAACTGCTGATCCGCGGCGCGCGCCAGCACAACCTCAAAGACCTCGACGTCGAGATCCCGATCGGTCAGTTCACCGCGATCACCGGCGTCTCCGGTTCGGGGAAGTCGACCCTGATGCACGAGATCCTCTACAAGGGCCTGGCCCGCGAGATGAACGACAACACCTCGGTGGATCCCGGCGACCACGACGCGATCGAGGGGATCGACGAGATCGAGACCGTCCGCCTGATCGACCAGTCGCCGATCGGTCGGACGCCCCGCTCGAACCCCGCGACCTACACCGGCGTCTTCGACTACGTCCGCGAGCTGTTCGCCGAGACGAAGCTCGCCAAGCAGCGCGGCTACGAGAAGGGCCGCTTCTCGTTCAACGTCAAGGGCGGTCGGTGTGAGGCCTGCGGCGGGCAGGGGACCGTGAAGATCGAGATGAACTTCCTCTCGGACGTCTACGTCCCCTGCGAGGAGTGCGACGGCGCGCGCTACAACGACGAGACGCTGGACGTCGAGTACAAGGGCAAGACGATCGCCGACGTGCTCGATATGGAGGTCTCCGAGGCGCTCGAATTCTTCGAGGCCAACTCCCAGCTCCGCCGGCGGCTCCAGTTGCTCGAAGACGTCGGCCTCGGCTATATGACGCTCGGCCAGCCGTCGACGACCCTCTCCGGCGGAGAAGCCCAGCGCGTGAAGCTCGCCGAGGAGCTGGGCAAGAAGCAGACCGGCGACACGCTCTATCTCCTCGACGAGCCCACGACGGGGCTCCACAAGGAGGACGAGCGCAAGCTGATCGAGGTGCTCCAGCGGCTCACCGACAACGGCAACACGGTCGTCGTCGTCGAGCACGAACTCGACCTGGTGAAGAACGCGGACAACATCGTCGACCTCGGGCCCGAGGGCGGCGAGCACGGCGGCGAGGTCGTCGCGACCGGCACGCCCGAGGCGGTCGCCCGGGCCGAGGAGTCCCACACGGGGCGGTACCTCCGCGATCTGCTCCCCGACGTCGACGCCGAGGGGCCGCGCTCGGACCGACGGACGCCCGCCAAGCCCGCCGACGACGACTGACCGCCGTTTTCCGGCCGAGCGTTTATATGCGATCGCCGGGCCAGACGCCCCGTGATCTGAGAGCCGTCCCGCGTCGTACAGCGGTCGTTCGGCACAGCGACGCGGGGTATACGGGGCAGGTGTCGACTGTACGCCATTCACGCGAGACAGCCGCGGCGTCCCCCAGCCGTCGCTATCTCCAAGTGAGAACGTCGCGTAATGACAGATATGAGTACCTGCTACGCCGCTTCGCGGGCGGGCGTGTTGGTCGTCGATATCGGCGCCACGGAAGCCGACGGCGACGCGGCCGGCGTCGCCGCGGGGCCGGCGCTGACGGACCACGACGTCGAGTGCCTCGACGCCGCGATCGATGTCCCCGAACGGGCCTTCTGCGGGACGTTCGACGCCGGCCTCCACCGGACGATCGACGGCGGTAAGTCGTGGGAGCGGGTCGGGAGCGAGCCGCTTCCGGAATCGGTGACGAGCGTGACGGTCGCACCGCACGATCCCGACGTCGTCTACGCCGGGACCGAACCGAGCGCCGTCTACCGCTCGACCGACGGCGGCGACACCTGGGAGGAACTCTCGGGGCTCACGGACCTCCCGTCGGCCCCGGAGTGGTCGTTCCCGCCGCGGCCCGACACCCACCACGTCCGCTGGGTCGAGGTCGATCCCAGCGATCCCGACCACCTCTACGTCGCCGTCGAGGCCGGCGCGCTCATCCAGACCCACGACGGCGGCGACACCTGGGAGGAGCGGTCGCCGACCACGCGCCGGGATACCCACTCGATGGCGATCCACCCGGACGCCCCCGACCGCGTCCGTGCCGCCGCGGGCGACGGCTACGCCGAGAGCGACGACGCCGGCCGGAACTGGACGTTCCCCCAGGACGGTCTGAAACACCGCTACTGCTGGAGCGTCGCGATCGATCCCGGCGACCCGGACCGGGTGCTCCTCTCGGCCGCGGCGAGCGCGCGCCGGGCCCACACGCCCGAGCGGGCGGCGTCGTACCTGTACCGGCAAGACGGGTCCGCGAACGAGGTCGACGCGACGTGGGAGCGCCTCGACGACGCGGGCGTGCCGACCGGCGAGGGCGTGCTCCGGCCGACGCTCTCGGGCGGGACCGAAGCCGGCGAGCTGTTCGCGCTCACCGACCGCGGGCTCTACCGGACGGGCGACGGCGGCGGCGCCTTCGAGCGGGTCGAGATCGAGTGGCCCGAGTCGTTCCGCGAGCGGACGACCCGCGGACTCGCGGTGGTGTGAAGCGAGCGGCGGCACCGAGAGGAGTCGCGATCGAGGGCACCGATGCGACAGCGACAGCGAAGGTATTTGCCGCCACACCCGATAGGGACGGGTGATGTACGATTTCGCGGTCGTGGGCGTCGGCCCCGCGGGGGCGCGCTTCGCGCGGGGTGCGGCCGAGGCGGGCTACGACGTCGTCGCCTTCGAGCAGGGGACCGTCGGGACGCCGCTGGCGTGCTCGGGCCACGTCAGCACCGACATCTGGGAGTACGTCCCCGACGACGCGAAGCCCGAACTCCTCCAGAACCGCGTGTACGGCGCCCGCTTCCACGTCGGCGGCCCGGGATCGACGGGCTACCCGTTCTACAAGCGCGAGGAGGTCTCGAACGTCATCGACCGCGTCGAACTGGACCGGACGCTTGCCGACTGCGCCCGAGAAGCGGGTGCCGACGTCCGCGAGCGCCACACCGTCGTCGACGTCGACGAGCGCCACGACGGCGTGGAACTGACGGTCTCGAACGCCGGCGAGACCGAGGCCGTCCGCGCGAAGATGGTCGCCGGCTGCGACGGGCCGACCTCGCGGGTCCGGCGCGGCTGTGACCTCCCCGAGCCGGGCGAACTCATCCACGGCGTGCTCGCGTTCGATCCCGAGCCCGACGGCGGCGACTTCGTCGACGTCCACCTCACCGCACCGCGCTTCTTCGCGTGGCGGATCCCCCGCGGCGACGCGGGCGTCGAGTACGGCCTCGCCGCGCCGCCGGGCGAGTCGGTGAACGACCTCTTCGACCGCCTCACCGACGCCTACGACGTCGAGACCGAGCACTTCTGCTCCGGCGCGATCCCGATCGGCCCGCCGGAGCGCGTCCACGGCCGGCGCGTCTTCCTGATCGGCGACGCCGCGGCGCAGACCAAGCCCTTCACGGGCGGTGGGATCCTCTACGGGATAACCGCCGCCGACTGCGCCGTCGACGCCGTCGACCCCGACGACCCGGCGACGCTCCGCGACTACGAGTCGGCGTGGCGCGCCGAACTCTCGCGGGAGATCGCGCTCGGCCGCTGGCTCCGCCGGGCGTACTCCCTCCCCGAGCCAGTCCAGCACCTCGGGCTCCGGATCCTCTCCGGCGAGATCGGCGTCCATATGGACCGTCCGACCTCGTTCTTCTCGGCGTCGCACCTGCGGAAGATGCTGGGGCTCGGACGCGAATCGTGAATGAGAACTGTGCGGCGCTGTATCCCCTCCCTGCTCGCGCCTCCCGTTCGGTCGGCGCTCGCTGAGGAAGGGGGCTTAGCGCCTCAATTCAGCTAACTCCCCGCGGGGTCGACTCGGCAGCATCAGGTGTCGCCGTCGTCGTCACCGTCGTCCACGTCGGTCTCACTGACCGTCCGGAACTGAAGTCGCACGGTGGCGGGCGTCGACTCGTCGTAGGCGATCTGTCCGCCGACGCGTTCCGTGGTCCAGCGGACCAGCCAGAGGCCGACGCCGCCGGCGTGCTCTGTCGGCTTCTCCTCCTCGCCCCCGAAGACGTTGCGCTCTTCGGGGGGGATGCCCGAACCGCGATCGGAGACCGAGAGCGTCGCCGCGTCCTCGTCCACGGTGATCCGGACGACGACCGGCGGCTGTCCGTGTTCGAGGGCGTTCTCGATGAGTTCGAGGACGCCCAGCCTCACGCTCTCGTCGGCCTGGACGATCGCCTGGTCCGGGAAGTCGGTGCGGATGTCGGCGTTCGGGTACGCGGCGGCGACTTCCTCGATGGCGTCCATCACGATGCCGACGAGGTCCCGGCGTTCGGCCGTCTGTGACGACTCGTCGATCACGTCCCGGAAGCGCCGCGCGCTCTCGCTCTGTCGGAGCAGGTCCTCGCCCGCGTCGGTGATCCGCTCGGCCACCTCCCGAACCGCCGGATCGTCGTGGTCGTCGAGCTGGTCCGCGTAGCCGAGCACGACGTTCATCCGGTTGCGGACGTTGTGGCGGAGGACCCGATCGAGCACCGACAGCCCCTGTTGCTGACGGACGGATTCGGTCACGTCCCGCTGGAAGCCGAGGTAGTTCGTGACCTCGCCGGCGGCGTTGCGGACGGGCATCACCTCCAGCGCGTTGTGGAACGGCTCGCCGTTCTTCCGGTAGTTGCGGATCGTCACCGACACGGGTCGCTCGGCGTCGATGGCCTGCCGGAGCTTCCGGACCGTCTCCTCGCTCGTGCCCTCGCCCTGGAGAAACCGGCAGTTGCGGCCGAGTGCCTCCTCCCGGTCGTAACCGGTGATCTCGGTGAATCGGTCGTTGACGTAGATCAGCGGGTTGTCCGGAAGCGAGGGATCGGAGATCGAGATGCCGACCGTGGCCTCGTCCATCGCGCGCCGGTAGAGTTCGAGCCGCCGTTCGCGCGCGATCCGTTCTGTCACGTCCTGGGCGAGGACGAGGCGTTCGTCGCCCTCGCCGGTCAGGACCGCCGAACACTCACAGACCGCCGTCGACTCGTCCGTCTCGAAGGCGATCGTCCGGGGAGTCGGGCGGGCCGGCGTGATGTCGGCCGGCGCGGTATCGATGATCTCCCGGAGCGTCTCCCGGTCCTCGCTCGCGACGAACGACGCGAGCGGCTCGCCGCGGACGGCCTCGCGGTCGCGGCCGAGCAGCCCCTCGGCGGCGCGGTTCATCGCCTTGATCGCGCCGTCCTCGACGAGGAACTTCGGGCTCGGCGCCAGCTCGAAGAGCCGCCGGTAGCGTCGTTCGGTCCGCCGTAGCTCCTCGTCGAGGCGACGCCGACGCGTCAGCGTGTCGATCCGGAACCGGAGCCGGGCCGGATCGAGCGGCGTCGTCACCACGTCGTCGACCAGTCCGTGGATCTCGGACGGGAGCCGATCGAACGCGCCCGAGCGCGTCTCGACGAGCAGGCAGGGCAGGAACGGTCGCTCCCGGGATCGACGCTCGCGGAAGTCGCCCGCGATCGCCCGGAGTCCGGCGGCGTCGGCAAGACAGATGTCGAACGCGGGGAGCCGGCCGCCCGGTCCCGCGTCGGGCGGGACCTCGACGAGCGAGTAGTCGGGCGCGTCACGGATCCAGTCCACGAGGACGCCGCGGTTCCCGGGATTCGAGACGGTCAGGAGGACGACCGTGTCGTCGGTTCTCGACGTCGATCCGGACATACAGGTCACTCGGTCGAATCCGAAGACGGATCGCCCCCGGCGCCGTCCTCCCCGAAGGGGTGGTCGTCCCCCCAGTCGGGCGCGCCGGAGAGGACCCCGCGGAGCCCCGTCAACGGATCGCCGACGCGGATCCCCGCGCCCGTGATCTCGAACTCCCGGAGCGTCCGCTCGAAGTCGCCAGTGCGCTTTTTGAGCACCCCGACGGCCTTGTGGAGTTCGCCGGAGACTTCGAGATACCGGAGGAACAGGATGTTGTCGGCGAGGTAGCTGATGTGGGTGCTCGTGGGCTCGAAGCTGCCCGTCACCGAATCGAGGTCGTCGATGAAGACGACCGTCACGCCCGTCCGCTTGAGGTAGCGGCCGAGCGCGTGGAGCTCGCGGACGAGGTCGTCCTCCTCGCCGCGGATCGAGAGCCGGTAGCCCGAGATCCCGTCGATCACGACGAACTCCGCGTCCGCGGTCTCGACCTCGCGTCTGACTCGGTGGGCGAACTCGTCCGGCGAGATGGACAGGGGCTCGACCGCCTCGACGACGAGGTCCCCGGAGGCCTCCAGGTCCGCCACCGGCAGTCCGATGCTCGACGAGCGCCGGTGGAAGGTGTCCGGAGTCTCCTCGAAGAGGTAAAAGAGGGCGCGCTCGCCCCGCGCGGCGGCCTCCGTGGCGAACTGAGCGGCGGTCGTCGTCTTGCCGACGCCGCTGGACCCGCTGATGACGGTGACCGTGCTTCGCTCGATCCCGCCGTGGAGGAGGTCGTCGAGCTCGTCGACGCCCGAGGGGAGGGTCCCCGAGCGCTCGCGCGGCTGGTGCGTGTCCGGCAAGAGCTTCGTGAACACCGCGATCCCGCCGTCCGAGATCCGCATCGTGTGCGCCCCCGAGAGGGAGTCAGACCCGCGGAACTTCGTCACCTCGACCGTCCGGCCCTTGGCCGCGTGGTCGAGGTGGATGCTCCCGTCGCAGAGGTATTCGAGCGTGTGCCGCTCGCCCTCCAGCGCCTTTTGGCCGCTGAAGAGCACCGTCGCCGACTGGTCGGTGAGATACTGGACGAAGCCCGAGACCTCCTGGCGGAACTGGTACTCGTCGGGCGTGAGATACTGGAGGTGCGTGAGGGGGTCGACGAACACCCGATCCGGCTCGTGGGCCTCGACGGCGTCGACGATCCGGGCCGCGACGTCGTCGCCCTCGACGACGTCCGGCTCGAACACGTCGTAGGACTGCTCGGAGACGAAGCGCTCGGCGCCCGGCGAGAGGTCCAGAAAGTCGATCCCGTCGGTGTCGAAGCCCAGCCCCTCGGCGTCGCGGCGGATGTCCTCGGGGTCCTCCTCGAAGGCGACGAACAGGGCGTCCTCGCCCGCGTCGACGCCCGCGGTGAGGAAGTGGAGCCCGACGATCGTCTTGCCGGTGCCGGCGCCGCCGGTCACCATATACGCTCGCTCCCGGAAGAGCCCCCCGCGGAGGATCTCGTCGAGCCCGTCGATCCCGGTCGAGACGCGGGCGCGTTCGCTCATTGGTGGATCGGAGCACCGCGAGGTATTGATTGTTTGGGCGGTCCGCCGTCTGTCCCGGTCAGGTGTCAGAGTACTCGGGGAGCCGCGCGGACGTCGCGCTCCCCTCGACGAAGGGAAGCGCCGCCCGGTCGGCGTCGACCGCCCCGTCGTCGGCGAGGATCGAGATCCCTTCGGCGAGGTCGGCGTCGAAGTCGACGAGCGCGAGCGCGATCGGCGCATCGAGCAGCGGACTCGCCGTCGCGCGCGTCACCGCGCCGACGACGTCGCCGTCGGCGCGGACGTCGGCGCCGGAGTCGGGGACGGCGTCGCCGTCGATCCGGAGGCCGGTGAGGCGCTGGCTCGGCCGGCCGCGGTTTTCGACCTTGGAGACGACCTCCTGACCGACGAAACAGCCCTTGGCGAAGTCGACGGCGTTGCGGAGGCCGAGGACGTTTGGGATCCGGTCGCGGAGTTCGGTCGCGAAGAGCGGCGTCCCGGCCTCGGCCGTGAGCGTCTCCCAGGTGCGGTAGCCGAAGGGGACGGCGTTCATCCCGAAGGTGAGAAGCGTCTCGAAGACCCGCTCTGCGGCGTCGGCCGAACAGACGACCTCGTAGCCCTCCTCGCCGGCAAGGCCGTCGCCCGCGACCACGGTGACGCCCTCGCCGCCCATCGACCCGCGGACGAACGACAGCGGCGGCTCCGGCGCGCCCGCCTTGTTGAGGACGCTCGCGACCTTCTCGGTCGACTTCGGGCCGTGGACGCCGAAGACGGCGAAGTCGGTCGAGGCCTCCCGCACGTCGACGTCCTGGATGAACACCTTCCCGCTCCAGTCGTCGGCGAGCGGCCCGGCCTGCGTCGGCGGCGTGAAACAGAGGAGGCGCTCGCCGGCGTTGTAGACGTAGAGGTCCGTCTCGATCCGCCCTTGGGGGTCGAGGAGGAGCGCGTAGACCCCCTCGCCGTCGTCGCGGGGGACCCGATTCGAGACGGTGTCGTCGACGAACTCGATCCGATCGTCGCCCTCGACGACGACGACGCCGTAGCCCATCTCGATCACGCCCGCGCCGTTGCGGACGGCCCGGTGCGTCCGCTCGGGGCGGCCGTAGTGGCGGACGAGCTTGCGGCCGTCGCGCTCTTCGAACGTGGCGCCGTGGTCTTCGTGTTGCTCCGTGACGACGGTCATCGTGCGTTCGTGGGGGCTCCGATGGGAAAACCGCAGCGTCCCGGATCGCCCGGTCGGCTTGATCGCCCGGATCACTCGGTCAGCCAGATCAGCCGGACCGCCGAGGCTCTCGGAGGCGGCGATCGACCGACGCCGGGCGCTAGAGGCCGAACTTCTCGCGCAACGCCTCGACGAACCCCCGCTCGTCGTGGCGCTCCTCCTCGGGATCGGGGACCACTTTCTCGTCGACGAGGATGACGACCCGGTCGTCGTCACCGTTCTGGACCGAGATCAGCCCGTCGCGCTTCAGGGCGGCGAGCGCCTCCTCGATGCCGTCGATGTCGGCGTCGACGGCGGCCCGCACCTCGAAGACGGTCATCCCCTCTTCGGCACGGTCGACGAGCGCGTCGAGCACCGCTACTTCGACCTCGGGGCGATCTCGGAACTCGCGCCGCGCTCTCATACGCGGACGTTCGCCCCCGTCAGGTATACGCTTACCGCCGCCAGCGCGGTGAGCGCGTCGGCGGCGCGCCCCGCGGGCTCCGTCTGCCGCCCGTCAGACGCAGGAGGTACACTTTTGGCGCTGACTGCCGGAACAGCGGGTAATGGGACTCAAGTGCCGTCTTCTCGGGCATACGTACGGGGAGCCCGAGGTCGAACGCAACCGGGAGGAACAGGGCGACGAGGTCGTCGTCACGATCCGCGAGATCCAGGCGTGCGAGCGGTGCGGCGACGAACAGGTCGTCAGTCAGAACAAGGAGGTGACGGCGATCCGCTCGCCCGAGGAGGTCGGGCTCGACGGTGACGCCGGGAGCGAAAGCGGCGACGCCGCGGCGGCCGACGCGGCCCCACAGGACGCCGCCGACGGCGAGGCCGCGGAGCAGCCGACCGTGACGCCCGCGGAGTCGACCGCCGACCCGGTCGCCGACGAGGGAGCGACCGCGGACGCGACGCCGGAGGCCTCCGAAGCGGAATCGACGGCCGCCGACGCGGCGTCGGCCTCGGCGTCGGCCGCGGACGACGGCGGCGTGATCGACGAGGCCGAGGCCGGGACCGGCGGCGCGAGCGACGGCTGGGAGACCGGCAGCGACGACTGGGAGGACGTCGAGCCGGACGGAGACGCCGACGACGCGGTCATCCTCGACGACGCCGAGACCGAGCGCGACGAGACGCAGTGGCCGGGGGAGACCGACACGGACCCCCAGCGGGCCGCCCGCGAATCGGCGGCGCGCGAGGAAGGGGCCGCCGGCGCCGAGCCCGACGCCGACGACGAAGTGACGAACGACGCCGAGATCATCGACGCCGACGACGGGCAGTCGGGCGCCGGCGCGAGTGCGGACGCGGACACCGGTCGCGAGCGCGGCGAGTGGGCCGGCCGCGAAGCCGGGTCGGCGTCGAACGGCTGGCCGGACCACGAGGGCGAAGACGAGGGCTACGCGGCGACGCCCGGCGGCGACGCGGACGTCGAGTTCGACAGCGGCGGCGGCCTGACTCCCGAGGTGAACGGCCACGCCGACGCCGACGACGACGCCGAGACGATCGAGGGGATCGCGGCCGGCGCCGACGACGCGCGGGCGGCCGCCGAGCGGAACGCGGGAGTCCGACCGGAGGCCGCCAGCGAGGGCGAAGAGGGCTTCGCACGCGCCGGGGAGTCCACGACCCTGGAGTCGGACGTGCCGGACGACCGGGTGGAGTTCTACTGTCCGAACTGCGGGCACAGCCGCGTCGCCGGGGCGTCGTCGATGCGCGCCGGCGACATCTGCCCCGAGTGCAAGCAGGGCTACATCGCCGAGCGCGAGCGGTAGCCGACCGGCCCCTCGATCGGTGACGAAACAGGTAAACCGCCACCTACCGAACCACGGCCCATGAAGGAGTACAAGATGCGTCGCGGGGAGACCCTCGAAGAGCGCATCCCGGACATGGAGGCGACGATCGAGGAGTACTTCGGGCCGATCACGGGCACCACCGAGTACAAGGGCAGCGACCTCTACGTCGTCGACGAGCCGGACAATCCCGTGTTCGAGCGCGTCGTGGCGGGCACCGTCTCCTACGGCAGCAAGAAGGACCGACTCGGCGTGGAGTTCGAAGAGCGCGACCCCACCGAACTCGGCCCCGACGACCTCGAAGCCGCGGGCGACGCCGTCGACGCCAAGAACGACTTCCTCCTGGAGGCGACCGGCCGCGACGCGAAGTCCCGCCGCGACTCGATGAAGCGCGCCGTCGAGGACGACGCGCCGGATTACTGAGCGCCGAGTGCGGAGCGCGCCAACCGAAACTCCGCGCGCTCGCGACCCCGCTTTCGTTCGCCGTCGCCGCGACCGGGGACGCGAGACGGACGACCGGTCCCACTTTTAATTCGGTGCGCCGAGTATGTCCACGGAGAGATGGCGATCGAAACGATCCTGTTAGCCGTCGGCCCGGACGAGAGAGAGCGCATCGACCGACTCGTCGAGGCGGCGATCGACGTCGCCGGCCCGACGGGAGCGAGAGTGATTCTCGGACACGTGTTCACAGACGAGGAGTTCGAGCGGGCGGTCGGGAACCTCGACAGAGACGTCGAGGTGGGCGAGATCAGCGCCGATGACGTGGCCGGGCGGTTCGTGAACGTCCGCGACGCCGCGGACCAACTGGAGGCGGCCGGGGTCGACTACGAGATCCGCGGCGCGATCGGCGAGCACGGGCGGGCGATCGTCGAGCTCGCCGACGGCGTCGCCGCCGACCGGATCCTCGTCGGCGGCCGCCAGCGCTCGCCGGCCGGCAAGGCCGTCTTCGGGAGCACCGCCCAGGAGGTGCTGCTCAACGCCCCCTGTCCGGTGACCCTCGTCAGGTCGGACACGCGGTGACGCGCGCCGGAGGCGGGTCGGGAACGCGGGGCGACGGGCGGGCCGCCACGCCCGGTACAGCGGCTCCGAACCCGCTTAGTTAAGTGTCGCGGTCACACGTATTCGACACGATGGCCTACTACGTGGGCGTCGACCTCGGGGCGACGAACGTCCGGGCGGTCGTCGCCGACGGCGACGGGACGGTTATCGGATTCGCAGACGACGGCACGCCGCAGGGGCCGACCGGGATCGCGATCACCGAGGCGGTCCTCGGCGTCGTCCGCGAGGCGTGCGGCCACGCGGGCATCGATCCCGAGCAGGCGAACGCCGTGGGAATCGGCTCGATTGGGCCGCTCGACCTCGCGGAGGGGACCGTCGAGGACCCCGCGAACCTCCCCGACACGATCGATCGCATCCCCCTCACCGGGCCCCTTTCGGTCCTCTGTGAGACGGATCGGCTCTTCCTCCACAACGACACGGCCGCGGGCGTCATCGGCGAGCGGTTCTACTCCGAGCGCAACCCCGACGACATGGTCTACCTCACGATCTCCTCGGGGATCGGCGCGGGCGTCTGCGTCGACGGCCACGTCCTCGCCGGGTGGGACGGCAACGCCGGCGAGGTCGGCCACCTGACGCTCGACCCCGAGGGCCAGATCACCTGCGGCTGCGGCCACGACGGCCACTGGGAGGGCTACTGCTCGGGCAACAACATCCCGAACTACGCCGAGTACCTCGCCGAGAAGGAAGACGCCGAGACGGCGCTTCCGGTCGGCGACCCCGACTTCTCGGCGGTCGACGTCTTCGAGCACGCCGACGACGACGCCTTCGCCGCGCACGTGGTCGAGCGCCTGGGCCACTGGAACGCGATGGGCGTCGCCAACATCGTCCACTCCTTCGCGCCGATCATCATCTACGTCGGCGGCGCGGTCGCGCTCAACAACCCCGAACGGGTGTTGGAGCCGATCCGCGAGCGGATGGACGAGATGGTGATGACGAACGTCCCCGAGATCCAGCTGACGAACCTGGGCGACGAGGTCGTCGTCAAGGGGGCGCTCGCGAGCGCGATGACCGAGGGGACGGGCGACCACACGCGGATGTGAGCGGAGGGGTCGCCGGCCGCGGGACGGCCGCGGCCTCTGGTATGGAAGATCGTGACACACTTTTCTCGGCTCGCATCGGCCGCGAGCACAACCGCAAAGTTCCAAACCCTCGAACGCGAAGGGCGTGCAATGAGCGAATCCGAAGGGTCGCTCCGCGAGCGCATCGAGACGTGGATGGTCGGACAGATGCCGATCATCCGGATGCACGGGGGCGAGAGCGTCGTCCGGAAGGCCGACCCCGAGACCGGCGAGGTCGTCGTCGAACTCGGCGGCGCCTGTGCGGGCTGTGGGATCTCCAACATCACCGCCGACAACATCAAGGCCGACCTCATCACGGACTTCGAGGAGGTCGAAGACGTCCGGGTGAAGGTGCCGAGCGCCGGCGACCACACGAACAGCACCGTCGAGGGCGGTCGCGGCGGCGAACTCCAGTACGGCTCCGAAGACCCCGGCCACTTCTGATACCGACGCCGGCGGACAACGTTTAGTCCGCCGAGACCGAGTGGGGACCGTGGCCGACGCCGATCCCGACCCCGATTCCGACCCCGGCGCGAGACGGGAGTTCGCCTTCGAGCTCGGGCTCTGTGCGCACCTCGAAGCGACGACCGACTGGCTCGTCGGCCGACAGCTCGGCGCGGCGGTCGAGCGCCCCGGCCGGCGCATCGTCGACGTCGTCGCCGTCGCGCCCGGGCCGGCGTTCGACGACCGCGCACGGATCACCGCCGAGACGGTCCCCGTCCGGGCCGTCGAGAGCGACGTCGGCGTCGGCGAGGCCGTCCCCAGGCGGCGAGCGGTCCGCGAGACGCCGGGGCTGACCGACGCGCTCGTCGACCGGGCGATCGAGGTGGGCTTCTTCGCGACCGAGCGCCGCAACGGGCGGGAGTACCTCCGGCAGACGACGCGCTACCCCGACGGGTGGTTCGACCGCCTCGTCGGCATCGAGAACAAGCCCGACCTGGGCTCGCCGGGCGCGCTGGAGCGCCAGCTTCGCACGGACGTCTCGCTGGGGCTCTTCGAGGCGGTGATCCTGGCGACCGAGAGCCACGTCACCCGCGCGCACCTGAACCGCATCCCCGACGCCGTCGGCGTCTGGCGGTTCGATCCCGACGCGGGCGAGCGGACCGTGATCCGCGAGCCGACGGCGCTCGCGACCGACGAGGGTGGCGTCGAACTCGTCGAGCGACGCCCGCTGGAGACCGAGATCTCGATCGTCGCGGCCGAGGCGAAGGCGCGTGCGCGGCGGCGGATCGCCGAGCGTGCCTACGGCAAGGGCTGGCGGACCTACGACCTCCCGGCGTGCGAACACGCGGCCGCGACGGACGACGGCCGCCCGTACTGCGCGCGGTTCGAGCGCGTCGTCGACCCGAGCCGGACGTGTCGCGACTGCGACGCCCGGGAGCCGGGGACCGCGCCGGCGGTCGACGCCGACGCGCTCCGAGCGTCGCGAACGGCCTGGGAGCCCGACCCGTCGGGCGTTCGGCGCCGTCAGTCCGGGCTGGACCGTTTTCAGTGACTGAGAATTTTTAGGAATAGCGCCTCGACGTTGAGATCACGGTTCTTAGTTGCTGAAAATCGGGGCGTGTTTATACCGTATTCCTCCCGCGATATGCAAATGTTAGGTGAAGGACGATGGCAACTTCAACCCGAACGACGCTCGGCAATCCGCTGGACTTCGACCTGCAGGGGACGATGGCGGGCTACTGGGTCGCGGTCCTGCGCGTGATCACCGGCTACTGGTTCCTCCACGCGGGCGTGACCAAGTACCTCGCCGCCGAACCGTTCAGCGCGCAGGGGTGGCTCGTCAACGCGCCCGCCGCGAGCCCGATCCAGGGCTTCCTCGTGTGGGCGGGCCAGACCCCCTGGATGCTGGAGTTTACGAACTTCATGATCCCGCTGGGGGAGACGCTCATCGGGCTCGGCCTCGTCGTGGGCGCGCTCGTCAGGCTGGCGAGCTTCTTCGGGGCCTTCCTGATGGTGTTCTTCTACCTCGGGAACGCCTCGTGGAGCCACGGCCTGGTAAACGGCGACCTGATGGGCCTGCTGCTCTTCGTGACGATGGGCGTCCTCGGCGCCGGTCGCGTCCTCGGCCTGGACGCGATCATCGAGGACATAGACTTCGCGGACACCCGGATCGCGAAGTACCTCCTCGGGTGACCCGAGGGCCCGATTCCGGCGCCACCAGTTTCCGTCCGTCTCCGGTGCGGAGCCGCGTTCTGCGTCCGTCGCTCGTCACGCGCTGTCGACGCCCCTGAACTCGAAGCGGGCGCCGCCGCCGTCGCTTTCGGCGACCGTGACCGTCCAGCCGTGCGCCCCGGCGATCTGTTCGACGATCGCGAGACCGAGGCCGCTCCCGGAGTCCCGCGAGGTGTAGCCGGCTTCGAGGACCCGGTCGCGGTCGCCCTCGGGGATGCCGGAGCCGTCGTCGGCGACGAAGAACCCCGAGCCGTCTTCGAGCGCGCCCACGCGGACGGTCACGTCGTCGCCGGCGTGTTCGATCGAGTTCCGAAAGAGGTTCTCGAAGACGTGGCGGAGCCGGTCCGGATCGGCCCGAACCGCCGCGTCGGTCTCGACCGCCAACTCCGCGTCGGCGGTGTCGACGGCGCCCCACGACTCGGTGGCGACGGAGGCGAGTTCGACCCGGCTCGTCTCGCCGACCGTCCGCCCCTCGCGGGCGAGCGTGAGTGTGTCGTCGATGATCGTCTCCATCCGGTCGAGCGACGATCGGATGGCCTCGATGTGGTCCTCGCAGCCGTCGCAGTCGGGCCGTCGCTTCTGTTCGAGCAGGGTGACGTGTCCGCTCGCGACGTTCAGCGGGTTCCGGAGGTCGTGGGAGACGACGCCGGCGAACTCCTCGAGGCGGTCGCGCTCGCGCTGGAGTTCCTCCTGCTTGAGCCGGATTCGCTCGGCCGCGAGCTCGCGCTCGATGGCCCGGGCCTCGAACACGCCGACCAGGAAGCCGACGCCGGCGCCGATGGCGAGCGCCCACCGCGCCCAACCGAGCGCGACGATCACGAGATCGGGCGGGAGGGCGACCATCAGCCCGACGTTGATGAGAAGGAAGATCGCGCCGCCGCCGAGCGTCCAGCGGACGATCCGCCCGTACCGGCGCTCGGACACCGTGCTCGCGGCGAGCCGGTAGCTCCCGTAGACGGGGCCGACCGCGAAGGGGAGCGACGTGACCACGCCGACGAGGAAGCCGTCCGGGAGCGGGCCGCCGCGCGAGAGCAGGGCGACGACCTCGATCGCGGCCACGAGGACGAACGCGGCGCCCAGACCCGCGACCGTGCGCAACGAACCCAGGTCGCGGTCAGGAACGCCAGGCATCGGCAGTCGGGTTACGACTTTCGCCGGCGGGTCAAAGTTCTTTCTCCGGTCCGGAACCGTTACCGAATTCGATTACAGGTCGTAGACCTCGCCGTCGACGGCCAGCGGTTCGGAGAACGCTTCCCCGGCCGGATAGAAGTGGGCGGTGTGGACGATCCGCGTCTCCGCGGCAGCGAGGTCCTCGGCGAGGCAGAGCGCGCCCTCGCGGGTCATATGCTTCGAGCCGAAGGTCCGGGGGACGCCGCGGTCGTCGTGGTGGTCGCCGCCGAGCGGGTGGTGCTCGCAGAGCGCGGCGGGGACGATCCCGTCCGCGAGGAACAGGTCCGGATCGCGCAGGACCGCCCGCGACGCCTCAGGGACGGCGTAGTTGGTATCGCCCGACAGCGAGAGCTTCGCGCCCGTCTCGGGGTCCTCGATCGCGAGCCCGTAGCAGACGAGCGGCGGGTGTTCGACGGGGACGAGCGTCACCTCCAGCCCGCAGACCTCGAAGGGCTCCAGCGGCGTCCGGGGGTGGACGCGCACCCGGTCGAGGTAGTCGTACTTCCGCGTCACGGTCTCGGCGACGCTCTCGCCCGTCTGCGGGTCGGTCTCGTCGGCGGCGTAGACGGGGAGGTCGTCGAGCAGCCGGTAGGCGTTGCCGAGGCCGTCGAGGTGGTCGAAGTGAATGTGGGTGACGATGCCGGCGTCGGGGAGCGGCACCTCCTGGGTGAGAAACTGGTGGCGGAAGTCGGGGCTGAAGTCGACGAGGAGCGACTCGCCGGTGCGCTCGTTCTCGACGTGGACCGAAAAGCGCGTGCGCTCGATCCCCCGGCGCCGCGCCTCGGCGCAGGTGTCGCAGTCGCAGCCGACGGTCGGCGTCCCAGTGGTGTCGCCCGTTCCGAGGAGCGTAACCCGCATCGCCTCGGAGTGAGAACCGAGCGGGCATATATTGTCGCCTCTCCGGTCGACGCCGGCCATTGAAATGCGACGGCGACGGAGGGCCGGTATGGTCCCCACCCGACGTAGGTACCTCGTGAGCGCGGTCGCGTGCTGCGGCCTCGCGGGATGCATCGGCGGCGGCGAGCCGGAGCTCGTCGTCGCGAACGGCTTCGACGAACGGATCACCGCCGACGTCACCGCGACGCGCGAGTCGGACGGGCGCGTCGTCGTCGACACGCGGGAGTCGGTGTCGGCAGCCGGGCGGGCCGCGTTCCAGTTGGCGACCGACGGCGTCGCGGCGTACCGGATACAGGTCGTCGCCGTCGACCGCAACGCGGGCGGCAGCGTGACCTGGCGCGTCGCAGAGAGCGACGGGATCGGGGCCCGCCTCCGTCCGAGCGGCGTCGACTTTTCGGAGCGGTGAGGGCGAGGCGCGGTTCGGCGGCCGGGGAAGCGGAAAGCACTTTCCGTCGGTGGCGGAAGCCCGAGAGGATGGTCCCCTCCGACTCGCACCCGCGGCAGTCAGATCTCAGGCGGCTCTCGCGGCGGCGGCTCCTCGCGCTCGCGTGTACCGCCGCGGCCGGCGGCCTCGCCGGCTGCAACGCCGTGACCGGCCGCGAGGATCCCGCCGACCTGCACGCCGGCGACTGGCACGCCTGCGGCAACGGCCCCGAGAACGGAAATCGCGTGAGCGGCGGCGCGCCCGAGCCCACCGAGCACGCGCCGCTGTACCCCGCAGACTGGTCGTACGCGCCGCCGGTCGTCGACGGCGAAATCGTGTACTTCGCCGCGGAGCGGGAGGCCGTCGCGATCGGATTCGACGGGAGGGAGCGGTGGAGCCGACGGCTCGGCGGCGAGGCGTTCGGGGCGCCCGCGCTCGATCCCGACCGGGGGCGCCTGTACGTGCCGACGCGCGGCGGCGAACAGGGCGGCTCTCCGAGCGACGGCGCGGACGCGGCGTCGGTGGTCGCGCTCTCGGTCGACGGCGGCGACGCCATCGACACCCACCGCGTCGGCGACGGGGCCACCTACGGCGTCACGGTCGTCGACGGCGACGTCTACGCGCGGAGCGCGACGGCCTGCGTCCGGCTCGGCCCGGACGGCACCGAGCGCTGGCGAGTGTCGCTGGAGCCGCTCGTCTACGACGAGTACAACCTCGGCGACTCGACCGCGACGCAGATCCCGCCTGCGGTGACCGAAGACGGCGTCTACGTCCCCGACCGGGACGCGCTCGTAAAACTCGACCGCGAGAGCGGCGAGGAGCGCTGGCGGGCCCCCGTCGACACGCCGTACGCCGCGTCGGTCGTCGACGACCGCGGCGTCGTCCAGACGGGGTGGCGGGAGACGATCGCGGTCGACCGCGCCGGCGAGGAGCGGTGGCGCCGCGATCTCCACAGCCGCGCCGCGGCCGCGGTCGACGGCGACGACGTCTACGTCGTCGCGGGCGACCTCTACGAACTCGACGCCGAGTCGGGGGAGCCGAACTGGCACGCGCACGTGCCGAGCGAGGGCACCGCCGCGCCCGTGGTGACAGACGACAGCGTCGTCGTCGCGGGGAGCGGCGTCCGGGCGTTCCGCCGGGACGCCGAGGGCGTCCTCAGCCCGGAGCGACTCCGCTGGCGGACGGACTCGGTTCACGTGACCGCGTACGCGTCGCCCGTGATCGCGGCCGGGCGGCTGCTCGCCGTGGGCCCGTTCGGATTGCAGGTGCTCGATACCGGAGACTGAGCGGCGAAACACCGCCGCGGTTCAGTGGTCGTGGCCGTGATCGTGATCGTGCGAGTGGCCGTCGGAGCCGCCGCCGTCGCCCGCGACCAGCTGTTCGCCGTCGGACATCATGTCCATATTCTTGAGGTTGTCGCGCTCTTCGAAGTCCTCGACGGCCTCGACGATGTCGTCTTGGGTGAGCGTCGTCCGCTCTTCGGTCAGCGCCTCCAACACGGCCTCGCGGAGGACCATCCGGAGGTCCGAGCCGGTGAGCCCCTCGGTCAGTTCGGCCGCCTCCTCGGGGTCGAAGTCGGCGATGTCCATCCGCTTCGTGATGATCCGGAGGATGTCCGCGCGCATCTGCTCGTCGGGCTTGGGGAAGTTCACGATCTCGTCGAAGCGCCGCCACGCCGCCGAGTCCAGCTGGTCGGGGTGGTTCGTCGCGCCGATGAGGATCACCTCGTCGCGGATGAGCGAGATGTCGTCGATGCTCTTCAGGAGGGTGTTGACCGCGCGCTTCAGCGCCGCGTGCTCGTCGGAGCGACGGGTCTTCGCCACGGAGTCGAACTCGTCGATGAAGAGGATGCACGGCGAGAGCCGCTTCGCCACCTCGAAGGTCTTCTCGACGTTCTTCGCCGTCTCGCCGAGGTACTGGCTCGTGATCATCGAGAGCTTCACCTCGACGAAGGGGAGGCCGAGTTCGTGGGCCAGCGCCCGCGAGACGGTGGTCTTTCCCGTTCCGGGCGGCCCGACAAAGAGGATCTTCCCGATCTCGCGCAGGCCGATCTCCGCGAGGTACTCGCGGTGTTCGATCGCCTGCATCAGCTTCTGGATCTCGCCCTCCTGGTCGGTCGTCAGCACGAGGTCATCGAGGGTCATCTCGATCTCCTCGGGGGCGCGGACCTGGACGAGGTCCAGCATCTCGGCGTCCTCTTCCTCGTCGAAGTACTCCTCCAGCAGGCTGTCGATCCAGACCCGGTCGGCCTGGATCGGGCGGGTGTGCTCGCGCGCCTCAGCGTGGGTCACGTCGACGTCGTCGCGGTCCTGGACGGCCGCGGCGATCGTCGGGTTCGTCTCTATCCGTTCCCTGTCGGCCCGGTCGAGGAACCACTCTATCGCCATCTCGGGCTGCGTCAGAGAGATCCGGCCGGAGAAGTCCTCGCGCTGGGTGAACAGCAGATCCGAGACCGCATCCCAGGGGTGTTCGACGCCGGTCGCCTTCCGGGCGACGCTCTCGGTGACGACGAGCGGTCGCTCGATCCCGACGACGCCCGAGTCGGGGTCGGCGTCGTCGTCCTCGTCGTCGGCATCGGGGTCGGACCAGAAGACGCGGCGGTAGCGGGGCGGGAGATCGTTCTCGTCGAGGTCACGGTCGTCGGTGTAGAGGTGCGCCGTGAGGAGGAACTCGACAACTTCGAGAGCCCGGTTACTCATCCCAACGGTGTTGCCGGGTCACGCGCATAAGCGCGTCGAAAGGACGCGGGGCGAAAACCCCGAGCACACGACTTCGGGTTCTGTGAGATTTATGCCCACGGCCCGCCCAGGATGTGGTATGCCGACACCTGTAATCGCCGCCGCGCGCCGAACCCCGTTCGGGAAGGCCGGCGGCGTCTTCGCGGACGTCCGAAGCGAGGACCTCTCTGTGGCGCTCGTCGACCACCTCCTCGACGAACACGGACTGGAGAGCGACGACGTCGACGACCTGATGTGGGGCGTCGCCCAGCAGCGCGGCGAACAGGACAACAACGTCGCCCGCGTGATCGCGCTGCTTTCCGACCTCGGAGAGTCGGTCCCGGCGACGTCGATCAACCGCTGGTGTGCCTCCTCGATGCAGGCGATCACCTCCGCGGCGGACGCGATCGCGGCGGGCAACCGCGAGTGCATCATCGCCGGCGGCGTCGAGTCGATGTCGCGGGTGCCGATGGACGGCGACTCCTACCAGCACCTCCACCCGGAGCTCTCGGAGCGGTACAACGTCTTCCAGCTCCAGATGGGGATGACGGCAGAGAAGGTCGCCGAAGAGTACGACATCTCCCGCGAGGCCCAAGACGAGTACGCGCTCCGCTCGCACCGGCGGGCCGCCGAGGCCACCGAGTCAGGGAAGTTCGCCGCGGAGATCGTCCCGTTCGAGGTCGACGGCGAGACGGTGACCGAAGACGAGGGGATCCGTCCGGACACTTCCCTGGAAGCGCTGTCGGGCCTGTCGCCGGCGTTCGCCGGCGACGGGACCGTCACGGCGGGCAACTCCTCGCAGATGACAGACGGCGCGGCCGCGACGCTCGTCACCTCGCGGGCGTTCGCCGAGGAGCGCGGCCTCGACGTCCTCGCCGAAGTCGGGACCAACGCCGTCGCGGGCGTCGATCCGACGGTGATGGGGATCGGCCCCGTTCCGGCCACGCGGGCGCTCTTGGAGCGCGCCGGCACCGACATCGACGACTACGGCCTCGTCGAACTGAACGAGGCGTTCGCGAGCCAGTGCGTCTACGCGCGGCGGGAACTCGGGATCGACGAGGAGCGGTACAACGTCAACGGCGGCGCAATCGCCATCGGACACCCGCTCGGCGCCTCGGGCGCGCGGCTGCCCGTGACGCTCATCCACGAGATGGAGCGGCGGGACGTAGAGCGCGGGCTGGCGACGCTGTGTGTCGGCTTCGGACAGGGCCAGGCGATCGAGTTCCTGCGGTAGGCGGTCGTCTTATTTGTCGGGGTGGACGAACTCGATCGCCTCCCGGACCTCTTTTTTGCCCCCGATGATCGTGATCCGATCGCCCTCCTGGAAGGTGAAGTCCGCGTCGGGGACGCGGGTGACGCCGTCGCGCTGGACGAGCGCGATCAGGCAGTCGTCGGGGAGTTCCGGGCCGATCTCGCGGACCGTCCGATCGATGATCTCCTCGGAGGTGACGTCGATCTCCTGGACGTCGCCCGAGCGGCCGATCTCGCTCATCCAGTCCATCATCGACGGGCGCTCGATGTAGTTGTCCATCGCCTGGGCGGTCGCGAGCGTGGCCGAGATGGTCCGGACGCCCAGCTCCTCAAACGCCTCGGCGTTGTCCGGGTTGTTCACCCGCGCGAGGATCGTTTCGGGCTCGAACTTCGAGCTCGCGAGCTGGGAGACGAGGAGGTTCACGTCGTCGTCGCCGGTCGCGCCGACGACGATCCGGACGTTCTCCGCGCCCGCCGACCGGAGGACGTCGGTGTCCGTTCCGTCGCCGTGATGGACGGTGAACCCGGCGTTGCGGGCGGTCTCGACGACCTGGGGGTCCTGTTCGATGAGCACTACGTTCTCTCCGCGGCCTTCGAGGCGTTCGGCGAGCGTCCGGCCCACCGTGCCGCCTCCGATGACGAGTACGCGCATTGGGATGATGTCGAGGTATTCGGCTATCTGACGGGCGAAACCACCTTCGAGGACGACCGTGACGAGGATGACGAGGAAGACCGTCCCGACGAGCGTGTCGGCCGCCTCGGTGAGCCCCGCGTTGCGGAGCTCGATGGCGAAGAGCGTCGCGACCGACGCGGGGATGATCCCGCGGGGGCCGACGAGGCTCATGAACCACTTCTCGCCGGTGCTGAAGCGGTCGCCGTACGCAGAGAGGAAGACGAGCGCCGGGCGGAGCACGAGCGCGACCACCGCGGTGACGAGCAGGCCCCGCGGCCCGATCGTCCGCAGGATGTCGAACTCCAACAGCGCCGCGAGCGCGATGAAGACGAACGAGAGGACGACGAGCGTCACGTCGCCTTTGAACGCCGAGATCTCCTCCTCGTAGGGGATCTCGGCGTTGCCGAGCAGGATGCCGGCGGTCGCGACCGCCGCGATCCCGGCCTCCGTCGCGATGGCGTCGGCGGCGCCGTAGGAGACGAGCGCGCCCGCGAGGACGAGCAGCCGGGCGTTCTGCGGCGCGTTCCCCGGCGAGAGGTCGACGTACCGGATCACGTACAGGAGCGTGGCCGCGACGAGGCCGCCGACCAGGATCCCGACGCCGAGCCGCTCTGCGAACAGTCGCAGGAGTTCGACCGGATCGGTGACGCCGGTGATGATCGCCTCGAAGATGACGACCGCGAGGATCGCCGCCGTCACGTCGTTGACGATGCCCTCGGTCTCGAGGACGGTCTCGACCCGGTCGCGCGCCGGGACGACCTCCAGGATCGGCGTGATGACCGTCGGCCCGGTGGCGACCAAGAGTGCGCCGATCAGGAACGCGACGAGCCAGGAGGTGTTGAGCAGGACGTTGACCGCGACGGCCGTCCCCAGGAAGGCGACGGCGGCGCCGATCGTGACGAGCTTCAGCGTCGCCGCCGGGGCTTCCCGGAGCTTCTCGATCCGCAGGTGGAAGGCGCCCTCGAAGACGATGATCGCGACCGAGAGGCCCACGATGGCCGACAGCGCGTTCCCGAAGGAGTTCGGACCGAC
This sequence comes from Halobellus sp. EA9, assembly GCF_051195055.1. Taxonomy (NCBI): domain Archaea; kingdom Methanobacteriati; phylum Methanobacteriota; class Halobacteria; order Halobacteriales; family Haloferacaceae; genus Halobellus; species Halobellus sp. EA9. The sequence continues at coordinate 68,688 of NZ_JBNTJW010000002.1, read as the reverse complement.
GACGCCGAGCACCTCCGGGCCGAGGAGGATCCCCGAGGCGATGAGGAACACGACGCTCGGGACCCGATACCGGTCCGAGAGGATCTGCGAGATCACGCCGATCCCGATGATCGCCGCGACGATGGGGATGAGGTTCGCCCCGCCGCCGGTCGCCACTATGGTCCCTCCATTACCTCGGGATGGATCCTAGAGCGGTATAAATCCACACATTCCGGAGGGTTTTATCCCGTCCGACGCTGATGAATAGCTAAATGAAGGCGGCTTTCCGTGGACAAATGTGGGTTTTCGGTCAGTCGTCCTCGTAGAGCATCTCGATCTGGTCGCCGTATCGGTCGAGGATGTTGCGGCGCTTCTTCTTCATCGTCGGCGTCAGCGTGTCGCTCTCGGCGGAGAACTCCTCGGCGACGAGCCGGAAGCGCTTGATCCGCTCGTGGGATTCGAGGCCCTCGTTGACGGCGTCGACCTCCCGCTCGATGCGCTCGCGGACGCGGTCGTCGCGGACGACGGCCTCCGGGTCCTCGGGAAGGTCGACGCCCGCGCCGTCGGCCCACTCGCGGAGCCCCGCGAAGTTCGGGACGATCAGCGCGGAGACGAACTTCCGGCCGTCGCCGAGGACGAAGCACTGCTCGACGACGGGACTGGCGGCGAAGGCGTCCTCGATCGGGCCGGGCGCGACGTTCTTGCCCGTCGAGAGGACGATGAGCTGCTTGGCGCGCTCGCGGAACGCGAGGTAGCCGTCCGGACGCAGCTCGACGATGTCGCCGGTGCGGAACCACCCGTCCTCGGTGAACGCGCGCTCGGTGTCGTCGGGGCGGTTCCAGTAGCCCGAAGAGACGTTCGGCCCGCGGACGAGCAGTTCGCCCACGTCGCCGCCGGCCGCACCGGTCTCCTCGGGGACGAGGCTCGCGTCGAGGTCGACCTCGACGTCCTGGAGCGGCGGGCCGATCGTCCCCACCTTCGGCGCCTCGGGCGGATTGACCGAGACGACGGGGGCGGTCTCGGTGAGGCCGTAGCCCTCCAGTATCGGGAGGTCCATCGCGTGGTACAGCCGGCAGAGCTCCGGCGAGAGGCTCCCGCCGCCGCTGATGAAGAACTCGACGCGCCCGCCGAGCGCCTCGCGCACCTGCGAGAACACGAGCCGGTCCGCGAGGTCGTGTTTTAGCGAGAGCAGCGCGCCGGGGTCGTCCGCCGCCTGGTGTGCCCTCCCGACGTCGACCGCCCACTCGAAGATGCGCCGGCGGACCGGCGACGACGACGCCTGCGACCGGATCGCGTCGTAGAGCTTCTCGTAGACGCGCGGGACGCTCGTGCCCACGGTCGGCCGGACCAACTGGAAGTCCGCCCGGAGCGTGTCCGGGCTCTCGGCGTAGGCGACGGTCGCGCCGGCGGCGAACATCAGGAAGTGGCCCGCGAGCCGCTCGAAGACGTGCGCCAGCGGCAGGAACGAAAGCGTCGTCGACGCCGAGGACACCGAGGGCGTCGGACGGTCCGGCCGCGGGCCGAACCGCCGGTAGCACTGATTCACGTTCGCGCGGAAATTGCGGTGTGTGAGTTCGACGCCCTTCGGCTGGCCGGTCGTGCCCGAGGTGTAGATCAGCGACGCGAGGTCGTCGGGGTCGCGGGCGTCGAGCCACGACTCGTAGGCGTCGGAATCGATGGTCTCGGCCCCGCGTTCGTACACCTCGCCGAGCGAGAGGACGTCGTCGCGGTCGCGGACCGCGCCGGCCATCCCGCTCCCGTCGGGGAGGTCGTCGACGACGACGACGAAGGAGAGATCGAGGTCCGCCTCGACCGCGAGGACGCGCGAGAGCAGTTCGGCGTTCTCGACGACGACGCCCGCGGCGTCGGGGTCCGAGAGGAGGTACTCGACCTGGGACTCCGAGGAGGAGGTGTAGACGGTGGTGACGACGGCGCCGGCCGCGAGCAGCGCGAAGTCGGTCTGGGCCCACTCCATCCGCGTGTCCGAGAGGACGCCGACGCGGTCGCCGGCGTCGACCCCGAGCGACCGGAAGCCGGCGGCGAGCGCGCGGACGATCTCGCGCATCTCGGCGTAGGTCAGTTCGGCGAACTCGCCGTCCGGCGCCGCCGCGACGGCGCCGCTGGAGACGAGCGATCGGTCGTAGATCCCGCCCTTGTACCGCTGTGCGCCCGACGCCGCGTTCCGCTCGGCGCTTGCTTCGAACATCCGACCCAGCGTCTCGTCGCCGAGGGCGTCGTCATCGAACGCCGCCTCGGCCTCCCGCCACGACATACCGGGGGGACGCGCCGGGCGGAATTAAATCCATAGACCTTCCGTGCCGAGCCGTTGTTCACAGTTGAACCGGGGAGAACGCGCGCCGGGTTTACCCGCCGTCGAGGGAACGCGAATCGAACGGGATCCGTCGGACGACGGCCCCGAAGTGGGCACAGAGGCCGCCGAGTCCGCCGAGCGTGATCGCGGCCAGGAACGTCCGCGCCGCGGTCCGCCACGGCGGGAGGCCGACGGAGTCGCCGGCGACCTGGGCGGGTGGGAATCCGGTGCCGCCGACGCGGACGTAGCCTGCGTCGGTGACCGGAACGTCCCCCAGACCGACGCGGAACAGGAGCGCGAGCGCGACGAGCGCCGGGGCGTACCCGACGGCGACGGCCGCTCCGGCGAGGAAACTCTCACCGAGGGAGCGAACCGACGAGAGCAGCCACGCCGAGACGCCTCCCGCAGCGATCAGCAGTCCCACGGGGAGCGCCCCGAGCCACCGTGCGCCGGGACCCTCGATCAGTTCGACGAGGTTCCGGTTGATCACGGCGCGAGAGCCGTCGGTCACGTCGACGAGCGACACCGGGATCCCCATCGTCCCGCCGTAGGTCCAGACGGGAACGAACGGCGCGGGGACCGGCGCGCCGCTCGTCATCGACGTGACCGCGGGGAGACGGCCGAACGCGCCGTCGGTGGCGACGACGAGCCAGAGTCCGGTGACGGCAACGCCGACGGCGACCGTGCCCGCGCCCACGACGAGGGCGAGCGCGAACAGACACCGGACCGATCGAGGCGGATGCGGGTCGCGACAGCGGTCGAGGAAGGCGCGAGTGCTGGAGGGCACGGCGGGCGTTGGAGACGACGGCGCATAGAAGTACGGGGTCGCTCACACGACGAACCGCAGCAGCCACAGCGTCGCCATCCCGGCGGCGATGGTCGCGAAGACGTCCTCGACGTACCAGGTGGCCGCGGCCGCGACGATCCCGGCGAGGAGGCGCTCGTTGCCGACGAGCGCGATCGTCCCCCCGGGCGCGACGATCGCCGGGACCGCCAGCGCGGCGAGCACCGCGGGCGGCACGAACCGGAGCGCGTGGACGAGGCGGTCGGGGACGTCGTCGAGCCGGCCGAACAGGTAGATGAACGACCCCCGGATCGCGAAGGTGCAGACGCCCAGCGCGACGATCGCGCCCCAGATCGCGAGCGGACCGTACTCGGTGGGCATCAGTGCCCACCTCCCGGCTCCGAACCCGCCTCGTCGTCGGTCGATCCCAGGGCCGCGTCGGTGGCGACGCCGGCGACGACGCCGACGACGCCCCCGGCGATGAGGCCGAGGTTGAACGGCGCGGCGAAGACGCTGCCCGCGAGCGCGACCGTCCCGCCGACGATCGCCGCGACGGCCTTCGGCGGGGAGGTGACAGTCGGGACCAAGAGGCCCAGGAAGACGAGCGGGACCGCGAACTCCAGGCCCCACGAGTCGGGGACGCGCGCGCCGACGACGATTCCGAGGATCGTACAGACCTGCCAGAGGAGCCACAGCGACACCGCCACCGTGAGGTAGTAGTTGCGCCGCTCCGAGGGGGAGAGGTCCTCGTCGCTGTACCGGGCGATAGAGAGCGCGTAGGCCTGGTCGGTCAGGACGTACGCGCAGGCGGTCTTCCACCACGCCCGGAGCGGCCGGAAGCGCGGCGCGATCGACGCCGAGTACATCAGCATCCGGAGATTGATCACGACGCCGGTGAGGACGACCACCAGCAGTTCGGCGTTCCGTCCGAACAGATCGATCGCGGCCAGTTGGGACGCGCCGGCGAAGACGACGACCGAGAGGCCGATCGTCTGGAGGGGCGTGAGGCCGGCGTCGACGCCCGCGGCGCCGGCCACCAGCCCGAACGGGACGAATCCGATCAGGACGGGACCGGCGTCGCGGAGGCCGCGGGCGACCTCTGGCGGGAACGAAGCGCGGGACACGGCGGGACATCGAAGCGGGACGGCTAAACCGCTACCGTTTCGGGCGCGAGCGGGGCGCCGACGGGCCCGGTCCGTCGGCCCGTGCGACACCCCTAACTACCTCTCCCGAGTAGGGGCCGCTATGTCGAACGACGCGCAGTCGCAGGCCGGGACGGCCGAGGGGCAAGGCCCCGTCGAGGTCTCTATCGAGGTCGCCCGGCAGTTAGAGGAAAAGCGCGAGGAGCTCTTCGAGGAGTTCGAGATCCGGGACCGGTTCCCGTCCGAGGTCCGCTCGGAGGCGCGCGCGCGGACCGAGGGCATCCAAGCGGAGATCGAAGACGAGATCGACGAGCGGACGGACCTCCGCGACCTCACGACCTGGACGACCGACCCCGTCGACGCCCAGGACTTCGACGACGCGCTCAGCATCGAGGAGGGCGAGGAGACCTACACGCTGTGGGTCCACATCGCCGACGTCACCCACTACGTCCACCCGGGCTCGGAGATGTGGGCCGAGGCCGTCGAGCGCGGCAACACGGTCTATCTGCCCGGCTACACGATTCACATGCTCCCGCCGGTGCTCGCGGAGACGGTCTGTTCGCTCGTCCCCGAGGAGGATCGCCTCGCGCACACGGTCGAGATGGAGATCGACAAGGAGACGCTCTCGTTCGAGAACGTGGACATCTACAAGTCGGTCGTCCACTCCGACGAGCGGCTGACCTACACGCAGTGCGAGCGCCGACTCGACGACCCCGAGGCGCCGCTCCACGACGAGAACGCCCTGGTCTACGAGCTCGCCGACCAGCTCCACGAACAGCGCAAGGAGGACGGCTCGCTCGTGTTGAATCCGAGCCGCGACCGCGCCCACACGATCATCGAGGAGTGTATGCTGAAGGCCAACAAGGCCGTCACCCACGAGCTGATGTGGAACCGCGGCGTCGAGGCGATGTACCGCGTCCATCCCCAGCCGACCCCCGATCAGTGGGACGACGCGCTCAGAGAGATCAACGACCTCGACGGCGTCAACATCTCCGGCGCCAACTGGGACGACCCGCGGAAGGCCGTCAACGACGCCCTGGAGAACTCCGAAAAGCGGGCGCTGAACAAGATCCAGCGCGCCGTGCTGAAGGTGATGCCCCGCGCGAAGTACATGAACGACCCCTTCGGCGGGCACTACGCCCTGAACTTCGACATCTACGGGCACTTCACCTCGCCGATCCGGCGGCTCTCGGACCTCATCAACCACTGGATCGTCCACGAGAACGACGTTCCCGAGGACCTCGTGGAGCTGTGCGACCGCGCCTCCGAGCGCCAGAAGGACGGCGAGACGGCCGAGCGGCTCTACAAGCAGTTCCTGGAGGAGGTCGGCCTCGACCCCCACGCGGTCAACAACCGCGGGATCGTCACCGTCGACGAGGACGGCGCCGTCGTCAACGAGGAAGGCCTCCCGCCCGAGCGGATCGACCTGCGGGACGAGTGAGCGGGCGCGTCGTCGGCCACCTCACCGCCGGGCGGCGGTGACTGCCGATCGGCTCAGTGTTTGTGGGTGAAGAGGAGGACCTCGTCCTCGTGGGTGGTCACACAGAGGTCCAAGAGCATACTGAGTTCGAGGCTGTTGTACTCGTCCTCGCAGATGACCAGGTCGTCGAACGGCTCGCCGCAGGCGGGACAGGCGATGGCCACGGTGTTCCGGTACGTCGTCACCCCGCCGGCCGACTCGTGGGGCGTCAGCGACGAAGTGAGCTCCTCGTACTCTTCGTCTTCCATCGTTCCCACGAACGAGGCGGTCCATCATAATTCTACTCCTCGCGTCGGGCGCCGCGGCGCCGACGCCAGCGGCCGGCGACCCCCGACTCACTCCGCGAGCGGGAGTTCGACGACGAACACCGCGCCCTCGGGCTCGTTGTCCTCGACCCACACCGCGCCGCCGTAGGCGTCGACGAGCGACTGGACGAGGTAGAGCCCGAGGCCGGTCCCGCTGCTTTCGAGCCCCTTTTCGCCCTTCCCGAAGATGGCTTCCTTTCGGGAGTCGGGGACGCCCGGCCCGTTGTCGGCGATGCGGACCCGGGCGACCGCGTCCTCGTCGTCGACGGTCGCAGAGACGACCACCTCGGCGACGTCCTCGTCGTTGTGCTGGACCGCGTTCGAGAGGAGGTTCCCGAACACCGAACTGAGGAGGTCGTCGCCGCGCACCGAGACGTCGGGGAGCGACCCCTCGACGGAGACCGCGGCGTCGGTCGTCGCCGAGCGCAGTTTCTCGATCTCCCCGGAGAGGACGGCCCGGAGATCCACCGGTCGCGGCTCGTCGGCGTCGGTCAGGAGCAGGTCGGCGATGTTTCGGGCGGTCTCCGTGAGCTCGACCGCGTGGCTCGCGCTCTCGCGGATCTTCTCCAGGTGCTGGCGGTTCTGCCGGGTCGTCTCGTCCGTCTCCGCGTCCGCGTCGGGGAAGGACTCCGCCAGGAAATCGGCGTGGGCGGTCACGAGTTGGAGGTCGTTGCGGATGTCGTGGCGGACCACCTGATTCAGGACGTCGAGGTTGTCGCGCTGCTTGCGGAGGCGCTTTTCGTACTCCTTGCGGTCGGTGATGTCGATGTAGACGCCGAACTGGCGCGAGACGCTGCCCTCGGGGTTGATCGGGGCCGACCGGAAGAGGAAGTCGCGGACGCCGTCTTCCGTCCGTCGGCGGACCTCCCGGGTGAGCTGTTCGCCCTCTGCGGCCCGCTCGTCGATCCGCGCGGCCTCGGCGCCGATCTCGTCGTCGTCGGGGACGATCAGGTCGTTGATGTCCCGTCCGATCACCGCTTCGGCGTCGTAGCCGAAGGTCTCCTCGAAGGCCGCGTTGACGTCCCGGAGGTACGTCCCGTCGTCCGTGAGTTCGACGTTGACGATCGGCACGGGGACGCCCTCGAACAGCGCCTCGAAGCGGTCGCGTTCGCGTCTGAGCGCCCGCTCGCGCGCTCGGCTCTCGTCGCGGGACTGCTCGATCGCCCGGCTGACGCGGTTGAAGCTGCGCTCGATCTGCTGCCACTCCTCGGCGTCGTCGAGACTGATCTCGGAGCCGTAGCGTCCGGCTTCGAGCGCCTCGAACCCCGCGAGGAGGCGCTCGACCTGCTGGATGTTCGAGCGGTAGATCCACAGCCCGAACCCGAACAGGACCGCGAGCACCGCCACGACCGAGGCGGCCTGGAGGACCGTCACCGTTCGGATCGTCGACTCGACGTCGGCCCGGTTCTCGCGGACGCTGACCGTCCAGCCCGTCTGTGAGACCGTGACGTTGTGGGCGAAGCCGACCGTCTCGATCGGATTCGACGCGTAGATTACCTCCCCGCGCTGTGCGTACATCGTCAGCTGCTGTCCGTCGTCCAGCGTCGACGCGAACGACGAGAAGAAGGCGTGCTCCGAGAGGTGGAATGCGGCGTTCAGCGTGCCGACGACGCGGCCGTCGCGGGTGATCGGCGTGCTGACCGTGATGATGTAGTTGCCCGAGTCCGCCTCCACGGGGTCGCTGATGTACGTCTCGCCGGCGAGCGCGCGCCGGAAGTACGTCCGGTCGCCGAAGTCCGAGCCGATCAGTTCGCGGCGCGTCTCCGGGGAGACGTCCGAGACGATGTTCGTCATCGTGCCGTTGGCGGCGATGACCGAGGCGCCCGAGAAGTTCGAGCGGTTCCGAAAGCGCGCCAGCGCCCGGCGCTGGGCCGCGGTCCCGTGCCGCGCCAGGTCGGGGTTGTCGGCCGCGACCGCGACCGTCCGCTCCAGGGCGGCGAGCTGCTGGTCGAGCGACGAGCCGACGAACTCGGCCGACCGTTCGACCTCCGTCTGCTCCTGGGCGTAGAGCGTCCCCTTGTACTCCTGGAAGCCGACGAAGACGGCCCCCGCGAGCACGACCGCGACCAGCAGGACCGACAGGACGAAGGCGCGCTTGATCCTCACTACCGAGGCTCAGCGACGGTAGCAAATTGAATGTACTGATTCTACGGCGCCGGGCCCTCCACCCGTCGGTCGGTATTGGCGCGCCCCCGAACCGGCGTTCGCGCGGCCACCGCGACGCCGACGAGGACGCCCGCGGCGTGGCCGACGTTCGCGACGCCGGGAGTGCCGAGGAGCGCCGCCGCGAGGAGTTCGGCGGCGACGAGCGCGACCGCACACGCGCCGAACAGCGTCGCGAGGAGTTCGAGGTCGCTTACGCGGCGGCGACGCGGGAAGTACGCGACCGCGAAGCCGCCGGACGCGAAGACGACGCCGCTGATCCCGTAGACGGCGATGGTGGGGTCGGAGCCGAAGAGCAGGCTCCAGCCCGCCAGCGCGGCGATCGAGCCGGCGGCCGAGACCGCGACGAGGACCGCGAACCGCCGCGTCGCGAGCGTCGCCTCCGCGACGCGGCCGAAGGCAAAGAGCGTGAGCGCGTTCGGCACGACGTGGGTGAGGCCGCCGTGCAGGAGCGGCGACAGCGGCCACGCGAGCCACGGCGCCCGGAGGTAGACGTAATTCGTCGCCGCGAAGACCGACGGCGCGTCCCACAGGACGGTCTGGAACGACTGGAGGGCGTACACCGCACAGACGGCCACGACGAGGAGGTCCGTGATCGGCGCCGACAGCGCGCGGTGCTGGGCCACCACCGGTCGCAGGCCGTTCTCGAACGGCGTGAGCAGATTCGACACCGAGACGCGTCGCATCGGCGCGATAGTGCGGCCCGCGGGAGTATGAGTGCTTGGGCGGCGAGGGTTTATCACCGAAACCGGGACCAGGGTCGCTGTGACGTAGCATCAGCCCCGCGCCGAACAGCGGGTGTCCGGCACAGCGGCGCGGGCGAGGGCGGGTGTCGGCTGTTCGCAACCGTCCGAGCGGAGCGGCCGCGCCCCCACCCGCGGACCCGCCGGATTCTTGTCGCGTCGGCGTGAGCGACCGACGTGCGACTCGTACAGGTGATGGTCCCGACCGGAAAGCGCGAGGCGGTCCTCGACGTCCTCGACGACGAGGAGGTCGACTACGCCGTCTCCGACGAGACCAGCGGCCGCGACTACACCGCCGTGGTGACGTTTCCGCTCCCGACGGCCGCCGTCGAGCCGGTCCTCGACCGCCTGCGGGGCGTCGGGATCGAACGGGACGCCTACACCGTCGTCGTGCAGGCCGAGACCGTCGTCTCCGAGCAGTTCGAGGCCCTGGAGGAGCGCTACGAGACCGACGAGGAAGAGGCCGGCAACGGCGACCGGATCGCCCGCGAGGAGCTCGTCGCCCGCGCCGACGAGATGGCGCCGACGGTCCGGCCGTACGTCCTGATGACGGCCGTGAGCGCCGTCGTCGCGACCGCGGGGCTCCTGCTGGACTCGCCCGCGGTCGTCGTCGGCTCGATGGTCATCGCCCCGCTCATCGGCCCGGCGATGGCCACGAGCGTCGGCACCGTCGTCGACGACAGCGAGCTGGTGCTTCGCGGGGTCAAGCTCCAGGCGCTCGGCGGCGCCCTGGCGATCGGCGCCGCCGCCGTCTTCGCGTTCCTGCTCCGGGTGACGAACGTCGTCCCGCTCACCGCCGAGGAGGTCTTCGCGATCGGCGAGATCCGAGAGCGGCTCGCGCCCGATGTCCTCTCGCTCGTGATCGCGCTCGGCGCGGGGGCCGCCGGCGCGGTCTCGCTGTCGTCGGGCGTCTCCTCAGCGCTCGTCGGGGTGATGATCGCCGCGGCCCTGGTGCCGCCGACCGCGGTCGTGGGGATCGGCATCGCCTGGGGCGCGCCGCAATCCGTCGTCGGCTCGGCGGTGCTCGTCCTCGTGAACATCCTCGCGATCAACCTCGTCGCGCTCGTCGTCCTCTGGCGGCTGGGCTACCGGCCGAAGCTGTGGTTCCGCGAGGAGGAGGCGCGCGCGGCGACGCTCAAGCGGATCGCCGCCCTCGGAGCGGTGCTGCTCCTCCTGACGGGGCTGCTCGGTGCGTTCACCTACAGCGCCTACCGGACCGCAGACTTCGAGGAGGAGGCGACCGCGGCGATCAAGGCCGAACTGCCGCCGGAGGCGACGCTGTTGGATATGGAAGTCGTCTACGAGGGCTTCCCGCTCCAGACGCCGCAGCGGATCGTCGTCACCGTCGGATACCCGCCCGGAACAGATCCGCCGGCGGTCGCGAGCGCCATCCGCGACCGAGTGGCGACGCTCGCGCCGGACCCTATCGGACCGTTCGGCCACGCGGACGTCAGCGTCCAGATCCGGTACGTCGGCGTCGACGCCGCCGCGTAGGCGCGGGTCCGAGGCGAAGACGCAAATCCGCCTTTGCGCTAAGCGCGCGTTCAATACCCGAACCGTCGTTAGAGCGGTATGAATCGCCGGTTCGGGTTCGTCACGATCGCCGTCGCAGCGCTGGTACTGCTCGCAGGCTGTGCCGCGCCGCTTCAGACCGACAACGGAACCGCAACAGCCGCGGCTGACACGACCGGGGACCGCACGATCTCGACCGCCGGGACCGGCGACGCGTCGGCCGACCCCGACCGCGCGGTCGTGACGGTCGCCGTCACCGCCCGCGCCGAGACCGCCGAAGCGGCCCGGGGCTCGGTCGCCGCGGACGCGGCGCAGTTGCGTGAGGCGCTCCGCGAACTCGGAATCGCGGACGACGACGTGCGGACGGTCTCCTACAGGCTCTCGCCCCGGTACGAGTCGCTCGACGGGCGGAGCGGCGGCGGAGTCACGGGCTACGAGGCAGTCCACGCCTACCGGATCGAGACCGCGCCCGCCGAGGCCGGACGCGTCGTCGACACCGCCGTCGGCAACGGCGCCAGCGAGGTGTACGGCGTGTCGTTCACGCTGAGCGACGAGGCCCGCGCCGAACTCCGCGCACAGGCGCTGGAGCGCGCGATGGCGGACGCCAGAGCCGACGCCGACGTCGTCGCCGCCGCGGCCGGGCTGTCGGTGACGGGCGTCCAGTCCGTCTCCGCGGGCGGCGATTACGGCCCGGTCTACGAGAGCCGAGTCGCGGTCGACACCGGCGGGGCGGGGACGCAGTTCGACGCCGGTCCCGTGACGGTGATCGCACGGGTCGACGTCACCTACACCGCGGCGTAGGCCGTCGAAAAAGCGTTTTTCGCGGCGCCCGCTACTCCTGTCGCGACGGCGGGATGTCCGGCTCCCAGGCGACGGCTTCGACCGCGGCGTCGAGGACCTCGTCCACTCCGTCGCCGCCCTCGACGCTCATCTGGTAGTCGGCGTCGACGTCGGTCGAGCGGTCGCTCTTGTTGTTGATCGTGAGGACGGGCACGTCCCGCTCCCGGAAGCGCGTCGCGACTGCGTCGCGCAGTTCCAGTTGGGCCGAGAGCGGATAGCCGCAGGCCTCGCTGGCGTCGACGACAAAAAGCACGGCGTCCGCGAGGTGTTCGAGCGCGCTCACGGCCTGGCGCTCGATGTCGTTTCTGTCCTCCTCGGGGCGGTCGAGCAGCCCCGGCGTGTCGATGATCTGGTACCGGATGCGGTCGCGCTCGAAGTGCCCCACGTGGACGCTCTTGGTCGTGAACGGGTAGCGGGCGATCTCGTTGTGCGCCCGCGTCACCTGATTGACGAACGAGGACTTGCCGACGTTCGGGTAGCCGGCGACGACGATCGCGGGCTCGTCCGGCCGGATGTCGGGCAGCGTCTTCAGCGAGTCGCGGGCCTCGCCGATGCGCTGGAGGTCCTCGGCGACCTCCTCGACGACGTCGGCCATCCGCGCGAACGCCTGCTTGCGGTGCTTCCGCGCCGTCTCGGCGTCCGTGTTCCGGAGCTTGGGCTGGTACTCGCGTCGGAGTTCGCTGATCTGTCGGCTCGCCCAGGTCACCTCCGAGAGGCTCTGTCGCAGCTCGTCGACGTCGACGATGGCGTCCGCGAGTTCGTAGTAGAAGGGGTCGACGGTACCGAAGTCGGGCCACTGGGTCACGACGTTTTCGAGGTTGTCCGAGAGGATCGACGAGGCCGTCTGCAACATCGACTGCTGGGCCTCCAGCCCGGACTTCGCTCGCCCCGCGCGCGCCGCCCGCGAGAACGCCTTGTCAAGAAGCTCCTCCGACCGGGGCGTCGTCGGAAGGGACTCGAAAATCATTACCGCCCCGTACTCGGCCGAGGGGTAAAAGCGCGTCCGTTCGGCCGCCACGCGCGGGATCGCCGATTCGGGAGGCGTCGGCCCGGACCGTTTTAGTCCCGCGGCCCGTCGGCGGCGGTATGGAGACGGACTGGCGCGCGGTGGGGATCGGGTTCGCGGTGATCGTCGTCGGATCGATCGTGGGGGTCGCCATCGCGCCCCTCGGCCAGCTAAGCGCGGGGCTCTTCGGCGGCGTCGCCGCCGGGTATCTCGCCGGCGGCGGGATCGGCAACGGCGCGTGGAACGGCCTGCTCGCGGGGTCGATCTCGGGGATCGTCGTCTCGGTCGTGATCGGCCTGATCGGCCTGTTGATCGGCGGCGCGATCGGCTTCGCCGGTGGACCGCTCGGAGGGCCGCTGGGCGGGATCCTCGGCGGACTCGGCGCGTTCGTCCTCGGGATCGTCGTCACCGTCTTCTTCGCGCTCGACAGCGCCCTCGGCGGCGCGATCGGCGGGGTCGTCGCCGACTGAGCCGACAGCCGGACAGCCGCGCCCGAGCGGTCAGCCGTCCTCGCCGCGGTCGAGGTACTCCTGCTGGACGGCGACGACCGCCGCCGAGTCCGCGCAGTCGGCGTACCGGCGGAGCGGCTCGTCGTTCAGTTCCAGGAAGGTGTGGCCCCAGGAGAACTTCGAGAGCAGTCCCTCCGCGCGGTCGCGACGCCCGAAGATGGCGAGCGCGGCGGCGAGCGCCTCGACGGTCGTCAGCCGCATCGGGCGCCCGAAGTTGACGGGGTTCGCCGCCACGAGATACGGCAGCGCGCGGTGCTCGCCCGGGAGCGAAAAGCGCGCTTCGCCCGCCGACTCCCACGAGCAGTCGAGCGCGACGAGCGCCCCCGCTCCCGCGCCCGTGTCGGCGTCCGCGGGCGAGAGCGCCCGCTCGGCGTGGGGATTGAGCACGACGCCGTAGGGGGTCGCCCGGTCCGATCGGTGGAGTTCGACGAGATCGAAGCGGGCGAGCTTTCGCGCCGTACACTTCTCGGGGTCGTCGTCGCCCTCGTAGCGGACGTGCAGCGAGCCGCTGAACCCCGCCGCGGACCCGTCGGAGTCGGCGGCGACGCGTTCGTCCGCGGCGGTGTCGGGATCGGCGGTCACAGTCGTCGTATGCGCCGGAAGCGCGAAAAGCCTTCCTCACTCGCGCCCGCCCGAAACGCGGCTGTGATAGTGATTACTCTCACTGTTTTCCGCCGAACGCCGTCACCAGGGTGGCGTTCGGCGATAAGAGACGAGAGGACACACTATCAGGAGTGCATACCCGCTCGGGCGGTTCTGATCTCGACGGTGCCGTCGGCCGACACGCGCACCGTCCTGTTCGACATCGAGAAGACGACGCTGGCGTCGTCGTTTCGCACGGAGGAGAGGAACCGCTCTGCGGGCTCTGTGTCGACGTCGGTGTACAGCTGCCGCCCGTCCAGCGACTCCTCGCCGTCGAGCGCAGAGAGGATCGTCGCATCGAGTTCGTCCGGGCCGTCGAAGTCGTGGTGGGCGACGGTCTTCCAGTGCCAGGAGCCGCCGCCCGCGAGGTGGTCCGTCCGTTCTGTCATACGTCAGTGGACTGACCGTACCGATAAGAAGGGGGATGACCGTCGCTCCGGTTTTCGCCGAATTAGCCCGATTATCGCGTTTAATCGGTCGTTACAGGGACTCAGCCCCGTCAGTCCCGGTCGCCGGCGCCGACCGCGGCCTCGCCGACCGGCTCGTGGCCCTCGATGACCTCGGTGCCGCCCATATACGGCCGGAGCGCCTCGGGCACGGTCACGGTTCCGTCGTCGTTCTGATAGTACTCCAGGATCGCGACCATCACCCGCGGGATGGCGAGGCCCGAGCCGTTCAGGGTGTGGAGGTACTCGGCGGACTCGTGCCGCTCGGGGCGGTACCGCAGGCCCGCGCGCCGCGCCTGGAACGCGCCGAAGTTCGAGACCGACGAGACTTCGAGCCAGCGGCCGCCCTCCTCGGGGCCGCCCTCCATATCGTCGGCCGGCGCCCACACCTCGATGTCGTACTTCTTGCGCTGGGTGAAGCCGAGGTCGCCCGTACACATCTCGAGGATCCGGTACGGGAGGTCGAGCCGCCGGAGCACCTCCTCGGCCTCGTCGACGAGGCCCTCGAAGCGGTCTTCGCTCTCGTCCGGCCGGACGAAGTTCACCATCTCGACCTTGTTGAACTGGTGGACGCGGACGATCCCGCGGGTCTCGGTGCCGTGTTCGCCCGCCTCGCGCCGGAAGTTCGGCGTGTACGCCTGAAGCTTGAGCGGGAGGTCGTCGTCCAGCAGGATCTCGTCGCGGTACATGTTCGTCACCGGGACCTCCGCGGTCGGGCAGAGCCACAGGTCGTCGTCGTCCCAGGGCTCGTCGTTGGCGCCGCCGAGGCGGTAGGCGTCCTCGGTGAACTTCGGGAACTGCCCGGTGCCGACCATCGATCGGGAGTTCACCGGGATCGGCGGGAAGACGTCGACGTAGCCCTGCTCGCGGTGGAGGTCCAGCATAAACTGGACTAGGGCGTGTTCGAGGCGCGCGCCGTCGCCCTTCGTGAAGTAGAAGCCGCCGCCAGTCACCTTCGCGCCGCGCCGGAAGTCCAGGATGTCGAGCTCCTCGCCGAGGTCGTAGTGGGGAACGACCTCGCTCGGGAGGTCGCGGAGGTCGCCGAACCCCTCCCGGCGGCGCTCGACGTTCTCCGACTCGTCCTCGCCGATCGGGACCTCGTCGGCGGGGATCTGGGGGATCTCCAGGAGCGCGGCCTCCAGTTCGGCCTCCAGTTCCTCGGCGCGGGACTCGACGTCTTCGAGCTCCGCTTTGAGCTCCTGGGACCGCTCGATGGCTTCCTGGGCCTCCTCGTCTTTGCCCTCGGCCTTCAGGTCGCCGATCTTCGAGGAGATCTCGTTGCGCTCGTGGCGGAGGTCGTCGCCGCGCTGTTTGAGCTCCCGCCACTCCTCGTCGACGGCGAGCACGCGGTCGAGATCGACGTCCTCGACGCCCTTGTGCTCTAAGGCCGCGCGAACCGCTTCGGGGTTCTCGCGGAGGAACTGTCTCCCGATCATACCCGCGCTTCTTCGGGATGCGGCAAAACCGTGTCGCATCCGCGAGCCGACACCGCGGGGTTCGACACGAGCCAACGAAAAGACACATACGCGATGGCGGACTGGGTGTCAGTAGCGTGAACTCGCGTATGGCGAATCGGATTCGGCGGCGGTTCGGGGACGCCTACGAGCGGATGCTCCGGCGGCAGCTCGATGCGGCCCCGACCCACGTCGCGATCATCCAGGACGGGAACCGACGCTACGCCCGCGAGCAGGGCGACGACGCGCCCGAGGGCCACCGCGAGGGCGCACAGACGACAGAGCAGGTGCTGGAGTGGTGCGACGAACTGGGGATCGAAGAGCTGACGCTGTATGCCTTCTCGACGGAGAACTTCAACCGCCCCGAGGAGGAGCTCGAACCGCTCTTCGACCTCCTCGAATCGAAGCTCTACGAGTTCGCCGACGCCGACCGCGTCCACGAGAACGGCGTCCGGATCGGCGCGATCGGCGACGTCGAGCGGCTCCCCGACCGCGTCCGGGAGGCCGTCGAGTACGCCGAGTCCCGGACCGCCGAGTACGACGCGCTCCGGCTCAACATCGCCCTCGCGTACGGCGGTCGCTCCGAGCTCCTGGGCGCCGCACGGGAGATCGCACGGGAGGTGGACGCGGGCGAGCTCGATCCCGAAGACGTCGACACCGACGCCGTCGAGGACCGGCTGGCGCGCCACACCACCCGCGCCGTGGACCTGATCGTCCGGACCGGCGGCGACGAGCGGACCTCGAACTTCCTGCCGTGGCACGCCAACGGCAACGAGGCCGCCGTCTACTTCTGTGCGCCCTACTGGCCGGAGTTCTCGAAGATCGACTTCCTGCGCGGGCTCCGGACCTACGAGTCCCGCGCCGAGTCCTGGCGCCAGTCCCGGACCGAGCGGGCCGTCGCGCTTTTGCGCGCGGTCGCGGAGACCGAACTCGCCGACGCGAAAGCCGTCGCCGGACGGCTCCGCGCGCAACTGCCGTCCGCGGGGGCCCGGGAAGTCTCGGCCGAACTGGAGCGCCAGCACGGCACCGACGCGCCGTCCGTCGAGCGGGCCGACTGATTTCGGACCGTCCGGCGGTCTTCGGGAGGCCGACGACCGCACGGTCGCCTCGATCGAACGGTGTCAGCGGCCGAACCGCCGCTGTCGGTCCTGGTAGTCAAGCAGCGCCCGGAGGTAGTCACGGCGGCGGAAGTCCCGCCAGTTGACGTCCGTGAAGTACAGCTCCGAGTAGACCGACTGCCAGATCAGGAAGTCCGAGAGCCGCTCGGCGCCGGTCTTGATCAGCAGATCGGGCTCGTCGTCGAAGACGAGCCGCTCTTCGATGCGGTCGGCGTCGACGTCGTCGGGGGCCAGGTCGCCGGCTTCGACCGCCTCGGCGATCTGCCTGACGGCCGCGGCGAACTCCCGCTTGCCGCCGAGGCCGATGCTGATCCGGATCGGGGCGTCGGCGCGCTCGGTGTCGCCGGGGGCGCGGACGTCGACCGGCCGCGGCGCTTCCACGCTCCGGAGTTCGCGTTCGAGCGTCGGCACGACGGCCTCGTCGAGGACGCTGACAGAGACCGTCACGCGCCGGGCGCCGTACTCGAAGGCCCACTCGAAGAAGTCCGCGAGCGTGTCGTAGGCGCCCTGCTCCAGGAGGTCGCGCTCGGTGATCACGACCGCGACGTGCGCCGGCGGATCGGCGTCGTGGAGCCGGTAGCGGAGGGCGAGGTACCGATCGTACAGTCCCACGCCAGAGCGTGCGCCGCCGAGGGGTAAATGCTCCCGGGTTCGGCGAGCGCGCGCCCGAGACCTCCCGTGCCGAAACCGCGACACGCGATGTCGGGACCGTTAAGTGCGCGTCGGCGGAATCCCGGAGCGTGCAACCGACGCTTCGGCGAGCGGGCGGGTTCGCCCTCGTTGGGACGCTCGCGGTCGCCGCCCCGGTGCTCGGCCGGGCGGCGTTCGTCCCGTTCGCCGCCGTCGCCGTCCTCGCGGCGTTCGTGATCACGGACGGGCCGCTGTTCGACCTCTTCGCCCGGCCCGCGGACCGCCGCGAGGGTCGGCTGAACGGCCTCGCCGGCTTCTCGCTCGCGGCGGCCGGCCTCGCGATCCTCGCCACCGAACTGGGCCTGCCGACGGACCTGTACGTCGCGGCGGTGTTCGTCCTCGCGTACGGGAACCTCGGCAAGCGGCTGGTGGCCGAGACCTCCGACGAGCCGTTCCTGGGCGCCGCGGGGTTCGGCGTCGGCGGCGCCGTCGCGGGGTTCGCCGGCCAGGCGGCCGTCTCCTCGCTGACGTCGACGTCGATCGCCGTCCCCCGGTTCGCCTTCCTCGCGGTCGCGGGCGCGCTCGTCGCCGCGCTCTTCCGGGAGATGCTCTTCGAGCGCGACGACCCGCTCGTGATGCTCTCGACGGGGCTGTTGCTGTGGCTGTTCGACGCGCTCGCCGTCTCTGTCGGCGTCGTCTCCGTCGGCGCCGCGCTCGCGGTCACCGTCGCGCTCGGCTACGCCTCCTACGCGCTCGGGGCGGCCTCCGTCGCCGGGATGCTCTCGGGCGTACTCCTGGGTCTCCTGGTGATCGTCTTCGGCGGCTTCGGGTGGTTCGCCGTCCTCATCACGTTCTTCGGCGTCGGGTCGCTGTCGACGAAATACCGGTACGAGGAGAAGAAGCGACGCGGCATCGCCGAGGAGAACGAGGGCGCGCGCGGCACCGGCAACGTCCTCGGCAACGCCGCCGTCGCGCTCCTGTGTGTGATCCTGTTCGCCGGCAGCCAGTCGCTTTCCGTCGAGGGCGCGGTCTTCCAGTTCGCCTTCGCGGGGTCGATGGCGGCCGCCCTCAGCGACACGCTCTCCTCGGAGATCGGCGGCCTCTACGACAGCCCGCGGCTCATCACGACCTTCGAGCCCGTCCCGCCGGGGACCGACGGCGGCGTGACCTGGCAGGGCGAGGTGTTCGGGCTCCTCGGCGCGCTCGTCGTGGGCGCCGTCGCGCTCGCGCTCCTGCCGGGCGTCTCGCCGACCGGCGCGGGCGTCGTCGTCCTCGGCGGCGTCGTCGGGATGACGGCCGACAGCGTCCTCGGCGCGACCGTCGAGGGGCCGCGGTTCGGCAACGAGGCGGTGAACTTCGCCGCGACGTTCGTCGGCGCGGTCGTGAGCGGCCTCGTCGCCCTGGCGCTGTTGTAGCGATGCCGACGATCCGCCGCGCCCGGCCCGCGGACCTCCCGACGCTCGCGGCGCTCCAGTCCGAACTCGACGCGCCGTCGCCGGACCTCCTCGCGTCGTTCGCCGCCGTCGGCGCCTGCCTCGTCGCGATCCCCGACGGTGAGCGGGTCGGCGTCGACCGAAATGGGGACGCGACCGACGACGGGCGGCGGCCCGTCGGCTACGTCCTCGTGGTCGGCCGCGGCGACGCGGACGGCGACGGCGGCGACGACGCCCACCTCGCGGAGCTGGTCGTCCACCCCGATCACCGCCGAGAGGGCTACGGCCGCGCACTCGTCGAGGCGGCGGTCGACCGGCAGGCGCCGGGGACGCGCTTGACGCTGCTCGTCGCGATCGACAACGACCCGGCGCGATCGCTCTACGAGTCGGCCGGCTTCCGGCCGATCGCGTACCAGCCGCGGTTCTACGAGGGCGGCGACGGACGGGCCGACGCGGTCGTCTACGCCTACGACGCCTGATGCGGTTACTCAGTGCGAGTCAGTTCGCGACGGACCGGGCCAGCTGGTCCGCCGTCAGCAGCCGGACGCCGACGGGCTTTTTCACGAACTCGCCGGTCGAGTCGGCGACCGCGTGGTCGACGCCGCGCTGGGCCGCGACGTCGAGGAGGCGCTGGGTGAACTCGCCGTCGACGACGGCGGCGTAGGGCGCCGGCTCGGCCTCCGAGAGCGCGTCGAAGGCCTCCTCGACGGGGTACTCGCCGGTCGCGACGAGGTCGTCGTCGAGGAGCCGGATCCGGCCGGTGTCGCCGTCGATGACCTCGCGGACGTGGTCGCCGAGCGACTGCGGGCGGGGCGTCTCGTCCCCGGTCCCGTCCGTCTCCTGCTCGGCTCCTTCCGAGTCTGCCGCGTCCCCGTCAGCGTCGACCGACGAGTCGCTCTCGGAGCCTTCGGTGCGTTCGTCGGCGTCGTCGCTCGCGGTCGCGTCGGCGGGGTCGGTGTCGGCCGCGGTTTCCGCTCCGGATCCCGATTCGGCCTCCGGCTCGGAGTCCGATTCCGGCGCCGATTTCGACGCCGACTCGGCCGCCGGTTCGGCCGCGGAGTCGGCTTCGGCACCGTCCGGTCCGCCCGTCGCCGACGCCCCGTTCAGGTCCGACGCCTCGGGATCGGAGTCGGCGTCGAACACGAGATCCGCGGGGTCGGCCTCCGGCGGCGGCGGCGCGGGCGTGTGCTCGGCGTCCGGGGCCGCCGACGCCGACTCAGTCGTCGGCGGCCCCCTGGGAGGGTCCGCGGAGGCGTCCTCCGCGGTCGCCTCCGCGTCCCCGTTCTCGTCCCCGTCCGTGCCCGTGTCCGCGTCCGCATCGAGGTCCTCCTCGGCCGCGGCCTCGAACTCGAAGGAGTCCATCGGGACCTTGTCGCGGAGCGCCGCGAACACCTCGTGGCGCTTGAGGTCCTCGACCGAGCGGCCCGCGGGCGCGAACGCCACGTAGTCGACGTCGCCCACCTGCGAGAGCTCCCGCAGGATGAGTTCGCCGCCGCGGTCGCCGTCGAAGAAGGCCGTCGTCGTGCGCTCTTGGGTCAGCTCCGCGACCGCCTCGGGGACGTTCGTCCCCTCGACGGCGACGGCGTTCTTGATGCCGTAGCCCAGGAGCGTCAGGACGTCCGCGCGCCCCTCGACGACGACGACGGCGTCGGAGTCGGCGACGTTCGGGCCGGCGGGCAGGCCCTCGTACTCGCCGATGTCCTCGATTCGGACGCTCTCTTTGACCTCTTCGAGGATCTCGTTCGAGGACATCACGCTCTCGTCGAACGACTCCGAGAGGAGTTCCTTCGCGCGCTCGACGACCTCGCGGCGCTTGGCCTCGCGGACGTCCTCGATCTCGGTTACCTCGACGGTGGCCCGGCAGGGCCCGACGCGGGTAATCGTCTCCAAGGAGGCCGCGAGAATCGCGGTCTTGACCCGGTCGAGGCTGCTGGCGATGGTGATCGTCCCGAACGACTGGCCGTTCTGGGAGTCGATCTCGACGTCGATGCGTCCGACCTTCGAGGACTGCTGGAGGTCCCGGAGGTCCAGGTCGTCGCCGAGGAGCCCCTCGGTCTGGCCGAAGATGGCCCCGACGACATCGGAGCGCTCGACGACCCCGTTCGCGGTGATCGCTGCGTGAATGAGATATTTTTCGGTGTCTTCCATTGGTGAGTCCCCCCGTGAGGGCGGCGTGATGGTGATGTGCGCGTCATGGGAAGCCCGATGACGTCGTTATATATGGGACGCTCGCGGCAAATAACTATCGTGTCGGAGACAGAATATGATAATCGCGCGGTCGTCGCCGACGCGGGCCGCACGGCGCCGGAAGGCGGCGGCGAGTGCAGAACGACGTCAGGCCGGCGAAGACGGGCATGAAATTCCGGTCCGGGATGGCGGGTGTGGCCTCAGGCCGCCGCCCGGACCGCACGACGACGACCACTCGAATAAGTAACAGTTTTTCGTCCGGATCGTCGCCGCGGGCGCATCAGAACGGTGAGACGACAGTCCATCGATCGCGATCTGTATCATCGATCACTACCGCTCGCCCTTATCGAAGAAAAATTCTCTTCGGTAGTTGTCTTCGAACTTCGAAAGACAATTTTTACGTGTACCGAGCGATGAGAGAGATTCGATGACGCGAAAGAAGACCGATTATCTTTGGATCGGGGTCTTCGCTGTACTCGTGACGTTCGCGATTCCGTGGTTCCTCTGGCGGGACGCGGCGACCTGGCAGGGGCTGCCCGCGTGGCTGTGGTGGCACGTCGGGTGGATGGCGCTCGCGTCGGTCGCGTTCTGGCTCTTCACGCGCGGCGCGTGGGACCGCGGGATGGACGTCGACCCCGAGGAGGTGGGCTTCGATGGCTGAGTCGCTCGCCGTCCAGTTGGGCGTCGTCGGCGCGTACCTCCTCGTGGCGCTCGCGGTCGGGCTGGTCGCCTACCGGCTCACCGGCCGCGACGCGGAGGACTACTACCTGGCGAGTCGGTCGATCGGAACCCTGGTGCTGCTCTTTACGACGTTCGCGACGCTGCTGTCGGCGTTCACCTTCTTCGGCGGCCCCACCCTCGCCTACCGGGCCGGGCCGGAGTGGATCCTCGTGATGGGGCTGATGGACGGGATCATCTTCGCGATCCTCTGGTACCTGATCGGCTACCGCCAGTGGCTGATCGGGAAGGTCCGCGGCTACGTCACGCTGGGCGAGATGCTCGGCGACCGCTTCGGCTCCCGGCGCCTCCGGGCGCTCGTGGCGGGCGTCTCGCTGTTCTGGCTGTTCCCGTACGTGATGCTCCAGCAGATGGGCGCGGGCGAGGCCATCGTCGGCCTCACGAACGGCGCGGTCCCCTACTGGGTCGGCGCCGCGGCCATCACGCTGTTCATGATCGTCTACGTCGTCGCCGCGGGCCTCCGCGGCGTCGCCTGGACCGACACGATCCAGGGGCTCTTCATGCTCGGGATCGTCTGGCTCGCCGTCGTCTGGGTGCTCTCCAGCGCCGGCGGGCTCGAATCGGTCTCGGCGTCGATGGCCGAGTCGAAGCCCGAGTTCCTAGCGCTCGGCGGCGGCCTCTACTCGCCGCAGTGGATGATCTCGACGGCGGTGACGATCGCGTTCGGGGTCACGATGTTCCCGCAGATCAATCAGCGATTCTTCGTCGCGAAGGACGTCGGCGTCCTGAAGCGGTCGTTCGCGCTGTGGCCCGTGCTCGTCGTCCTGCTCTTCGTCCCCGCCTTCCTGCTCGGGTCGTGGGCCGCGGGGCTAGGCGTCGCGGTGCCGGAGGGCGCGAACGTGATCCCGCTCCTCCTGAACGAGTACACCCCCGCGTGGTTCGCGGCGCTCGTGATCGCGGGCGCGATGGCGGCGATGATGTCCTCGTCGGACTCGATGCTGCTGTCGGGGTCGTCGTACCTGACGCGGGACCTCTATCGGCCCTTCGTGAATCCCGAGGCCACCGACGAGCGCGAGGCGTGGATCGCCCGGGTCGGCGTCGTCGCCTTCGCGGTCGGGACATTCGCGGTCAGCCTGTTCCGCCCCGGCACGCTGATCACCGTCGGCGACACCGCCTTCGGCGGCTACGCCCAGCTGGCGCTCCCGGTGCTGGTCGCGCTCTACTGGCCGAAGACGACCCGGCAGGGGATGTTCGCGGGGATCGTCGGCTCGCAGATCTTCTACCTCCTGCACGTGTTCCTGCCCGCCGTCACCGTCGGCGGCGTGACGGTCTTCGGCACGACGTACTTCACCTGGGACTTCGCGCTCTACGGGATGGCGCTGTCGCTCGTGCTCACCGTCGGCGGGTCGCTGCTCACGACCGCCGACGCCGACGAGCGGGCGGAGACGTTCGCCGTCGGGGCTGACTGAAGCCGGTACGGTCGTCGCTCCCCGGCGGTCACCGCAAACGTGGGACGGTGATCGACGGGACAGCAGACGAGCAGTCGGTACGAGCGGGTCTCACCCGTCGGCGGTCGAGCGGCGACCGAGCGCCCCCGAAACCGAACTCGGGGAACACCGCGAGAAGAGAGCCGAAAACCGGAGATCGAGAGATGGAATTACGCGGGAACGGCCGCCGTCTGCTGTTTCGCTGACCGCTCTTTCACGAACGTCACCGGAACCGCCGATTCGAGCAGCACTTTCTGCGCGGTCGAACCGAACAGCGCCTTCCCCGTGGCCGAGCGGCTGCGGCCGCCCACGACGACGAGGTCGGCGTCCTCGGAGTCCGAGCGCCGGAGGATGGCGTCGGCCACGTCGCCGAGCGCGCCGCGGACGGTGTACTCGACGCCGGCCGCCTCGAGGCGGCTCGCGGCCTCGCTGACGATCAGCGACCGCTCTGAGATGTCGTCGGGGGAGATCTCCGCGTTCTCGTCGATCTGCAAATGGGCCTCGATCGTGTCGTACTGGTCCCGGTCGAAGACGTGAAGCAGTACGACGTTCCCGTCGGGGCCGACGATCGACGCCGCTGTGTCGACGAGTTCTTCGATTCGCTCTTCGTCTCGCGATCCGATTGCTAGAAGGACGGTGTTCATACTCATTGCATTCAGTGAAACGCGCCCCGAGTACTTGAGTCTTTCGAGAAATTTACTTAGATTCGAGTGAATATTTAGTACATTCGGCGGCGGAGGAGAAACCGCCGACGGGATGGTGATCGGCGGATCGAGCCCCCCGGGCGACGTCGGTTCGTCGCGGCATGCACACTATTTCGACCGCGAGAGGTGTCAGAAACGGACCGGGCGGCTCTCATACTGCTACTCTCACTATGCACCGCCGAGTGCCACCCCCGTTGACGGCGCCCGGCGGTACGAGACGAGAGTAATCAGTATCAGCGGTGTCGCGGGCGGCCCCGTCGGTGGGGAGCCGCATCCGCGGAAGGAGGGCGGCGGCGAGTGGCTCCGGACCTACCGCTCGCGGATCCGGGCCACGGCGTCCCGGTCCGGGAGCGCCGTCACCGCCCCCCGGCTGGTCGTCGAGGCCGCGGCGACGGCGTTCGCGAACGCAAGCAGATCCTCCGGGGCGTCGCCGTCGACGAGTCCGGCGATGATCCCCGCGGTGAACGCGTCACCCGCGCCCGTCGTGTCGACGACGTCGTCGACGCGGAACCCCCCGTGGCGCCACTCGCCGGCCCCCCACGGCGACCCGTCGTCGGCGAGGAGGCGCGCCCCGGCACCCCCCTCGGTCAGGAACACGGCGTCGTCGACGGCGTCGAGCAGCCCCGACGGGTCGGAGGGGAGTCCCGGCCCACTGAGATCCTCGTCGCTGACCTTCAGCACGTCCGTCCGGGCGAGCATCCGGCGGATGACCGGACCGGGATCGTCGTGCCACAGCTCGGGACGGTAGTTCGGATCGAAGAGGACGAGACAACCGCGGGCGCGGGCGCGCTCGACGAGGTCGAAGGTGGCCGAGCGGGCGGGTTCGACCGAGAGCGACACGCCGCCGACGGCGACGACCTCGACCGACTCGAGGGTCGCGTCGTCGACGACGCTCGTGTCCAGGTGGACGTCCGCCGTGTCGGATCGGTAGAACGTGAACTCGCGGTCCGCGTCCGTGCCGTGGGACACGAACGCGAGCGCTGTCTGTCGGTCGGGGTCGCGGACGACGAACCGGTCGGGGATCCCCTCCTCGTCCAGCGTCGACGCGAGGAACTCGCCGAACGGGTCTGTCGCGACCGCGCTGCAGAACCACGGCGTCCGATCGAGGCGGGCTAGCCCGACCGCGACGTTCGCCGGCGCGCCGCCCGGCCGCCGCGAGAACGACTCGACGCCCGCGAGCGGCCCGGGGGCGTCGGGGATGAAGTCGACGAGCGTCTCGCCGGCGACGAGGACCTCCGAGTCCATCAGTACAGTTGCTCTTCGCGCTCCTCTCGCTCGCGGCGCTCGCGCTCGTCTTCCCTCTGTTTGCGCCGCCCGCGGAGGTACTGTCGCACGCCGGGGACGATCTTGTTCTTCAGGTCCAGGGCGAAGGAGACGAAGCCGTACGCCCAGAAGAAGAACAGGAACGTCACCGCGCCGACGTACGCGAGGACGGCTGTCTCGACCATCAGTCGTCCCCTTCGACCTCCTCGGTTCCGCCGGCGGCCCCGGCGCTCGGCGTCTGGACGAGTCCGTGCGTGATTGCGTCGCCGTCCTCGTCGAAGAGGTGGAGCTTCGAGCGGTCGAGGACCACATCGAGGTCCTGGCCCTCCTGGATGTCGCTGTCGGGATCGACGCTCATCAGGATCTCGCCGGGGTCCGAGCCCTCCTCCATACTGCCGGTCTCTTCGATGTCTTCGGTCACCAGGTAGACGAAGATCTCGTCGCCCATCGGTTCGAGGACGTCCGATCGAGTCGCGATCGGTTTCGTCGGATGGGCGATCTCGTCGACGAGGTCCGTCACGTAGACGTCCTCCGGTCTGACGCCCAGCGTGACGGACTGCCCGGGATTCAGCCCGAACGCCGCCGGATCGAAGTCGGCGGTGACGTTCCCGTAGTTCGAGGTGAACCCGTCGCTCGTGACCTCGCCTTCGATCGTGTTCATCGACGGTGAGCCGATGAACGTCGCCACGAAGAGGTTCGCCGGCTCGTTGTAGCACTCCAGCGGGGGCGCGATTTGCTGGAGCTGACCGGCGTTCAGCACCGCGATCCGATCGGACATCGTCATCGCCTCCGCCTGATTGTGCGTGACGTAGATGATCGTCGTGTCGAGTTCGCGGTGGAGCCGCTGGAGTTGCGTCCGCATGTGGACGCGGAGCTTCGCGTCCAGGTTCGCCAGGGGTTCGTCCATCAGGAAGACGTCCGGGTCGCGGACGATCGCCCGCGCGATTGCGACGCGCTGGCGCTGGCCGCCGGACATCTCGTCGGGCATCCGATCGAGCATCCCCTCGAGCTCGACGACCTCGGCCGCCTCCTCGACGCGCTCGTCGATCTCGTCCTTCTCGTAGTTGCGGAGACGGAGGCCGAAGGAGATGTTCTCGTAGACGTCCATGTGCGGGAACAGCGCGATGTTCTGGAAGACCATCGAGATCCCGCGGTCCTTCGGCGGCAGGTTCGTCACGTCTCGGTCGCCGATGCGGACGGTCCCCTCCGTGGGCATCGTCAGCCCCGAGATGGTCTCCATCGTCGTCGACTTGCCGCACCCCGACGGGCCGACGAGCGTGACGAACTCGCCGTGGTTGATGTCGAGGTTCATGTCGTCGACCGCCGTTACGTCTTCGTAGCGCTTGGTGACGCCTTCGAGTTGTACTCGTGCCATAGTGTTACTCCTTGAGTGCTCCGGAGGTGAGTCCGCTGACGATCTTCTCCTGTGCGACCACGACGAGGATGGCGACGGGGATCACCGCGATGATGCTGCCGGCAGCCATGATCCCGTAGGTGACCTCGAACTGTCCCGCGCGCTGGAGGCTGAGAAGGCCGCCGACGATCGGTGCCCAGTTCTCCGGCTGGCCGTTGTTCATCAGTTGGCTGAAGAAGAACTCGTTGTAGACCGCGATGAACGTGAGCACGCCCGCGGTCGCGACGCCCGGTGCCGAGAGCGGAACGATCACGCGGAACAGCGCCCCGAGACGCGTCGTCCCCTCGACTCGGGCGGCGTCCTCCAGCCCGTCGGGGATCTGCCCGTAGAACGTCGTGAGGATGAATATCGACAGCGGCATAAACAGCGCGCTGAACGGGAGGATCATCGCTCCCGGCGTGTTGTAGAGATACAGCCCGGAGACGACGTTCCCGGTGAAGAGACGGTAGAGCGGGACGAAGAACGCCGCAGGCGGGAAGTAGCTGATCGCCAGGACGAGAAGCATCAGCGGCTGGCGGCCGGGGAACTCCAGGCGGCCGAAGACGTACCCGGCGAGACTGGCGAGCAGGAGCACCAGGGCGGTGGTCGTCAGCGCCAGCACGAGGCTGTTGAACATATATCGGAGGAAGTTGATCTTCTCGAACACCTCGAGGAACACGCCGAACTCGAGTATCCCCAGTTGCGGGAGCAGCGAGAGCGCGGCCGAATCCGGGGTGACAGCCAGCACCAGGAGGAAGTAGAACGGAAAGAGCGTCGTTATCAGGAAGAAGATCGTCGCGACGTAGAACATCGCGCGGTACGCCCGCCGCGGGTCCTTGATCGCCTTGTCGACCCACCGCTGGATCGGGCTGCGTTTGAGCTCGCGTTCGGCCCCGGTCCGACCGGTGGTGACCCCGCCGTCCGAGCGGGGATCGTCGTCGCTCCCCCTCATTGGCCACCACGGGCGTAGCCCACGATGTACACCGAGACCGCGACGGCGATGATCGCCGCGGTGATGAACGCGACCGTCGCCGAGGAACCGAGCATCCGGTTGTTGAACGTCGTCACGACCAGACACGACAGCGACGGGACGGTCGTACACCCGGCGACGGTCTCGATGAGCCCGTACACCCGCATCGCCTGGATCGTGCGGAACAGCATCGCCACCATCACCGTCGGGAGGATGATGGGCAGCGTGATGTACTTGAACCGCTGCCACGGCGACGCGCCGGCGACCTTCGCGACGTCGTAGAGCCCGCGGTCGATCGACTGCATCCCCGCGAGGATCAGGAGCGCCATAAACGCCGTCGTCTTCCAGATGTCGCCGACGATGACGACCATCGTCGCGTCCTGGGCGTTCGCCAGTGGCGTCGTCGACAGCAGCCCGAGCTGGTTCAGGATCGCGGGGTTTTCGGAGGTGCCGACGAGGAACCCGACGTTCGGCTGGAACATCAGGAAGAAGATCATCCCCTGGACGACGATCGGGATCGCCCACGGGAGGATGATCGCCACGCGGACCCACCGCCGGCCCCGGAAGTCCTGATCGAGAACGAGCGCCTGGACGAACCCGATGAGCGTCTCGAAGAACACGCTGATGACCGTGAACAGGATCGTCACGGTGAGCGCGCTGTTGAAGAACGCCGTCACTGTCATCGCCTGCGGCAGGAACGGCGCGGGCAACAGCGCGGTGCGCTCGCCGGTGAGGATCGCGACGTAGTTCCCGATGCCGATGAACTCCCCGACGCTGGCCTGCCCGAGGCTGTCTGCGAACAGCGACAGCCGGAACGTCGAGAGCAGCGGCCAGAACGCGATGATCCCCAACAACAGGAACGCGGGGGTCAAGAGCAGGTACGCGTACTGGGCCTCCGAGAGGTTCTCCATCCACCTCACGACGGACGCGTACACCCCGGACTGGTCCCGGCGGGCGGATCCGCCCCGTTGTTGTTCGGTACTCATAGTTCAGTGTGCATATTCATAACAATTAAATATATAGGGTGGACCGCCGGATCAGGCCTGGCTCTCGATCGACTCGAGCGAGGCCTTCAGGTCGGTCATCGCCTTCTTCGGCGTCTTCTCCTGCCGGATCGCGGCGTTGACCTCCGTGGCGATCTGCGTCGACTCCTGCGGCCAGACGACGGTGACCGGCCGGGGCAGCGCGTTCTCGCCGGCCACTTTCAGACTGTCGACGTAGCGGCCGATGGGTTCGAGCTGCCGCGTCCGCTCGGTGGCGATGAGGTTCGGGATCGGGGGGATCCACCCACCGATCTCGAACATCCGGAGGCGGACCTCGTCGTTCTGAAGCGCCTTGAACAGCTGGACGGCGGCCTGCTTTCGCGCGTCGCTGGCGTTCGGGTTGAGCGTGAGGTGCCAGCCGCCGAGCGCGGAGGTGCTCCCGCCGATCGTGTCGTATTGGGACTCGCTCTGCGGGACCGCGTACGGGATCGGCATCACGCCGAGGTCCGTGCCGAAGACGTCCTCGGCGGCGTTGATGTTGATCGAGTACGGCCAGTTCCGGTGGGCCACCACGTTGCCGTTGGTAAACGGCTTCCGGGAGGACTCCTCCTTGTACTGGACGACGGCGTCCGGCGAGATGTCCTTGATTCCGTCCAGTGCCTCGGGGTCGCTGCTCGGCCCGTAAATGAACGAACGCATCATGCGCACCGCGTTGATGACGTTCTCGCTGTCGACGGTGATCGGGCGGTCGCCGATCGGGCCGAAGTAGTTGTCGAACGCGCCGAAGTACGACCCGGCGTGGGAGCCCATAAACTCGATGAAGTCACAGCAAGACAGCCCCTCGTAGGCCGCGCCCTGCCAGTTGAACCCCGTCTTGCCGGTCGCGTCCATCGCCTGCTTGACGACGTCCGAGAAGCGCGACCACGTCATCGGCTCTGTCGCCCACTTGTTGAACTCGGAGTCGCTGAACCCGGCCTCTCGCATCAGGTCCTTCCGGTACTGGATGGTCGGGAAGTCCGCGAACAGCGGGATCCCGTACAGGTCGCCGTTCTGTCCCTGGGCCGTGGCGACCATGTTGTTCAGGTAGTCGTTTTTGACGGTTTCCGTGATGGAGCTCGGCAGCACCTGACTGAGGTTCGCGATCTGGCCCCGGGCGATGAACGGGATCGTCCACCCGTTGTCCATCATCATCACGGTCGGGCGCGACTGCCCCGCCGAGAGGATCTGCTGGTACTGTGCCCGTCGATCGCCGGTCGTGAACGACCCGGCCAGGAACTCGATGTTGATGTTGTCCGGGAGTCCGCCCTTCTCCCGGAGCACCTTGATGATCGCGTCCGACGAACTCTTGAAGTTCGAGTCCGCCGCGATCTGGATGGTGACCTCCTCGGTGGGTGCGCCGGTGTCGATCGGGGTACTCTCGGTGGTATCGCTGCCACCGCCACCGTTGCCGCCGCCCCCGGAACAGCCCGCGAGCCCGGCGGCGCCGATCGCCCCCGTGGCTGCGATGTACTGTCGTCGCGAGACGGTGTTCGATTGGTTGTCTTCGGGCATCGTCTGTAGACGTAAGTAACAATAATTAATATAAGTATGGGTTTTTACAACCCCTGTTGTTAATAGATCTCCATAGGACTTCCTGACTGACGTCGGCGTTCGCGGCGAGAGCGGGGCGGGTCGCGGCCTCGAACGCCACGGACGTGCCGAAGGGACTCCCGCGGGACCACACCGATCGCCGCCCGAACCGCCGTCTCGCCACCGAGTCGGGGTGCGAAACGGGTCCGGCGGCCGTCAGCCGACGACGGTGAGCCTGGTCCCTTCGACGTCCTCGATGATCGCCCCCCATCCGCCCACGCTCACGTGTTCGCCGTCGACGTCGAGGTCGACGGTGACCTGCCCGGCGAGCTCGAACCCGCTCGCGGCCTCGGCCTCGAACGGGATGCGGATGTTGGTGACGGTCCCCTCGATCCGACACGCTTCGCCGGTGTCGGTGTCGTATCCCTCCACGCGGAGCCGAACGGGATCGTCCCGCCAGTCGGTTTCCCGGAGGTCACGGACCAGGTGTCGCACGTCGAAGTACTCGGTCGGGTAGCCGTCGTCGGCCTGGTGAATCCGTTCCCACGGCTCCCACAGACAGGTGAGGAAGTACCAGTAGAACACGTACGTGTGAGTCCGGTCGTTCACGAGGACGCCGTAGCGGTCGTAGGATTCGGGGGGGTGGGCAAAGCAGGCGCGCCGGCGGTCCGCGAGTGCGACGAACGGGGCGGGGAGGGGGCGGTGGCGGATCTCGGTACAGTGCGCGGCGAATCGGTCGGTGTCGAGCGCGGTCCGATCGTCGTCGGTGTGGACGGACACGCGGACGGAGACGCCGTTGCCGGCCGCCTCCTCGATCGAGGGCCGGAGCTGTTCCAGGTTCTCCACCGTCGTCGAGAGCAGAACCTGGTGGTCGGCCTCCGCGATGAACGACTTCGCGCGGGCGAGCACGGTCCGAAACCGCGTCACGATGCTGGCGTCTCCCGCCTCCAACTCCGGCTGCTCCCACCGGTCTGCGACCTCCTCGGCTGCGCGCTCCAGCCTGTCGGCCCGCTCTCTGAGGTCGTCGAGCACGTTCGAGGGGTTGTGAGCGCGCACGCGAAGCGACGCCTCCTCGAACGTCTCGACGTACCCGCGATCCTCCAGCGACCGCAGGACGTCGTAGATTCGCGGGGCGGGGACGTCGCTGGCGTCGGCGACGTCAGTCGCCGAAGCGGTTCCGAGATCCAGGAGCGTGACGTACGCATCCGCCTGGTACGGCGACAGCCCGGCCGCCTCCAGGGTTTCGACGAGGGGTTCGGTTTCCATACCGGGTGCGAGTGCGGCGGCGACTAAACGGTGTCGCGTCCGGCGGTGACGCCGGCCCCGCAGTGGGCGACCGTCCGCGCCCGCCGCCGTCGAGGCCGCGTCAAATGGCTATCCGTCATACCGTCTATTGTCACTGGTTCGCCGCCCCGTCCCGGCGAACCAGCGGCAATGACTGACAAGAGACAGTATCATAGTGATTACTCTCGTCTTTTCCCGCCGAACGCCACCCCCGGTGACGGCGTTCGGCGGTAAACAGTGAGAGTAATCACTATCAGTCCTTCCCAGGCGCGGGCCACCTGGGCGTCTTCGGCGCCTCGATACGGGCCATCTCCTCGTCCGTCAGGTCGACCCCGAGCGCGCCGACGTTCTCTTCGAGGTGGTCGATCCGTCGCGGGCCCAGGATCGGCGCGTCGACGACGTCCTTGTGGAGGAGCCACGCGAGGCTGACCTGCGCGGGCGTCGCGCCCTTCGCCTCGGCGATGTCGCGGATCTCGTCCAGGACGGCCCAGTTCGCCTCGGTGAACCGCCGGGCGGTGTACTCGTCGCTCGCCGCGCGTCCCGACTCCGGCTCCCCGCCCCGCTCGTACTTCCCCGTCAGGAAACCGCCGGCGAGCGGGGACCACGGGAGGACGCCGACCCCCTCGGCCTCGCAGACCGGGAGCACGTTCGCCTCCTCGTGGCGGTCGACCGCGTTGTACTCCGGCTGCATCGAGACGAACCGCTCGCGGTTCTCGACGTCGGCGGCGTACAGCGCGCGGGTGAACTTCCAGGCGGGCATCGTGCTCGCGCCGACGTACCGCACGAGCCCCTCGTCGACGAGGTGGTCCAGCGCAGAGAGCGTCTCCTCGACCGGCGTATCGTCGTCCCAGCGGTGGATCTGATAGAGGTCGATGTACTCCGTCCCGAGGCGGTCGAGCGAGGCCCGCGCCTGATCGAGCACGTGCTTCCGCGAGAGCCCCCGCCCGTTCGGTCCCTCGTGCATCCGGTGGTACACCTTCGTGGCGACGACCAGTTCCGAGCGGTCGTAGTCCTCGATCGCCCGGCCGACGATCTCCTCGCTCTCGCCGCGCGAGTAGACGTTCGCCGTGTCGAGAACGTTGATCCCCAACTCAAGCGCGCGGTCGATGACCTCGCGGGACTGCTCCTCGTCGCCGATCATCCACGGTTCCCCGGAGCCGAAGTTCATGCAGCCCAGGGCGAAGCGGGAGATCTCGAGGCCCGTCTCGCCGAGGGTCGTGTACTCCATCTCTGTCATCGGTCCGACTACGGCGCCGACGGGGAAAAAGCGCGCCGGTGGTCGCTCGCCCGGCTCTGCGACCCGGCCGCGCCGGGACGGCAGTCCGAGCGGCCACGCGGCGGAACGTTGATTTCGCGGTGGCGGTAAGGGGAACGGTATGTACCCGTCGTTCGTCGACCGCCTCCGCAGACCCGAGCACACGGGCGACAACCGCTGTTGGCCGTGTACCGCGGTCAACCTCGCGATCCTCGGCGTCGTCGCCGCGGCGCTCGCGCTCGCGTCGTCGGTGCTGGCCGCGGTCGCCGCCGCCGTGGGACTGTTCGTCATCCTCGTTCGCGGCTACCTCGTTCCGGGTACGCCCCGGTTCGCGCCGGGGCTCGTCGCGCGGCTCCCCGGCGGCGAGGCGCTGTTCCACGGCGTCGACGATCCCTCGAACCGACAGTCCGGGTCGCTGCGCGGCGACGACGGGGGCGCCGAGACCGGCGGGACGAGCGGGGACAGCAGGGGGACGCCGTCGACGTCGGCGGGCGCCGGGAGCGGTCCTGGGGCCGGCGTCGACCCCGGTTCCGACGCTGACGCGTCTAGGACGGACGACGGCCCGCTCGAGGGCGACGCGCTCGTCCGGCGCCTCGTCGACGCCGGTGTCCTCGACGCCGACGGGGAGACGGTCGCGCCGACCGACGCGTTCGAGGCGCGGTGGCACGCGGAGATGGCCGAGCTCAGCGGGGCGGACACGGAGGCGCTCGCCGAGGCGGCGCTCGAATTCTCGCCCGCGACGGAGTCACACGCGGTCCGGCAGGACGGCGGCGAGTGGGTCGCGCTCTCGTCGGGGGCCGAGCACGCGTTCGAGGAGACCTGGCTCAACCGGCCGGTCGCCATCGCCGAGGTCGGCGGGGCGCGGGCGGCCGCAGAGTTCGTCGACGACGAGACGGCACTCGCGGCGGCACAGACGTGTCGGATGTTTTTGAACGCCTGTCCGGACTGCCGGACGGAACTCGAACGAGGGACGGAAGTCGACTGCTGTGGCGGCTACAACGGTCCCAACGAGGAACCCGCGGAGACCCTCGTCTGCCCGTCGTGCGAGGTGCGCCTGTTCACCTTCGAATAGCAGGGCGAAATTGCGGGGGTTACTGCGACTGCTCGTACACCCTGGCTTCGTACGGCCGGAACTCGACGGGCTGTCCCGGCGCGTCGGGGGCGTCTTCGTAGTTGCTCGCGAGGAGCGAGGCGCCCGCGTGCAGCGGTTCGATCGCGGCCCGCCGATCCAGGTCGGAGAAGTTGATCGCGACGACCACCTGCTGGCCCTCCAGCGTCCGCGTGTAGACGTACAGCTGTTCGTCGTCGGGGAGGTGCAGGTCGTAGGAACCGCGGACGAGCGCCGGCGTCTCCTCGCGGAGCGCGATCAGGTTCCGGTAGTACGAGAGCACCGACGGAGATCGGGCCTCCTCGCTGGCGACGTTGATCTCGTCGTAGTCGTCGTTGACGGCGATCCAGGGCTCGCCGTCGGTGAAGCCCGCGTGCTCCGCGTCGGACCACTGCATCGGGGTCCGGGAGTTGTCGCGCGAGCGGTACTCGACGACCGGCCGGATCTCCTCGTAGTCCTCGATCACGCCGTCGTCGATCAGTTCCTCGACGTTCCGGACGGTGTCAACGTCGCGGACCGACTCCAGGCTCTCGAAGGTGCTGTTCGTCATCCCGATCTCCTCGCCCTGATAGATGAACGGCGTCCCCCGCAGGGTGAGCAGGATCGTCGCGAGCGCGGTCGCGGACTCGTAGTGGTACTCCTCGTCGTCGCCGAACCGGGAGACGCTCCGCGGCTGGTCGTGGTTCTCGAAGAAGATCGTGTTCCAGCCGTGGCCCTCCAGGCCGCGCTGCCACTCGTCGAGGACGGATTTGAGCCCTGTGAGGTCCCACTCGCCGATGTCCCAGCGGCCGTTCTCGCCGAAGTCGATGTCCACGTGCTCGAAGGGGAACACGAGGTCGAGCGGGCCGTCCCCGACGTACTCCCGCGCGGTCTCGATGTCCAGCTGCGGCATCTCGCCGACGGTGACGATGTCCCGGCCGGCGAAGACCTCGTCGTGCATCTCGCCGAGGTACTCGTGGATCCGCGGCCCGTCGACGAAGTGCTCCTCGCCGACCCACTCGCCGTCGGGGTCGCCGTCGGGGAGCCCTTCGGCCTTCGAGAGGAGATTGAGGACGTCGAGTCGGAAGCCGTCGACGCCCTTGTCGAGCCACCAGTTCATCGTGTCGAACATCGCCTCGCGGACCGCGGGGTTCCGCCAGTTGAGATCGGGCTGATGCACGTCGAACAGGTGGAGGTACCACGCCTCCCGCTCCTCGTCGTACGTCCAGGCCGACCCGCCGAAGGCGGACTCCCAGTTGTTCGGCGGCTCGTCGGGGTCGCCCTCGCGCCACACGTAGTAGTCGCCGTACTCCCCGTCGGGGTTCGAGCGCGACCGCTGGAACCACTCGTGTTCGGAGGAGGTGTGGTTCGAGACCATGTCCATCACCAGCCGGATGTCGTGGTCGTGGAGCCGTTCGAGCATCCGGTCGAAGTCGTCCATCGTCCCGAACTCGGAGTGGATCGACCGGTAGTCGGCGACGTCGTACCCGTTGTCGTACTGGGGCGACTCGTACACGGGGCTGAGCCAGACGGCGTCGATCCCCAACTCGTCGAGGTACTCGACCCTCTCTGTGATTCCAGGGATGTCTCCGAGCCCGTCGCCGTCGGTGTCGTTGAAGCTCCGCGGATAGATCTGATATACGACCGCCTCCTTCCACCAGGTGTGTTCGCTCATAGTTGGAATGCTTAGATCGAGGTGTGCGTTCGGCGCCGATTCGTCGCCCGAACTTTCTCTCCGCTCGTCTTAATTGTTGTGAGAAGTACTCGGAGCCGTGTTAATTCGTCCACGGGCGGGACCAGGCCCGCGCGCGGGCATCGCGGCGGCGGGGAAAGTCGGGACCCATAAGTGACGGTGTCGACAATCGGAGCCAACCCGCATGACCGACGACCGACCCGACGACCGGCGCCGACCGAGAGACCGGCGGCCGACGCGGTGGACGCGGACACAGGCCGCGCGGATCGAACGCACCGCCGACAACGTCGCGCCGGTCATCGACCCCCCCGCCGAGGACCCCGCCGCCGACCTCCACATCTGGGACACCTGGCTTCTCCGGGACCGACACGGCGAGATCGCCGAGATCGACGGCTGGCGCGTGCTGTTCTCGCTGACCGCCGCCGAGGAACTGCTCCCCGGCAAGCGCCACGACGTCGCCGAGATCCGCTTCTTCTACTCCCGAGACGGCACCGACTGGCGCGGCGGCGATCGCGTCTTCGAGGCCGACGCCCTCGGCCAGCGCCAGTGGGCCGGCTCCGCGCTCTACGACGACGGCGACCTCTACCTCTACTACACGGCCGCCGGCGACGAGTCGGCCGACGAACTGAACTACACCCAGCGCATCGCCGTCGGTCACGGCGGACGGTTCGAGGCCGACGACGACGGCGTGCGAAGCGAGGGCCCCTGGACGCACGAGGTCCTCCTCGACCCCGACGGCCGGTGGTACGAGACCGAAGCGCAGTCGCGCGGGATGATCTACACGTTCCGCGACCCCTGGTTCTTCGAGGACCCCGACACCGGCGAAACGCGCCTCCTCTTCGAGGCGAACACCCCGGTCCTGCCGGACAGTGACCGATGCGACGGCGACGAGACACAGCAGGAATTCAACGGGTGCGTCGGCGTCGCCAGTTCGCCCACCGGCGACCCCCTCCGGTGGGAACTCGAGCCGCCGCTCCTGGAGGCCGTCTGCGTCAATCAGGAGCTCGAACGCCCCCACGTCGTGGTCCGCGACGGCCGGTACTACCTGTTCGTCTCCAGCCATATGCACACGTTCGCGCCGGGCCTCCGCGGCTACGACGGCCTCTACGGGTTCGTCGCCGACTCGCTCCGCGGCGAGTACGAACCCCTGAACGACTCCGGGCTGGTCGTGACCAACCCCGCGAGCGTCCCCTTCCAGGCGTACTCCTGGATGGCGTTTCCCCACCGCGAGGAGATCCTCGTCCAGAGCTTCTACAACTACCGGGAGTACGCGGGCGAATCGCTCGACGGCATCGCCGACCTCTCGGAGGACGAACAGCGA
Source organism: Halobellus sp. EA9 (assembly GCF_051195055.1). Taxonomy (NCBI): domain Archaea; kingdom Methanobacteriati; phylum Methanobacteriota; class Halobacteria; order Halobacteriales; family Haloferacaceae; genus Halobellus; species Halobellus sp. EA9. The sequence goes on along the minus strand of NZ_JBNTJW010000002.1, from coordinate 32,317 downwards.
CGCCGGTTCGGCGGAACACTGAGCCCGACCATCAGGCTCCGCGTCGACGGCGACCGGACGCGCATCCGCGGCACGCTCGCGCACTGGCACGTCCCGACCGGGAGCGAGGCCCTCCCGGACGCCGACGAGTACCGGCCCCCCGACGGGGTCGACGTCGACAGCGACCGCCCTGGGCGATTCGAGGACCGGACGGACCGGCACAGGACCGGCGGCTACTCGCGCGGCAACTACTGATACTGATCGGTGTAGTCGCCTCCCGGCGCTCGTCGGCACCGGGGGAGGTGACTACCGGGAGACAGCAATCGGTATGCGGCTTCGCACCTACGGCGGAGTCGCACCTACTGCGGTTCCGCACCGGCCTCGGGCGACGGCGACTCCGACGCGGACGTGACCGCGGATTCGAGCTCCCAGACGGCGACGGAACCGAGCGACGCGCGGCCGCCCTCGGCCGCCACTGACAGCCCCGTGCTGTCGGCGGCGGGATACACCCGGCTCGTCAGGCAGTGCCGGTCGTTGGCGTACAGTTCGATCACCGACCCGTCCAGGAACGCGCGGAGCGACAGCGGCTCGTCGTAGGGGGTCACCGTCAGCCGCTGGACGTCGGCCGCGCCGACGCCGTCCCGGCTCGACGCCGAGCGATCGACGAGCAGGTCGCTCTCGCGCGTGTAGCGGATCGCGGTCCGCTCGTCGCGGTCGGGCGACTCGAACACCGAGAGCTCGAAGGCCGCGGCGTCCGCCAGCGACACCTCCAGCGACACCTCCAGCGTCCGGCCGCTTACCCCGAGCGAACGGCGGTCGTCGTCGAGCACCGCCGGAACCGCCGTCGACAGCCGCCGCCGTCGGAGCCGGTCCACCTCCGCGGCGGGTCGCTGCCGGAGCCGCCCGTCGTCGCCGAGCGCGAGGACGCGGGGGAGCGAAAGCGCCCCGGACCAGCCGGCGCCCCACTGCGCGCGCTCGTCGCGGGCCTCCGGGAGCCACCCCCAGGTCAGGGAGCGGTCGCCGTCCCGGAGCGACTGCGGGGCGTAGAAGTCGCCGTGGTCGAGGAGCCCGCGCGTCGCGACCTCGAACCCGCCGTCGCGGACCTCGCCGAGGAAGTACACCACGTCCTCGTAGTTGGACACGTGCAGGAGCGAGCGCTCGCCGAGGTCGAGCAGTTCGGGACACTCCCAGACGGTCCCGTGGCCGTCGCTCCCGACGAGCAGCGGGCCCTCGTACTCCCACTCGCGGAGGTCCGGCGAGGAGTACAGGAGCGCCACGCCGCCCTCGTCGACCACGCCGCTGCCGATGAGCTGGTACCACGTGTCGCCGTCGCGCCAGACCGCGTGGTCGCGGAACTCGACCTCCCAGTGCTCCGTCGAGAGCAGGTCGAGGTCCGACGGCGGCTCCTCGATCACGGGGTTGTCGGGGTCTTTCCCCCACGTGCGGAGGTCCGGGTCAGCGCTCGTCGCGAGACACGGGAGCTGCCACCGGCCGTCGCCGCCGGTGTAGAGGACCGTCGGCGTGCCGTCGTCGTCGACCGCACAGCCCGACCAGCAGCCGTCGCGGTCGGGGCCGTCCGGCGAGGGCGCGAGCGCGACCGGCTCGTCCCGCCAGTGGAGGAGGTCCTCGCTGCTGGCGTGCCCCCAGTGGATCGCGTTGTGGAACGGCCCGGCCGGGTTGTACTGGTAGAAGACGTGGTACCGGCCGTTCCACCGGATCAGTCCGTTCGGATCGTTCAGCCAGTTCGCCGGCGGAGTGAAGTGGTACCGGGGGCGGTGGTGGTCCCCGGCGAACCGCGTCCGGAGGTCGCCCAGTTCCGCGGCCGTCTTCGGCCGCGCCGGCCGCTCGGCGTCGCCGGCGAGCGCGGACAGGCACCCCGCGGCGAACGTCGATCGGGCGTCGGCGACGGCGGGGTCGGCCGGCTCGTCGAACGTGAGCGGCGCGCCGACGCCGATGACGCCGCCTCCGCGGTCCCACGAGACCACGCGCATCTCGCGGGGGGCGTCGTCGCCGCCGCGGACCGTCGAGGCGAGCACCTCGCCGCGCGACGGGACCACGCGCTCGTAGTGCGCGGTCGGGACGGCGCCGCGGTCACAGAGCGGGATCCGGGCGGAGTCGAACGCCGACACGGCCGGGTGGTCGCCGTAGAGCGGCCGCCAGAGGACGCCGACCGGTTCGGTGACGCTCTCGACGCCGACCGCGTCCGGCGGGACCGGATCGACGCCGAGCGCCTCGACGGCCGCCATCGCGCGGAGGCCGAGGAGGAGCCCCCCGCCGTCGGCGAGGAACTCGGCGAGCGGGCCGGAGACGGCAGCCGCGACCGCGTCGTCGACGGGTGCTTCGCGGTGCCACCACGCCACGTCGAACGAGCCGGCGTTCCCGCCGAACTCGGCGAGCGAGACGACCTCCGCGTCGGCCGCCCGGTCCAGGAGCCACGCCGCGGCCGCTCGCTGCTCGTCGGACAGTTTCTCCCGGTAGACGAATGCGATCCCGGTCCCGTCGCCGATCATACTACGGTTGATTCGCCCACGAGTAAAAGTCGTCCCATCTTTCGCTCCCGGTGGCCGGGGGGACCGTCGAGCCCACTCCGGGCGGTCGCCAGCGAAGCCGACGCGGCTCGTGACGGGCGGTTTAACACGCGGTCGGTCGTACGCAGAGATATGCAGACGCACATCGTGCCGGTCGGGTTCGACTACGACCGGCTCATCGCGCCCCTCATCCGGGACCAGCAGGACGTCGACCGGGTGATCCTCCTGGAGGGCGCGGTCGGCAGCGAGTCGAACGTCGAGTACTCGCGGAACCTCTCGGGCAAACTGGAGAAGGACTTCCAGAATCTGCTGGGCGCCGACACCGAGCGGGTCGTCGTCGACGACGTCTACGACTACGACGCCGCGTTCGAGCAGGCCTACGACCTCATCAACGAGGAGCTGGACGCGGCCGCCGAGTCGGAGGTCTGGGTGAACGTCTCGGCGATGCCGCGGCCGGTCTCGTTCGCCTTCGCGACGGCCGCACACTCGATCATGGTCGAGCGCCAGGAGGACCGCGAGCGCATCCACACCTACTACACCGCGCCGGAGAAGTACCTCGAAACCGAGCTCGCAGAGGAGGTCAGGGCCACGAAGGAACTGCTCGGCGAGCTTCGCTCGGGCGCCGACGTCGACGACGAGCGGATCCGCGAGCGCCACGAGTCGGCCGCGGACATCGTAGAGGAGTTCGACGAGCGCGGGACCACCATCGGCGCCAAGCGGATCGGCGACAGCCACATCGTCGAACTCCCGGTGGCGTCCTTCCGGAACGTCAAGCCGTTCGAGGAGGTCATCCTCTTCGAGCTCGGCGAGTACGGGGAGTTCGACTCGGTCTCGGAGCTCGCCGAGACGCTCGCGCGCGACATGAACGAGGAGTACACCGACTCCTTCAGGTCGAAGGTGATCTACAACGTCGACCGGCTCGGCCCCGGCGGGAAGGGCTACATCGAACAGGAGGAACACGGCAAGTCCTACCGGACGCGGCTCTCCCGGATCGGCCAGCTCTGGGTCCGCGCGCACGCCGAAGACGACGTCCTCGGCGACGAGTAGGGGCTGGAGTCGAGGCCCCGGTTTCGATCACTCCTCGTCGACGTCGAGGTGGAACTGCTCGTTTTCGACGACCGCGTTGAGGACGACGCTGGTGTTGGACTCCCGGATGTCGGCGTCGGTCAGGAGCTCCTTGATCTGGGCGTTCATCCCGTCTGTGTCCTCGAACTTCCCGACGGCGATGACGTCGTAGTCGCCCGTGACCTCGTAGACGGTGGTCATCTGCTTGTGGCCCTTCAGGTTGTCCGTGATCTCGGGGAGCGCGCTCCCTTCGACCTTCAGCTGGATGATCGCGGTGACGTCGTAGCCGAGCGCGTCGTAGTTGACCCGGGGCGTATAGCCCTCGATGACGCCTTCGTCTTCGAGATCCCGGAGGTGGTTCGAGACCGTCGTCACCGATACGTCGAGTTCTTCCGCGAGGCTGCGGAGGCTCGCGCGACCGTCGCCGAGCAGTGCGTTGATGAGTTTCGCATCGAGGTTTTCGTACGTCATTACACCCAAGATACCTCTGGGGGCATTAGAATTTTACGAATATCCAATTAGGAGAGAGACGAGAGGCATTTGCACTAAGCGATAAGGTCTTTATACTGGGAGTGTTCGGAATCGAGTGTCCAGGATATGACGGACGAAAACGCACCCACTCCCGCCGCTGACGGGGGACTCTCGGCAGAAGCACAGCGCGTCATCGACGAGATCGAAGAGAAGGACGTCGACTTCCTCCGCCTCCAGTTCACCGACATTCTGGGGACTGTAAAGAACGTCGCCGTCCCGGCCACGCAGGCCGAGAAGGCCTTCACCGAGGGCATCTACTTCGACGGGTCGAGCATCGAGGGATTCGTCCGCATCCAGGAGTCCGACATGCGGCTCAAGCCCGACCCCGAGACGTTCGCGGTCCTGCCGTGGCGCGACGGCCGCTCGGCGCGGCTCATCTGTGACGTCATCAACACCTCGACCGGCGAGCCCTTCGAGGGCGACCCGCGCCGCGTCCTGAAGAACGCCCTCGACCGCGCCGACGAGATGGGCTACGAGGTCAACGTCGCGCCCGAGCCGGAGTTCTTCCTCTTCGAGGAGGACGAGGAGGGCCGCGCGACGACGAAGACGAACGACGCCGGCGGCTACTTCGACCTCGCGCCGAAGGACCTCGCCAGCGACGTCCGCCGCGACATCATCTACGGCCTCGAACAGATGGGCTTCGAGATCGAGGCCAGCCACCACGAGGTCGCCGAGGGGCAACACGAGATCAACTTCGAGTACGACGACGCGCTGTCGACGGCCGACAACGTCGGGACGTTCCGGACGGTCGTCCGCGCCATCGCGGCCCAGCACGACTACCACGCGACGTTCATGCCCAAGCCGATCCCGAAAGTGAACGGCTCGGGGATGCACACCCACGTCTCGCTGTTCGACGAGGACGGCAACAACGCCTTCCACGACGAGGACGACGAGTTCAACCTCTCGGAGACCGCCCACTCGTTCCTCGCCGGCGTCCTCGAACACGCGCCGGCCATCACGGCCGTCGCCGACCCGACGGTGAACTCCTACAAGCGCCTCGTCCCCGGCTACGAGGCGCCGGTCTACGTCGCGTGGTCCGACCGCAACCGCTCGGCGCTCATCCGGAAGCCGGCCGCGCGCGTCCCCGCGGCCTCGCGCATCGAGCTCCGCTCGCCCGACCCGTCCTGTAACCCCTACCTCGCCTTCGCGGCGATCATCCACGCCGGTCTCGACGGCGTCGAACAGGGCCTCGAGGCGCCCGATCCGGTCCGGGAGAACATCTACGACTTCGACGAGCAGAAACGCGAGGAGTACGGCATCGACACGCTCCCCGCCAACCTCGGCGAGGCAGTCGCCGCGCTCGAGGAGGACGAGGTCATCGCGGATGCGCTCGGCGAGCACGTCTTCGAGAAGTTCGTCGAAGCCAAGAGCCAGGAGTACGACGAGTTCCGCGTCGACGTCTCCCAGTGGGAACTCGACCGCTACCTCGAGACCTACTGAGCGGCGTCAGTCCGCCCCGATTTCTTTTTTGCGCGCTGCGCACTGCCACGCGGTCGTGAGCGGCGGCTGCGGCTGTCGCGGACGATGTTACGCGTCGGCGCCGCCGCTCACGCGTCGTCGCCGGCGGCGTCGCCGACGAGAAGCGGCAGCGACAGGAGTACGACCGCGCCGACGGCGCCCGCGGCGACGACGACCCGCGCGTTCTCCGAGAGCTCGGCCGCGCCGCTCATCGCCGCGAGCGCGACGGCGAGGCCGCCGACCCCCACGGCGAGCGAGCGCGGCGAGGGATCGATCGCGGCCGCGGCCGCCTGCGGCCCGAAGCGGTACCACGAGAGCGTCCCGCCCAGGGCCGTGCCGACGCCCAAGAGGAGTTCGCTCTCGCCGGGCGCGACGGCGAGGCCGGCCAGTCCGAGGAGGAAGGCGAGGCCGAACAGCGCGGTGACGTGGCGGTGCTCGGGCGTCGCGAGCGCGCCCGTCGGATCCGACGACGAGAATCCGGGGCCGAGCGCGACGGCCGCGAGGAGGAACGCGATACCGATCCCGACGCCGGCGACGACGTCCGCGAGGTAGTGGACGCCGATCAGCACCCGCGAGAGCGCGACGACGGCGACGACGGCGCTCGCGACCCCGAGTCGGCGTCGCCAGCGTCCCCGGGTCGCCAGCACCGCGACGCCGCCCCAGAACATCGTCGAGCCGAGGGCGTGGCCGCTGGGGAAGCCGTACCCGCCGCGGTAGGAGGTCGGCGGGCGCGGGAGCGCGAAGAGGTGCTTGAGTCCGATCGTGAGCCCGATCGCACAGAGCCCGAGTCCGAGCGCGAACGCCGCAGAGCGCCGCGGGATCCCCGCCCGCTCGCCGAGCAGGTACGCCACCGCGACGAGCGAGAGGAGCAGATAGGGGTTGCCGAGGTGGGTGAGCCACCAGAACGCGGCGGCGACGGCCTCGGGCAGCGATTCGGCGAACGCCACCTCGCCGACGCCGCGGGTCGCGAGCGGCAGCGCGGTCGGGTGCATCGGTACGCCTCTCGCCGGGCGAGCGACAAATACCTGCGGGAAGCGGGACGGGCGAACCGCGCGGCGGCCGGGCCGTCAGGAGCGCCGGTCGCGGACCCAGTCGACCAGCCGGCCGGGCACGCCGAGGGCGTTGAGGCCGACGCCGAAGATCACAAAGAGGAGGTAGAGGCCGAGCGTCGAGAGGTAGATGACGAGCATCGCGACGACCGCGAGCAGGTCCGAGAGGAAGTAGAACGCAGCGATCGTGGCCGCGGTGCCGTAGAGCAGGACCAGGTACGGACCCCAGCCGCGGGCCTTCCCCCGCCGGAGGCGGCCGCGGACGTACCGGCGCATCTCGGATTTGATCTCGGGGCGGTCGACCGTCCGCGAGTCGACCTCCTCCTCGAAGGCGTCGAGGTCGGCGCGGAGTTCCTCGATCTCCCGTTCGAGTTCCTCGATGTCGGGCGCCCCGCGGGGTTCGACCTCGGTCCCGTCGTCGTCGGCCTCCTCGCTTGGCGTCGTCGCGTCGCCTTCGCTCATCGTCCGGTCGTCACGTCGGTCCCGCGGGTGTTGTAGCTGCCGGTCTCGGTCCCGAGCGGACGTGAGCGCGGCCTCGGCCGCGGGCCCGCCCGTCGAAGTCGCGGTCGCCGCCGACGAGCCCGCGGCGACGCCCGGGAGTCCGGTCCGGCCCGACAGGACCGCGTTCACGGCCGCGCCGGTGAGGACGAGCAGCCCGGAGAGGTAGAACCACGTCACGAGGAGCAGGAGGCCGCCGAGCGCGCCCGCGACGCCGCTCGTCGCCTGGGCGTAGAGCCCGAAGGCCGCGCTCAGGACCGCCCAGCCGACCGCCGCGACCAGCGCGCCCGGGAACGCCTGGCGGACGGGGACCCGGACGTCCGGGATCACGGCGTAGAGCGGCACGAACGCCGCCGCGAGGAACCCCAGGAGCACGAGCGGCCCCAGGACGTCCACGAGCGGGAGGTCGGCGACGGCGACGAGCGCGGCGACGAGCGCGACGCCGACGGTCGCGACGCCGAGCGTGACGAGCGTCACGAGCCCGTCGGAGAGCTGTCGCAGGAGCGGGCTCGTCGGGTAGCCGTAGATCCGGGCGAAGGCGACGTCGACGCCGCGGAACAGCTTCAGCGCGCCCCAGACCGTCACGGCCAAGCTCAGCGCGGAGACGGTCCCGCGGCCGGTCCCGTCCGCGAGCGCGTCGGTCACGAGCTCGGAGCCGGTCGGCAGCAGATAGCGCTGGGCGATCGACTGGACCTGGGCGGCGAGGTCCGCCCCGCCGAGGACCGTCGCGGCCACGACGGCCAGGGTCAGGATCGGCACGAGCGAGACGAGGACGTAGTAGGAGATCCCCGCCGCGAGGAACGTGACCTCGCGCTCGCGGACGGTCGCGACGACAGAGCGGGAGACGGCCGGGAGAGAGGTGCGGGCGCTCACGGCGGAGGGTTCGGCCGATCGGACAAAGAGTGTACGGGAATAGGGGGCGGGGAAATGACGAGCGGTGGCGCGGGCGGGAGACGGCTCAGTCGGCGTCCGCGTCGGCGGTCGCCTCGCGGATCTCGGGGACGGTCGCGTCGGTCTTGAACGCGGTGCCCGAGTAGTGCGCGCGGGTCGCCGCGAAGCCGGCGTCGCGGAGGTCCGCGAGGAAGTCGTCCATCGCGGGCGCCGAGCGGCTCCACTGCTTGCAGAGGCGGTGCTGGTCGTAGTGGGTCGGCGTGTCGAGTTCGGCTTCGAGCGCGTCCAACAGGCGCTCGGCGCGGGCGGCCTCGCCCATCTCCTCGCCGAGCGCGTCGGCGACGCCCCGGACGAACTCCCGATCCCGGACCGATCCGAGGTAGATCGGCCCGGCGGTGAGCAGGCGGTCGCCGCCGCAGGCGTCGCACGTCTCGGGCGGGTGGGCGACGAGGCCGTACTCGTGGGTCCGGCGGAGGCAGTCCTCGCAGTGGTGGACGTACCCCAGATCGTCGATCAGGCCGTCCGCGCGGGTCGCGCGGGCGTCGAGTTCGAGGTAGACTCGGGCGTAGTGGCGCGTGGCGTGCGAGAGGATCGGCACTGCGGCCTTGTCGTAGCGGGCGGCGGTGCGGATCAGCGCCGAGAGCAGCACTCGAAGCCCCATCTCGGGGTGGTAGTCGGTGTTCTGCGGGAGCGTCGCGTACTTGCGGATCCCCGAGCGCTGGTGGGCGCCGCAGAGCGGCGCGGTGTCGGTCGCGGTGACGCAGACCAGATTGCGGGCGTTGGCGAACGCCGCGTCCGCGAAGGGGATCGGCGTGCCGAAGGGGTCGAGATCGACGACGTCGAACACCCGCTCGCGGTCGTAGAGGAGGGCGTTGACGTCGCGCTCGACCGCCTCGCCGTCGAGGTCGTTGCGCGCGAGGTTCTCGCGGGCGAGCGCGACGGCGTCGGCGTCGACGTCGGCGCAGGTGACGTCGTAGCCCTCGGCGGCGGCGCGGACCCCGCGGATCCCGCTGGCGGCCATCGCGTCGAGGTAGGAGTCAACGCGGGGCTCGCGCTCGCGGTAGGCGCGGAGCACCGCCACTGTGACGTCGCGGTTGAGTTCCTGGGTCGGGTTGTAGAACACGTCGTCGCCGGCGCCCTCGGAGGCGCCGTCGCGGGCGTCGGGGACCGCGACCTCGACGCCGCCCTCACGAACGTCCATAGCGGGGGAGGACGCTCCGCGGCGAAAAGCGATGCGATGCGAACTGACGGGCACCGGTGGGATTTTGTCCGGGCCCTGGCAACCCACGGGCGTGAGCGACGGCGGCGACTCCGAGAGCGGTCGCGATCCGACCGAGGAGCGCCGGGACTCCGCCGACAGCGACGTCCAGGGCTCCGACGGGGAGTCCGAAGCCGGTCCCGACGTCGGACCCGAATCCGGGACCGCACCCGAACCGTACGTCGTCCCGACCGACGCGGGCGACGAGCGCGAGACCGCCTGGCGCCGGGAGCTGGAGCGCGAGGGCGAACTGACGCCGGGCGCGGTCGAGACCATCGTCGACCTCCACGACGGCCGCGGCGCCCGGGCGGTCGAGGCCGTCTCGGAGGGGCGGATCAAGCGCTACCGGGACTTCACGGTCGTCGTCGGCCACGAGGACGAGTACGTCGTCGAGGACGGCGGCTGCACCTGCAAGGACAGCGAGTACAACCTCGATCCCGAGGAGCCGCTGGAGCGGTGCTGGCACGTCCTCGCGGTGGCGATCGCCGAGCGCATCGGCGAGGTCGACCGCCACGAGATGTGGTACTCCGAGGTGCGGGACTTCCTGTAGCGCCACGCACACTTATTCCGACTCGGCCACAGCGTGGACGTATGCGGGCCGCGAGACTCCACGAGTACACCGACGAGATGAGCGAGGCGCTCTCAATCGACGAGGTGGACCGACCCGAGACGTCCCGGTCGGACGGCGTCGTCGTCCGGGTCGAGGGCGCGGGCTGGTGCCAGACGGACAACCACATCATCGAGGGGATGTGGACCGACTACGTCGACCAGGACCTCCCGATGACCCTCGGCCACGAGAACGCCGGCGAGGTCGTCGAGGTCGGCGGCGAGGTCACGACCGTCGACGTGGGGGACAAAGTGATCTGCCACCCGGTGATGACCTGCGGGACCTGTCGCCAGTGTCGCCTCGGTGAGGATATGTACTGCGAGAACCTCTCGTTTCCGGGGCTGACGACCGACGGCGGCTTCGCCGAGTACCTCCTGACGAGCGAGCGCGCGACGATCCCCCTCCCGGACGGCGTCGACCCGGCCGAGATCGCGCCGCACGCCGACGCCGGGATCACGGCCTACCACGCGGTGAAGAAGGCCGTCGACGAGCTGAACCCCGGCGACCCGGCGGTGGTGATCGGCGTCGGCGGCCCCGGCCATATCGGCCTCCAGTGCCTCGACGCGATGAGCGCCGCGAACGTCGTCGCGCTCGACGTGAAGGAGGCGGCCAGGGACCTCGCGTCCGACCTCGGCGCGCGGCACACGATCGACCCCAGTTCCGAGGACGTCGCCGCCGCGATCGACGACCTCACCGACGGCCACGGCGCCGAGCAGGTCGTCGACTTCGTCGGCGCCGACGAGACGACGGGCTACGCGCCCGACATCGTCGCGCCCGGCGGCGACCACCACGTCGTCGGCTACGGCGGCCACGTCCACGAGCCCGCCCAGGCGCTCGTCGACGGGGAGTTCTCCTACCGGGGGACGCTCGTCGGCCGCTACACCGAACTGCAGGAGCTCGTCCGCCTCGTGGAGCGCGGCGACGTCGAGCTCCGAACGTCCAGATACGACCTCTCGGCGATCAACGCCGTCGCCGAGAAGCTCGAACACGGCGAGATCGAGGGGCGCGCCGTCATCACGCCCTGATGGGGAGGATCCGGGCCGCGCGGCCGGCTCTCCGCACCGTTTTTACCCCGCCTCGGCGAACGGCCGACAATGCCCACGATCGACGAGAAGCGCGTGTACACGGACAACGCGGGGACCGAGACCGTCTACCTCGCGACGGGCCTGGGCGTCGTCGCCGTCGCCGTCTCCGACGACCTGATCGGGGAGTTCGGGATCGCCCACCGGTGTGCGGCGCGCGACGTCGCGACCGCGGGCTCGCTCGTCGCGGTCGCGACAGACGAGACCGTCCTCCTCGCCGACCGGAGCGAGAGCGACGCCGGGGACGCCGAGGGCGGCTCCACCGTCGTCGCCGCCGAGGGGCTCTCCTTCGCCGAGACAGGCTTCGGCCCGGCGACGGCGGTCGGCTTCGACGACGGCGCGCTCGTCGCGGGCGACGGGGACGGACGGGTCGCGCGGCTGACGGACCCGGCTCCCGACACCGCGGCCGAGGACGGGTGGACCGACCTCGGGACGGCGGGCTCGGTGCGCGCCGTCGACGGTGGCCTCGTCGCCGCCGCCGACGGCGTCTACCGGATCGGGTCGTCGCTCACTCACGCCGGCCTCGACGACGCGCGCGACGTCGACGCCGAGCCGCTCGCCGCGACGGGAGCGGGGCTCTACAAGCTCGGCAACGGCTGGATGGACGTCCTCGACGGGGCGGTCGACGCCGTCGACGCGGCGGGCGAGCGCGCGCAGGCCGTCCGCGATGGCGAACTCTACGTCCGGACCGCCGCGGGCGCGACCCAGGAGTGGCGCGCCGAGGAACTTCCGGTCGACGAGCCGGTCGCGGCCGTGGCCCACGGCATCGAGGCCTCCTACGCCGTCACGGAAGACGGGACGTTCGCCGTGCGGCTGCCGGACGGCGAGTGGCGCTACCGAGGCGTCGGCGTCCGCGACGTCGTGGCCGCCGCGGTGTAGGCGGCCCTCTCATACTGATAGTGAATATCGGCGAACGTCGCCACCGTTCGCGGCCGTCTCCGGTCCGAGACGACACCAATCGGAATCATCCGTCCGAGTACTCGGGCCGTCGCGCCAACTGGACTGTGAGCTTGTGACGACGGCCGTTCCGGAGGACCGTGAGGGAGACCGACTCGCCGGGACGAGTGTGCAACAGGAGGTAGCGAGCCAGCTCCTGTCTGGTCTGGATGGTCCGCCCGTCGATCCGAACGACGATGTCGCCGCCGACGGGGATCGCGCGTCCGGCGTCGGTATACTCCGTCGCCGCCGGACGGACGATCCCGCTGGCCGGGCTGTTCGGGAGGAGTTCCGTCACGATGGCGCCGCGCGTCTCCGAGAGCCCGTTCGCGGCGGCGATGATCGGCGTCACTGTTTCGGTCCGGACGCCCAGATAGGGGTGGTGGAACGACCCCCTCTCGACCAGCGCCGGGACGACGCGCCGGAGGACGTCGGCGGAGATGGCGAACCCGACGTTGTCGCCGCGGGTAGCGCGGTTGACCCCGACCACGGTGCCGTTCAGCGAGAGCAGGGGTCCGCCGCTGTTCCCAGGGTTGATCGGGGCGTCGGTCTGGATCGTGTCCGGGATCGTGAACCCCAGGTTCGTCGGCATCGATCGGTTGACCCCACTGACGATTCCGTGGGTGATCGTGCCTTCCAGCCCGAACGGGCTCCCGAGCGCCACAACTGGTTCGCCGGGCCTGACCGACCCGTTCGTGATCGGCAGCGGGGTCGCGAACGAGGGACGTCCGTCGACGTCGATCACGGCGAGGTCGGTGTAGACGTCCGTCCCGATCACCTCGCCGATCGCCCACTCCCCGTTTCTGAACCGGACCATCACCGTCTCGGCACGCCTGACGACGTGGCGGTTGGTGACGATCCGCCCTTGCGCGTCGTACACGAAGCCGGACCCGGTCGCGATTCCGCCGGTCGTGCGAACGACCTTGATCTTGACGACCGAGTCGATCGTGTGCCGGTAGAGTCGACGGTACGAGTCGGGCGCCGCCGGACCGACGGTGTGGGCGGCGCGTACGTTCCGCGTGGTCGTCAGCGGCGCGTGTGGAGTCGTCGACTCGGCGGGCGTGGCGGGCGACGCGGCCGGGGCGGGTGTGGAGGGCGATATCCCCCCGCCCGACCCCGTCGACGACCGGGAGTCGGCGGTGCCACCGACGAACCCCTGACAGCCCGCTGTGAGCATCAGTACCGCAACGGCGACGGCGAGAACCGTTCGACCCATCGGATCGGGATCCGGAGCGGAGCGTATTAACCGTGGCTCTCGCCGCCGAACGGAATCGACTCGGACGGAAAGGGGTTTTACCGCGCGTCGTGAGACATCGGATATGATCGTACCCGGCGGATCCTCGCAGGCCCTCGCGGCGGCGCTCTCGGCGGAGCTGGGCGAGCCGCTCGCGGCCGTGACCTACGACCGCTTCCCCGACGGCGAGACGTACGCCGCCGTCCCCGAGTTCGACGCCGAGCGCGCGGTGGTGGTCGCGACGACCGACTCGAACGACGCGTGGGTCGAACTGCTCCAGCTCCAGGACGCCGTCCGCGAGGGCGGCGCGAGAGAGGTCGTGACCGTCCTCCCGTATATGGGCTACGCGCGCCAGGACCGCGCTTTCGAGGACGGCGGTCCCGTCTCGGCGCGGGCGATGGCGCGGGCGGTCTCGACGGGCACCGACCGCGTCGTGCTCGTGAATCCGCACGAGACCTCGATTTCGGACTTCTTCGACGTCCACGTCACCGTCTGCGACGCCGCCGGGCGCCTGGCCGAACCCCTCCCCGGGGATCTGACCGACCCGCTCTTTCTCGCGCCCGATGCCGGCGCGGTCGAGCTCGCGGAGTCGGCGTGTGCGGCCTACGGGCGCGGCGAGACCGACTACTTCGAGAAGACGCGCCACTCCGGGACCGACGTCGAGGTCACTCCGAGCGACGCCGACGGCCGAGGGCGGGACGTCGTGATCGTCGACGACATCGTCGCGACCGGGTCGACGATGAGCGAGGCCATCGCGCACCTGAACGACGGCGGAGCCGAGCGGGTCTTCGCGACCTGCGTCCACCCGCTCTTGGCCCGGAGCGCCCGCACGAAACTGGAACGCGCCGGCGTCGAGCGGATCGTCGGCACCGACACGATCGAGCGGGACGTCAGCGCCGTCTCGGTCGCGCCGGTCGTCGCCAGCGCGGTCGACGCCGTCGAAGTCGCCTAAGGATCGATGACCGACGACGGGAACGGGACCGAAAGCGGCGATCCGGACCCGCTGTTTCCCGAGGACCGACACGTCCTCGAAGCCGACTGCGCGCGCTGTCCCGACCTGGTGGCGTGTCGCGAGCGCATCTCGTGTGGCACCGGCGACCGCGACGCCGCGGTGCTGGCGATCGGCGAGGCGCCGGGCGCGGGCGCTCCCGACGCCGAGACCTGGCGCGGCGGCAACTGGACCGGCCGGGTGTACACGACTCGCCACTCGGGGCGCCGAATTCGGAAACTGCTCGCGGACGCCGGCCACCCCGACGCGTACGTCACGAACGCCGTCAAATGCTTCCCGTGCGACGGCGCGGGGTCGAACCGCGAGCCCACCGCCGACGAGCGGGCGAACTGCCGGGCCCACCTCGAACGCGAACTCGACGCCGTCGACCCGGCTGTCGTCGTCGCGACCGGAAAGCACGCGACGACGAGCGTGCTGGCGCTCGACGATAGGGAATTAGATGGGTTTGTCGACTCGATCCTGGAGCCGATCGACCTCGAATCGGCGGACGCAACGCTGCTGCCGATCCTACATCCCTCGTATCAGGACGTCTGGCGCGCCCGACTCGGCTACGACGACGGCGAGTATCGGGACGCGGTCTGCGAGGCGATCCGGGACGCGGTCGGCGAACGGGCGTGAGTCGCGGCGACGAGGGATCCGAGGGCATTCCTCCGAGGCGGTCACGGTCCCGGAGCCCGAACCGGACGCGGACCCGCGCCCGAACACAGACCGAACTTACTTCGGCGATCCGTACGACCGAACGCGTATGAGCGACGATCCGACCATCTTCGAGCAGATCATCGACGGCGACATCCCCGGGCGCATCGTCTACGAGACCGAGACGGTCGCGGCCTTCCTCGACGCCAATCCCCTCGCGCCGGGCCACACCCTCGTCGTCCCGAAGGAGCCCTACGAGCGCCTCGACGAGCTGCCCGACGACGTCGCCGCGGACGTCTGGGCCGCCGTCCAGGAGCTGACGCCGCGGATCGAAGGCGCCGTCGACGCCGACGCGACGACCGTCGGGGTCAACAACGGCCCGGCGGCGGGCCAGGAGGTCCCCCACGTCCACGTCCACGTCGTGCCGCGGTTCGAGGGCGACGGCGGCGGGCCGATCCACGCCGTCGCCGGGTCGCGGCCGAACCTCTCCGACGCGGAGATGGACGAGATCGCGGCGGACATCGAAGCGAGCGACTGAGCGGCCGACGCCGACCCCTTCTCGCATCCGCGGCCGACCGGATCACTTAAATCCGAGTGCGCGGCCAGGTGCGGTATGTCAGACACAGACCGCGGGACGGCGTCAGTCGTCGCGTTCGCGGGTGCGACGGGCGGCGCGGGCACGACGCGGACGGTTGTCGAAGTCGCCGCCGCGCTCGCGGCCGACGGGCGCGAGGTGTGCGTCGTCGACGCCGCGTACGCGACCCAGGGCCTCGGCGAGTACCTCGACGGACGGCTCGCGCCCGACGTGACCGCGCTCGTGACCGACGAGCGCGACGCCGACCTCGGCGCCGGACTGGTCGGGATGGATCTCGGCGTCTCGGGGCGGGTGGCGGTCGCGCCGGCGAACGCGCCCTTCGAGCGGTTCGCGCGGGCGAAGACGGTCGAGGCCGCCGAAGCCCTCGAAGCGCGGATCGAGACGGCGGCCGCGCGGTTCGATCACGTCCTCCTCGACGTCCCGCCGATCGCGGCGAACCAGGCCGTCGCCGCGGTGAACGCCGCGGACCGGATTGCCGTCGTCGCACCGGGGTCCGACAGAGGGACGGAAGCCGTCCAGCGGACGCACGAGCGCCTCGCCGACGTCGGGGCCGAGGCGTCCCTCGTGGTCGCGGTCCGCGGCGACGGGGTCGGTGATCTGTCGATCCCGGCGACGAAAGCGACCGAGGCCGCGGCTGCCCCCGCGTGTCTCGGCGCGACCGGCGCGTTCGCTGCCGCGATCGAGCGGGTCGCCGCCGCGGCGGTCGGCGAGGAGATCGTCGTGCCCGAAGCGGACAGCGGCTTCCTGGGAACGGTCGGGGAGTACGTGGGCCGATAGGAGAGCAGTCGCAGAACCGAATCCGGGCGGCTACCGGAGGTCGCCGCCGGCGCTCATCGTCTCCGCCAGGGCGTCGCGCTTCGAGACGAGGGCGTCGCCGGCGATCGGCGCCGACGCGTCCCGGCGGACCGCCTCGGCGAGTTCGGGGATCGGTTCGTGGGTCTCGACGTACGCCGCGAGCGCGAACTCCGCCTCGTTGGCGCCGGTGAGTTCCAGCGCCTCCGCCCGCGCGATGTGGCCGTCGAGCCAGTCGCGGAGCACGCGGCGGGCCGTCGGGGCGAGCGGCGTCACGCCCTCGAAGCCGCAGCGGTGGAGGAATTTCGCGGCCGTGACCTCCGCGACCGCGGCCGCCCCGGCCGCGTCGCCGACGCTGCCGCCCGACTCGTAGCCGTCGAGAACCTCGCCCGCGGCGACGGCCGAGCACGGCAGCTCGTCCTCGTACGCGCGGAGGCGGGCGTCGCGGTCGACGCCCGTGTCGTCGACGGTCGCCACGCCGCGGTCGACCTGCGCCGTCGTCAGTTCCAGTCCCGCCGCGATGTCCGACAGACTCATCGCTCGACTCTCCCGCGCGATCGCATAAGGTGTTTCGTTTTCGGTATCTAATTCGATAATTGTAACCGACCGGTGACCGGTAGGTAAAACCTCGTTTTTCCGGGTCGAAATGGGCGTTTCCTCCTTCATTTAAATACGTCTTCGAGTCCAATTTTCAGATGTGATGAGTGAAGCACCCGCCGCCGACGCCGCCGCGTCCACGAACGCCTGCCCCGAATGCGGGGGTCACCCCGAGACGGCCCGCGGAGAGACCCTCTGTGGTGACTGCGGGCTCGTGCTCTCGGAGTACCGGATCGACCACGGCCCGGACTGGCGCTCGTTCGACGACAGCGACACCGACCCGAAGCGGACGGGCGCGCCGCTGACGCGCTCGCGCCACGACCGCGGGCTGTCGACCGAGATCGGCCGCTCGACGCGCGTGAAAGGTCGGAAGCGGCGCCGACTCGCTCGGATGCGCCGCCAGCACAACCGCGCGCGCATCGCCTCGAAGCGGGAGCGCAATCAGGTGTACGCGTTCACCGAGATCCGGCGGCTCACGGGCGCCCTGTCGCTTCCCGAGCGCATCCGCGACCACGCCTGCTCGCTGTTCCGCTCCGCGCAGTCCGAGGATCTCCTCCGCGGCCGCTCGCTCGAGGGGTTCGCCGCGGCCGCCGTCTACGCCGCCTGCCGGATCGCGCGCGTCTCGCGGACGGTCGACGAGGTCGCCGACGCCGCGAAGGCGACGAAGGCCGAACAGACGACCGCCTACGACGCGATCAACCGCGAACTCGGCCTCCCCGTCGGCCCGATCGACCCAGCGCAGTACCTGCCCCGGTTCGCCTCGGAGCTGGACCTCGTCGGCGAGGTCGAACGGCGCGCCCGGGAGTACGTCGACGAGGCCGCAGAGCGGGGCCTCTCTGTCGGTCGGAACCCCAGCGGCGTCGCCGCGGCCTGCCTCTACACCGCCGGTCGCGATCTCGGCGTCGGACTGACGCAGCGCGACGCCGCCGACGTGGCGGGCGTGACCCCGGTGACGCTCCGCTCGACGTACCAACAGCTCCGCGAGGAGTGAGCGGCAGCGAGTCGAAAGCGACGTCGAAAACGAGTTCTCAGACGCGTTTCGTCCGCCGAACAGCGTCGGCGACGGTCGTGACCGCGCGGGCGGCCCGCGTCGACGGTGCTGACCGGACCACCGGCCCGAACGACTCGACGGTCTGCCCCACGCGCGGATCGGCGGGGACCGTCACGGCCGGCGCGCCGAGGACGTCCCTGAAGGCCGCCTCGGGCGGGTCGTCGACGGCGCGGTTGATCACGACCGCGACGAGTCCGGCGCCGAGTTCGCGGGCGAGTTCGCGGGAGCGCACGGCGTCGGCGAGCGCGTAGGCGTCGGGTGAGGCGACGACGACGCAGGCGTCCGCGACCGCGAGCGGCACTCCGGCGTCGGCTTTCATCCCCGCGGGACAGTCGACGACGACGTCGCCGTAGGCGGCCTCGACCGCCCGGAGCGCGCTCTCTAATTCGGTCACGTCGGCTGCGCGGGCGCCCGCGAGCGAGCGGCCGCAGGGGAGGAGCCGCACGGGGCCCGTCTCGCGGACCGCCTCGATCGGATCCGCGCGCCCGGCGAGCACGTCGTGGAGGTCGGGACCCGGTCCGGTCGGGAGGTCCGCCATCCCGAGGTCGGCGTCGACGACCGTGGCGTCGAGGGCGGCCCCGAGTTCGATCGCGAGCGTAGACTTGCCGACGCCGCCCTTTCCGCCCGTGACGGCGAGGATCACCGGCCCGCCTCCGTCGCCAACTGAGGCTCGGACGGCCCCGCCGCGCCCTCGGTCAGCGCCGTCGCGACCGGCTCGGGATCCGCGGCCGCCGCCCGCGACAGCAGGCGCTCGACGCGTTCCAGCGCCCCGCCGAGCGCCGTCGTGTCCGCTCCGAGCCTGTCGGGGAGCGCCGCGACGGCGTCGGGATCGCCGCAGTCTTCGAGAACCGACGCCGCTTCCGCCGCCGACGCGTCGGTCAGCCGCTCCGCGCGCTCGACGCGCGCCTCGACGGCATCGAGCCACGCGGCGACCGAATCGGGGAGGGTCGGATCTGCGTCGTCACGCGGACCGTCGTCCGGGACCTCTGTGAAATCGACAGACTCCACGGAGCCTGTGGGCACCGCGTCGGCGGGCGGAACCGCCCGCCCGAGATCGCGGACGGCGGCAGCGACGTGGCCCGTGTCTTCTTCGTTTCCGCCGTGCGACGGGCCGAGAAGCTCGACCGCGACGGGCGCTTCGGATTCCTCGACGACGCGCGGACAGGCGTAGCCGACGCCGAGAGAGCCGTTCGCCGGGAGCGTGCCCGTGAATCCCCCGTCGTCCCACCCATCAGCGGGGACGCCCTCGGTCCGCGGCGGCAGAACGGGTCCGTCGAGTCGGTTCCGGAGACGGACGCGAAGCGGCGCATCGACGTCGCTGTGGAGTTCCACGCGGACGAGCGTCACCGCCCGGACGACGTCGGACGCGGCGGTGACGTCGACCGGCGGGCGCTCCGAGACGGCCGATTCGGAATCGAGCGATTCCGGCGGCGGATGGATCTGCATACGGCGCCTGGCCGCGGGTTCGGATATAAACTCCCGGTCGGATTCAGCAGATCACGAGCGGCGCGGCGAGGAGCGCCGCCGTCGCCTCCGCGCCCCCGAGCCGCGCGACGACGTCGGGCGCGACGATCACCGGGGCCCGGACGGGTGCGAGACGGGCCGCGGCGAGCGCGTCCGCGAGCGCCTCCGGCTCGTCGGTCGGGGTCCGGTCCTCGCCGGGACCGGCGTCCATCCCTGCGATCACCCGCCGACGGGCGGTCGCGAAGTCGTCTTCGACCGCGGCGACGCGAGCCGCTCTGACCGCGCGTTCCTCGTTTCCGACCCGGTCTTGGAGTCGGAGCCGCGCCGCGCGCCGATCCCGGACGGACCGGGCACGGGCAGTCAAAAGCGACAGGCGTTCCTCGGCGGCGATCCGCTCGGTCGCGACCTCCGAGAGCCGGCGCATCGTCTCCGACAGCGACGCCTCGGCGGCGGCGAGCGCCTCCGCGGTCGCGTCGGTCGCCTCGGCGTCGCGGAGTGCGGTGACCCGCCCGCGGATCGTCGCGACGCGCTCCCGCAGTCGCTCGGTCTCGGTGCCGACCTCGGCGGCGCGACGGCGTGCCTCCCGGAGTTCGGCGGCCTCGACGGGCGCGGACGGCGCGTCGCGGAGGGCCCGACGAGCCGCGGTGAGAGACCCGTCGTGACCGGTTTCGACGCCGCGGGCGGCCGCGACGGCCGCCAACGCGGAGCGACGATCGATCCCGGCTTCGGCCGTCAGAAGTGCGACGTGGGCGTGCGCGGGACCCGGCGCGGGCGCGTGGATCGCCGGAGAGTCGGTCGGCACCGGACCGCCGGCCCGGACGGCGTCGACGAGGGCGCGACGCGGCGGCCTCTCCGGCCGATCGCGGAGGTCGACGACCGGCCCAGAAAAGCGGGACCCGTCCGCGAGGAGTACCTGGAACGTCTCGTCGGCGTCGCGCGGATCGCCGTCACCGCTCACAGCTCCCGCTCGCGCATCGCGTCCGACGGCGGGTGGTCGGTCCCGGCCGCGAAGCGGTCGTACGGCGTGCTCGGCGATTCCCGCCGCGCGTAGGCGACGGCGGCCTCCCGAACGCCTTCGGGTGCGTCGGCGAACTCGTTGAACGGCTCGGTCCGCTCGACCTGCACGTCGCCGGCGTGCCGCTCCCGGAGCCGACAGGCCAGGAACGCGCCGTACTCCGTCTCGCGCAGCAGCGCGGCGCGGCCGAACCGACGGACGACGGTCTCCTCGTGGGCTCGACACGCGTTCCGCAGCGCCTCGCGCGCACGGCGCGAGTAGGTCACCACCAGCAACACGACTACCTCGCGGTCCACGCCGGGTGATAAAAGTCTACTCACACCGGCGAGACGTCGACGTCGAGCGATTCCGGCTCGGCGTCGAGCAACTCGGCGATCCGCTCGCGCGCGGCGGTCTCGCTCTCGGCGACGACGACGAGCCCGTGCGCGCGGCCCTCCCCCGTCGCCTGATAGGCCCGTACGTCCGCTTCCGTCTCGAAGTCGGTCGCGTACGTCCGGAGGATCGTCACGACGCGCTGTTCGGTCGCCGCGAGGTCGGCCTCGCCGGACTCGAAGTCGCCGAGCGCCTCTTCGATGTTCCGGAGCGCGGAGATGCGGTCCATCTACGTCGTCCGGAGGTAGTCCTGCCGAGGCTCGTAGAGCTCGCCCTTGCGCTTTAGGTTCTCGATCTCACCTTCGGCCTTCGACTCGTCGAGTCCCAGGTCGGCGGTCGCGCGCTCGATCACCTCCTCGACGGGCGCGCCCTCCTCGTACTCGTCTTCCAGTTCCTCGATCAGGTGCTTGATGTTCTTGATCCGGTCCCGCTGGTTCTTCGAGGTGCCGGTCTCGACGATGTCGGCGTCGAACTCGCCCGTCTCGGGGTCCATCCCGATGTCGCGGAGACACGACTCGACGATCTCGGTCACGCGGACGGCGTCCTCGCGCTCGACCGTATCGGAGAGGCGGAGCCGCGCCGACGCCTCGGAGAGCCGGACGAGCGCTTCGAGCTTCCGCGCGGTCACCGGCACGGGGGCGTCGTCGTCGGCGCCCTTCGCCCGGAAGTCGACGTAGAAGTCGCGGATGACCTCCTTCGCCTCCTCGGTCATCGTCGGGTAGCAGTTGCGCTTGGCGTAAGCGATGTACTTCCGGAGGAGCTCGGCGTCGATCTCGGGGGTGACCTCCTGGGTGGCGCTGTCGACCTCGTCGTCTGTGAACTCCGAGCTCGGGACCTTCGACTTCTGGGTGTGGAGCTCGCCCGCGTAGTTGGTGTTGATGATGTGCTCTGCGAGCTCGGCGTCGGACTCGGGATCGGGGTCGTCGGTGACGGTGAAGATCAGGTCGAACCGCGAGATGAGCGCCGGTTCGAGGTCGATCTGCTCGCCGATCGGCTCGTACTGATCGAAGCGGCCGTACTTGGGGTTCGCCGCCCCGAGCAGCGAACACCGGGATTTGAGGGTGGCGTTGATTCCGGCCTTCGAGACGGAGATGGAATTGTGGAGGACGACGCCGCCGCTGACGAACGTGTTCGTCGGCTCGACGGTCACGTCGTAGACCCACTCGCAGCCGTGCTCTCCCTCGTTCGGCACCGTCTCGACGTCCCGTACGCGGTAGTAGCGGAGGTCGCACTGAGATTCCAGTGCGTCGATGCGTCTCTCCGCTTCCGTAAGTGCGTCTTCGATCGCGCCGACAGCGTTCTTTCGCATCTCTGCTCGTCGTGCGGCGGTGTAGCCGCCGTCTTCGGCGTAGTGGACGGCGCTCGTCGTCGCCGCCGGGAGCCGCTCGGCGAGCTGTCTCCCCGACCAGCCGACGAGTTCGCGAGCTTCGGCGAGCGTCGAGACGTCGTCGAGTCCAGCTCGGATCGTCTCGGTCCGCTCGCGAAGCGTCTCTAGCTCCGTTTCGACAGTGCTGATCTGGACGCCGTATTCCTCATCGAGAGCCGCTCTGAAACGACCGTCGAGCGGGATCCCGAGGAGGCGTTTGAGCGAGCGGAGTTCCCTCGCGGCGCTCGTCGGGAGGACGTCGTGATGGCGTTCCGTCTCGTTGCTCCGTTCGACGAACTGCCGGGCTTTCTCGTAGCGATCGTCGGCCGGTTCCACGACCGCTTCGACGAAGCGCTCCGTGGAATCGCCCATCACGTACGTCTTCCAGGAATCCTCGGCCTCGTCGTGGTGGATCCGGGACGCCACGCCGATCTTCAGAAGCGCGTCGGCGTAGTCTTCGGCGAGGCCCGGAGAGGCGGTCGAGAAGGACATCGCCTCGCTTTCGACGCCGCCGTCGCCGGCGAACGCGCCGACGAGGAAGCGCCGGATCTCCTCTTCGGAGGCACCGAGGACGGCCGCCGGCATCCGCTTCTGCCGCGAGTTCTCCGTCACTTCCGGGAAATTCGACTCGAACCACCGGTAGAGCTTCGTCGACACCCACCGCTTCGTGGTCGTCCCGGCGCCGTTGACCGCGTCCGTACCTTCCAGACCGAAGAGGTCGCCCATCAGCTGATCCATCCGGTCGAGGAGCCGTTCGTCCTGGTTCGAGAACCCGATCTCGTGGGTCCGGCCGCCGGAGTAGGAGTGTGCCTCCGCGGTCAGAAATCCGAGCACCTCCGCGAGATCGGGCGACATCTCGTTCGGGAGATCGACGTCGCGCTCCTTGCCTCGGTGCTCTTCGTCGGCAAGCGGCATCGGTGCCGCCGAATTCGGGAGTTTCCGTGGTGCGGGGACGAAATCTCCCTCGGAGATGTCGGCGGCGTCGACCGTTCCGACCGCGCCCCCGTCGTCGACGAACATCGGGTGTTCCGGTGTGACCGTCACAGAGCGTCCGTTCGAGAACGTGACGCGGACGAACTCCTCGGGCGCCTCGTGTCGGCTCACGCGGTCGACTCCGACTTTTTCGACGTCGTTCGCGTCGAGATCGACCGTGTGGACGCCGACGTCGTCGACGGGGAGGATCTCGCAGTCGACGCCGTCGACGACGTCGTCGGCGCGCTCGTCCATCAGGGAATCCACGAACGGGCCGATCTCGACCCGGCGGCCATCCGATAGGAGAATCTCGGAGTCCGGGTGGTAGGACTGCTGTTCGAGCGCTTCGTGCATCGCGCTTCGATCCTCCGATCGCATCTTATCGAGCTCGTCGACGGCCGCGATCCCCTTGTCAGCGAGGACGAGCGCGCCGGCTTCGAGCGTCCACTGCTGTCCGTCGCCGAAGTCGTCGCGGACGGCCGCGGCGGTGAGCCCCGCCGAGGAACTCCCTTTCCCCGACGTGTAGACGGATCGTGGAGCAATATTGCGAATGTACTGGAGCATCGCGGAGTTATGAGAGACGATGTTGTTGGAGAGGTACGAGTGCGTTCCCGCTACTTCGAGGTCGTAGACCCAGTCATCTTCGGGGGGCTGACTCTCGATCGATTCGATCCGATCCCAGCGGATGTCGTTCTCCACCAACGTCCGGAGATGCTGAACATCAGGCGAGACTGAAAGGGCCTCGTCAAGCCGGTCCAAGAGGACGTCAGTGCCGAGAGCGACCCGCCCACCGTCGGGGACGGCGCCAGTCCGTTCGTAGTAGCTTACGGTGGTCTGTTCGACGCCCATCCCGGTCGCGAGTTCCTTTTGGGACACGTTCAGCGAGCGTCGGACGGATTCGATCTGTTCCCACGAGTGCGTCTCGAAGTCTTGTTTGATCTCTTCGAGTTGCTCGATGCGCCGGTCGAAGGCGTCGAGGACAGATCTGAGTGAGTCGCGGCTGGGATTTCGATCGCCCCGTTCGTAGTGCTGATATGTTGTCCGGGGAACCCCGCAGTCCGATTGCGACAGGGCGAGTGACTCCCGTATGTCTCGGAGTGTGTCCCCGATTCCGGGCACGATATCGACATTCGTGTTTCGATGCTGACTAGAATGTGTCCGTGCGGCATCCAGTTTGCGTTCGGTGACGAATCCGACGGCGTCGACGTACCGCTGGAATGCGTCGCCGCTCAGCCGGAGTCGATAGCTACCGTTTCGACGGGGCTGGATCGAGGGAGCGATGTCCAACGACAAGAGGAGCGATCGGACGTCCTCCAGCAGGTCACGACTCATCGAGGCGACGGTCAGTTCCCGTTGTGTCTCCGAGACGTGCCCCTCCGCATCGACGTAGGCGCGGACGAATTCCCGCTTGGTTTCGGCGGTCGCACTCTTGATGGGATCCGGAACGCGCTGCCCTGCGGACCGGTCCAGAATCGCGGGTTCGAGCCGTTCGAGGAAGCTAACGAACTCCCCAGAATTGCACCGAACGACCCGTGCCTGTTTGTTCTTGCGGGAATCCGAGACCGAGTAATTCACTCCGAGCGACTCGAATCCGGACGCGGCGTCGGACAGGATCTCGTCGTCGTTGTTAGTGATTCGGACGCTACCCGTATGGTCGTCGCGCGACTCAACGTAGCCCTCGGCGACGATGTAGCCGATGAGTCGAGCAAGCGAACGCGTCCACGAGTCGGGTAAATCGAGCGAAACCGCGTTCGGCGATTTCGAGCGTCGGTACGTGACGTCGAGTACGTCGTCGCCGTCGGTCGGGACTGTTCGCGGCGTCGCGATAAACTGGTCTTCAGCTAGCTCCTCAGCTTTTATCGCGTCGAGGTTCCCGTTAGACTGAACGAACAGCGGATGCGACGGGGTTGCGGTCAACTCTTTTCCGCTCGCGGTCCGGATTCGATACATCTTCTCGGGCGCTTCCCGCTTCCAGACCTTCGTCGCCCGCCGCGTCGTGAGAGAGCCGTCCGCAGCCATCGATGGAACGTCGATATCGACGGTGTCCCACACGCCGTCATCGACGGGCTTCGGATCGTCGAGGTTGTCTTCGACCAACTCTCGAATCGGTATTTCGGATCCGTCAGCGAGCGTGACGAGCGTATCGCCGTCGACGCACTTCCCGGTCCCGGGGTCCCCGATGAGAAGCATATGCAGGTCCCCGCGGATGCGCGACCCGTCCGGGAGGTGTTTGGTCACACCCGAGAAGAGCTGCAGGATCATCGCGAGCTTCTCCTGCTCGTAGCCGTAGATCGAGGGCGCGACCGAGGCGACCATCTTCTCGTAGATGTCGGGCTCGTTCGAGAGGTCGACGATCTCGGCGACGTCCTCGTCTGTGATATCCATATCCTCGAACTCCTCGTCTTCGATCTCCACCGAGACGCCGTCCATGTAGAGGTCGAAGATGGGCGTCTTCTCGTTGCCGGAGGTCTGCTGTTCGATGTGGAGGACGCCCGTGACGGTGACGTGGTCGCCCGCGGTCACCTTCCCGGTGACGTCGTCTTCGAGGTCGATGTCGATGCTCTGTGGCGTCTCGCCGCCCCGCAGGCCCTCGGGGCTCTCCTGGACGCGCACCTTCTGGGCGTCGACGAACTCCGACTGGTCGAAGTCGACGTGGAACGGCCCCTGGCGCTCGCAGCCCTGGCACTCGTGGGGGTCCTGGAAGCCGCTGTCCGATTGCGGAATGTAGGTCATCGTCCCGCAGCGCTGGCACTCGAAGGCGGCCTCGGTGATCTTCGGCCGGACGTCGGTGGCCTTGCGGACGATCCCCTGGACGGCGATCAGGCGCCCGATGTGGTCGTCGTGGACCCGGATGTCACGGATGTCGACCGTCTCGGGGAGCCCGCGGAGGCGGACGTGCGCGCGGCCCAGTTTGACGTCGGCGGGGAGGTCGTAGAGGCGCAGGGCCTCTTCTGCGTACTCGCGGATCTGGTCGGGCTGCTTGCGGTAGTCCTCGGCGAGCTCGGTGTCGAACTTGTAGAGGTCCTCGTAGTCGACGTAGAGCGAACGCTGCTCGTTCGGGTACTTCTGCGCGAGCGTGCCGATCTCGTCGCGGTAGTACTTCCGGTAGAACTGGATGAACCGGTCGGTGAGGTCGCGCGAGTCTTGGGGGGCCTGGGCCATCGCACCGGAGTAGGGACCTCACCGGGTAAGAGTCTTCGCCACCCGCGGCGGAAGTGATCGGTCGGGACTCACAGCGACACGTCGGTCTCGATGTCCTCTGTGGCCTCGCGCAGGCCGTCCTCGCGGGCGTCCGCCGCGAGCCGCGTCGAGAGGTCCGCGTCGGTGAGCAGTTCCACGAAGGCGTCGCGGAAGCGGTGGCTCGCGCGCCGGGAGGCGAGGTCGGCCGCCGCGACGCGGCGATAGCGGCGGACCGTCTCGGCGTCGGGCGCGGAGTCGACGCCCTCCGACGCCGCGAGCGATTCGGCCAAGTCCGCGTCGTCGACGTCCGCGCCGGTCCCGACGCCGCCCTCGTCGCTCGCCCGCGACACGAGCGCGCGGAGCCGCTCGTAGGGGAACGAGGCGTCGCGGTCGGCCGCCGCGACGAGGTGGAGGTCCATCCGCGCGCGGAAGACGTCGTCCGCGTCTGCGTCGGCGTCGAGCGACGCCGCGAGCGCGGCGTCGGCGTCCCGTGACCACGACTCCGGTCCGGCGCCGGTCGCCTCGGGATCGAAGAAGCCGCGGACGACCTCCCGGAGGTCGGCCGTCGACAGCGACGACGCGAAGTCGTAGCGCTCGCGCATCTCCTCGACGAGTTCGGTCAGGCGCTCGTCGACGGTCGCGTCGTCGGCGCTCGACAGCGACCCGCGCGGGTCGGACTGGGACTCCGTCACGGTCTCCTCGCCCGTGGTCGACACGAACAGGTCGCGGAGTTCGGCCGTCTTGTCGTCCATCGGGCGGCGATACGCCCCGCGGACGTACAAAGATTGTCGTCGGAGGCGCGGCCCGATGGGGCCCCTGACCATCGTCGCCCGTTCGTAAACCGAACGATTCATACGAGTTTACGAGACACGGAAGAGTATGTCGATAGAGACGGAGTCGGTCGAACTCGTCGGCGACGATGTCGTCGGCAACGTCGCGCGGGCGGCGTTGTTCGCGGCGCTCACCGGCGCGTTCGCGTACGTGTCGTTTCCAAATCCCATCTCGCCCGTCCCGGTGAGCCTCCAGGTGCTCGGGGTCTTCCTCGCGGGGATCTTCCTCGGGCCGGTCTGGGGCGGCGTCTCGCTCGCGTTCTACCTCGCCGCGGGGGCCGCCGGCGCGCCGATCTTCGCGGGCGGCTCCGCCGGCATCGCCCCGCTCTTGGGCTACACCGCGGGCTACCTCTGGTCGTACCCGATCGCCGCCGCGCTGATCGGCGCCGTCGTCCACGGCACCGACGACCTCGCGGACCCGAAGAACGTCGGGACGGCCCGGCTCGTCGCCGGGATGGTCGCCGGCACCGTCGTGATCTACGCGCTCGGCACGGTCGGCTTCTCGGTCGTCCAGAACGTCGGGCTCGTGGAGGCGTTCCTCGTGAGCGCCGTGGCGTTCGTGCCGTTCGAGGCCGTGAAGATCGCCGCCGCCGTCGGCGTCGTCCGGAGCGACGCGGCCGCCGCGGCGTGAGACCGGCCGTCGACGTGCGGGGGTGACGCCGTGATCCGCACCGAGGACCTGGTCCACCGCTACGGCGGCGTCGTCGCGGTCGACGGCGTCTCGATCGAGATCGGGGACGGCGAGTGCGTGGTGCTGGCGGGCGCGAACGGCTCGGGCAAGACCACCCTCGTCAGGCACTTCAACGGCCTCCTCGAACCGGATTCGGGAACCGTCGAAGTGAACGGCCGCGCGGTCGGCGAGGACCTCGTGGCCGCCCGGACCGCCGTGGGGATGGTGTTCCAGGACCCCCGGGACCAGTTCGTCGCGGCCACGGTCGGCGCCGACGTCGCCTTCGGCCCCGAGAACCTCGGCCTCGACCGGGAGGAGATCGACCGGCGCGTCGGCGACGCCCTGACGGCGGTGAACCTCGCCGGCCGCGAAGACGACCGCGTGACCGACCTCTCGGGCGGGGAGCGCGAGCGCGTCGCGATCGCGGGCGCGCTCGCGATGGAGCCCGACCACCTCGTCCTCGACGAGCCGTTCACCGGCCTCGACGCGCCCGCCCGCCAGTCGGTCCTCGATCGGCTCCGCGCGCTCTCCGATACGGGCACGAGCGTCGTGATCGTGACCCACGACCTGCGCGACGTCCTCGACCTCGCCGATCGGGTGGTCGCGATGTCGGCGGGGCGCGTCGTCGTCGACGACGACCCCGACGCCGCGCGAGCGGCCCTTCCCGACTACGACGTGCGGGTGCCCGAAGCAGAGCGCGGAGGCACTGACGCGCGGAGCGACGGATGCTGAGCTACCGCCCCGGCGACTCCCTCGCTCACCGGCTGGACCCGCGGACCAAGCTCTGCTGCCAGGCGGCGTTCGCGGTCGCGGCGTTCGCCCACACGACGCCCCCCGGGCTCGCCGCGCTGACAGGCGTCGCCGCCTTTTTCCTCGTCAGCGGCCGCGTCTCGCCGATCCGCGCGGTCCGCGGCTACCTGCCCGCGCTTCCCTTCCTGGTCGCCGGGCCGCTCGTGGCGACCGTCGGCGTCGACCTCCGCGGGTGGACGGTCGGCCTCGATCCCGGCGCGGCCGCCGGCCCGCTGCTCGCGAGCTATCGCGTCCTCCTGCTCCTCCTCGTGTCGGCGGCGTACCTGGAGACGACGCCTGTCCGCGACTCGCGGGCGGCGATCCAGCGGCTTCTCCCCGGCCGGATCGGACGCCTGCTCGGCGTCGGCGTCGCGCTCGTGTTCCGGTTCGTGCCGCTCCTCCGGGCGGATCTGAGTCGTATCCGGGAGGCCTCGCGGGCGCGGCTGGGCGACGAGCGCCGACTGCGAGAGCGGATGCGGGTCGTCGCCGCCGCGGGGATCCGGCGCGCGTTCGGGCGCGCGGACCGCCTCGCGCTCGCGCTCCGCGCGCGGTGTTTCGCGTGGAACCCGACGCTCCCGGCGCTCCGGTTCGAGCGCCGCGACGTTCTCGGGCTGGGCGTGGCGGGCGCGCTGGCGGCGTCGGCGCTGCTCTGACGCGGATCGCGGCCATTGCAGTCACCGGCGAACGAGGCCGCCTATGACTGCTCGTACTCCTTCTCGAAGCCGCGGAACTCCGTGCGGTGGGCCTCCTCGTCGGCGAGAACCGTCACCGCGAGGTCCTCCGTGACGGGATCGTCAGCGTCCTCGGCGGCGGTGATGAGATCCCGGTAGGTCGCGATCGCGTCCTCCTCGGCGTCGAGGACCCCCCGGATGACCGAGAGGACGTCCGTGGTGTCCTCGGGCGGCTGGAGGCTCGCCTGAGTCGCCTCGAACGCGGCCGAGCCGGGCGGGTGCTCGTCGAGCTGTTTGAGCCGATTGCCGAGCTGCTCGGCGTGGGTGAGCTCCTCCTGGATGTCCTGCTGGAGGGACTCTTTGATCTCCTCGGCGCGGACGCCGTCGAGGACGATCGAGTTCGAGAGGTAGTTCATCACGGTCTCGATCTCGTCCTGATACGCCTTCTGCAGCAGCCGGACGACTTCGTCGGACATAGCGTCCGTAGTTCGGCGGGCGGCGGCAAGATACTATCGACGATCGGAGAAGTTCGGGGTGCCGGATCCGCGGACGGGGATCGTCAGGTGGTCAGGAGCGCGAGGCGTCGACGTCGATGGCGTCGACCGGGCAGATGTCGACACACAGCATGCAGTCGATGCACTGGTCCTCGTAGGTCGGATCGACCTTCCGCTCCGATTCGGGGTGGTCGGGCGTGTCGACCCAGGTGAACACGTCGACCGGGCAGTTCTCCAAGCACGCGCCGTCGGCGATGCAGATGTCGTAGTCGACCGCGACGTGGGTGCCGTGGATGCCCAGTTTCTCCGGCGGGTCGACGGGGCCCCAGACGTCGACCCCGTTCTCGGTGTCGACCTGCTCGCGGTTGCTGTCGAAGTTCGGATCGATTCCCATTTGCCGCCCTTTCTCCCGACGGGAGGAAAACGGCGTCGGTGTCGCGGACGGCCGATCGAAGCGGGTCGAGGCCGTCGGTCTGGACCTCTCGCCCCCGACGATTAACACCCGGCCGGCCGACGCGGACGTATGGGACGGGTCAACGAAGCCGACCTCGACTGGAGCGAGACCGAACGCGAGACGACGCACTTCCGGCGCAAGGAACTGGGCGCCGGGACCGACGTCTCCGACCTTGGCGCGAGCCTCTATGAGCTCCCGCCGGGCGGGTCGTCGTGGCCGTACCACTTCCACACCGGAAATGCGGAGGCGATCTACGTGCTCTCGGGCCGCGGGACGCTCCGGACGCCCGACGGCGAGGAGCCCATCGCGGCGGGCGACTACTGCGACTTCCCCGCCAGCGAGGACGGCGCCCACCGGCTCCGCAACGACGGCGACGAGCCGCTGCGCTTCCTCGCGGTGTCGACGATGCGGGACCCAGACGTGACGGTCTACCCCGACTCGGGGAAGATCGGCGTCTACGCGGGCTCGCCGCCCGGCGGCGATAAGAACGAGCGCGTCGTCGCGGGCTACTACCGCGAGGACAACGACGTGGACTACTGGGAGGACGAATCTTAGCCGCGACAGAGCGGGCCCGGCGCTACTGCGCGGGCGCCTCTCGCACGCGACGGACGTGCGAGGTGAAGTTCTCGAAGAGCCGCTTCGTCCGGCAGGCGGCCTCGTAGTTGTCCCGGTCGATGCCCTCCAGCACGGATTGGATCCGCTCGTCGGGCAGGTCCTTGCCCTTCGTCACCGTCGCGGCGGTGTCGCGGTCGTACTCGGGGTGGAACTGGACGCCCCAGGCGTCGCCGCACCGGAAGGCGTGGACTCCGTAGTCGTTCTCGGCGAGCAGTTCGGCGTCGGGCGGGAGTTCGGTGACGACGTCCGAGTGGGTCGTGAAGGCCGTGAACGACTCGGGGATGCCCTCGAAGAGGTCGTCGTCTTCGAGTTTGCGGATCTCCCGGTAGCCGATCTCGTACTCGCCCATGTCCTCGACGCGGCCGCCGAGCGCCGACGCGAGGACCTGGTGGCCGTAACAGACGCCCAGAATCGGGAGGCCGCGCTCGTGGGCCGCGGCGACGTAGTCGACGAGCGGCCGGATCCAGTCGCGGTCCCAGTAGACGGAGGTCCGCGAGCCCGTGATCACGACGCCGTCGAAGTCGAAGCCCGCCGGGCGGTCGTTGTCCGTGACGTCGAACTCGACGAGGTCCGCGTCGAGTTCGCGCCGGAAGTTCCGCCGGGTGTGATCGCTCTTCGAGGCGTCGAGGAGGGCGAGGCGTGGTCGGTCGCGTGCCGCAGTCATCGTCTGGTCGAGGCGACGCGGAGGGAAGTGGCTTGCGCCGATAGCGCCGAACGGATCGTGTCTTCGAGAGTATACGATATATGTTCTTTCACTAGGAAAAGAAGTCGACCACAAACTCAAGCTACTGCGATGAGTAGGGTGCTAAATCTATCTAATCTAACATATAAAACTGACAGAAAAAGTGATTTATGTCATACAGTTATCTCCAGAAATATGGGTGAAAAATGTCTTCACTGCGGTCAGCGCTTCTCGAGAGACATCTGGTCGTGTACGAAGTGTGGATGGCCGCGAGAAGTCTGTCCGGAGTGCGGTTCCGACGTGGGACGGGAAGACAAGGTGTGCGCGGAATGCGGCGCCGTCCGGCAGCGTGCCTGCGAGGAGTGTGAGAGCCTGATCGACGCGACGAAGAGCCAGTGTCGGTAGTTCCCATTGAGTCAGCTGATAGTCACGACTGACGAGGTTACGTTCGCAGAAAGCGTCTGGATGGATGTTGTGAACTTCCTATACCATCCAGACACTGTTCTTACGGCCTCTGACCTTGAAACCTTAGCGCTTGATCTGCTCGCAGAGATTCCGATCCCCGGAGTCGAAGGCTGCGGCTTCGACTCCGGGATCATCCGTCAAACGATTCTGCAAGCCGCTGTCGATCAGAAGTCCATCAAAGCCGTCACCGACACCACTCGTGGAACCTACTCCGACGATTACACTCTCAAACAACTGCACACCGTTCCAGCGGATGATCTCGAAGCCGCCGTCAACGCCATCTTCGCTCAACAGGCGGCGATGATCCTCGGCCCCGGCCCGAGGATCATCTGCCTCGACTTCGTCGATGTCCACTACCACGGCTGTCCGCACGCTGATGCCGGGGAACTCTGCCACACCAAACCACGCGATGGCACCAGCAAGTGCCATCGCTACCTCGCTGGATTCGTCCTCTGTCGAGCTAAACCACTTGTCGTCGCAGT